>CAYOYS010000057.1:5531-9397 GCA_964408255.1 uncultured Christensenellaceae bacterium | reverse complement strand
ATATGTTATTTCTATAGTCAAAACACCATAACAGGAGATAAGATTTTGCAAGAATCAAATTGATAAATAAAAAGATGCAGTCTTAAGCTAAATAAAGAAAATAGAAAATGGGCTGACGGCTATTTTCTTTTAGCTTGACATTAGTATTATTCCAACTGTCAGATTCCACCTCTATCCTCTCCTATATATTTTGAAGAAAAAGTCTTCTATTTTTATATTAAACTTATAGTGGATATAAGTCAAGTAAAACAAAGGTATTGCACCTATAAAACACAAAGCCTTATTCGCGTGTGTGAATCGCCATTTGTCTTTGAACACATAAAGCGTTGTATCTACAAAACACAAAGCCTTATTCGCGCGCGTATTGCCGTCCGTTTTTGATACATAATATATTGCGCCTACTCAACGCAATGCCGTATTCGCGTGTGTGAATCGCCATTTGTTTTTGAACCATGAAGTATTGCACCTATAAAACACAAAGCCTTATTCGCGCGTATTGCCGCCCGTCTTTGACACATAATATATTCGCCTACTCAACGCAATGCCGTATTCGCGTACGCATATGAATCGTTGCCCGTTGACACATAATATATTCGCCTACAAAACGCAACGCCCAATTCGCGCGCGTACTGCCGCCCGTCTTTGAATATATGCTTATAAATTTTTGATTATTTTATAAAATTACGTTGACAAAGTCCGCGTTCGGTGTTATTATAGTATTACTTTAGCGCGCTAAAGCGATAAAGTCCATGAGGTATTTATGAAAAGATACGACCGCATTACTCCCGAGGGTACGAGGGATTACGCGCTTGAGGAATGTAGAGTGTTACGCTCGGTGGAGAACAAGCTCCGAGCGCTTTATGCAAGCTATGGATATTCCGAGGTCATAACTCCGAGTATCGAATTCTACGATTTGTTCTCGGAGGGTGTAGGCAAAGTCTCTCAGAACGAACTTTATACATTGACCGATAGCTATGGTAGGCTACTTGCAATGCGTCCCGATTCTACTAAACCGATAGCCCGCTTGTATGCCGCCTATTTACAAAAGTTAGCGTTGCCGCTAAAGCTATTTTATAGTCAACCGGTGTTTCGCCGCAATATCAAACTCAACAAAAAATCAGACGAGGTGATGCAGACGGGCGTCGAGCTGCTCGGGCTCAATAATTTGAAGTCGGATATTGAGATACTTATGCTTGCCGCAAAGAGCATGCGCCTTTTGTTCGGCGACGACTTCATAATCGAGATAGGGCATATGGATTTTATCAAGGCGCTGCTTGACGAGTTGGACATTGACAAAAAAAGCGCTGTGCGCCACGCGATTGCCGCCAAAGACTATCCCGAGCTTACTCGGCTTGCGGCAATGCTCCCCGAACGGCGCATATTGCTCGAGGGTTTGCCCAAGCTTTTTGGCGGCGGCGAGGTACTGACGATTGCGGAAGAGCTGTTTACCGGCGCTCGCGCAAGCGAAGCGCTAAAGGGGTTAAGAATCGTATTAAAAACGCTCGAGGATAACAATCTTAAGGATAATGTGTTGGTAGACCTTGCGGTAATCAACGATTACGAGTATTACACGGGCATTGTATTCAAGTGCTTTGTCAAGAACGAAAGCCGCGAGATAATGTCGGGCGGACGCTACGATACCTTGTACGGCGAATACGGTCTTGAAGTGCCCGCTGTCGGCTTCGCGGTCAATACCGATGAAGCGGCACGACTACTTCTTAAAAAGCAGCCAAAGGAAAGACCAAAAAAGAAAACGGTAGTAATATTTTCTGAGACTGCCGATGCGTTCGCGCTTGAACTGCGCATGGATTCCTACATCGCGTCAGGCTTGGAATGTAGTGTCTCGCCATTCGATACCCTTGAGCAAACAATCGCTTGGGCGAAGCAAATAAATGCGGACAAAGTCATAGCAATCGGAGCAGATACCGTTGAGAGGGTGGTATTATGAGGACTTTGAACATTGCATTGACCAAGGGAAGGTTAGAAAAATATACCGTTGAGCTGCTTGAAAAAGCGGGAATAAACTGCGCGCCGATTATCAACAAAGGTCGCAAGCTGATTATCGAGCTTGACGGGCTGTATAATGTGGTGTTCGCAAAAGCCGCGGACGTAGTGACATATGTCGAGTACGGTGTCGCGGACGTAGGCGTGGTCGGCAAAGATACTTTAATGGAGATGAACCGCGCGGTATACGAGCTTCTTGCGCTCGGCTTCGGCAACTGTCGTTTTGCGCTCGCCGCGCTTAAGGGCACCGATTTTTATTCGGGCTGCAGCATTAAGACTATCGCGACAAAGTATCCCGAGGTAAGCCGTCGCTTTTTTGAGAGCAAGCAAATGGATGTCGAAATCGTCAAAATCGAAGGTTCGGTTGAGCTTGCGCCTATACTTAAGCTTGCCGACGGTATAGTCGACATCGTAGAGACGGGCGCTACGCTTAGGGAAAACGGGCTCGAGGTAGTGGAGTTTTTTGCGGATATTTCGGCGAGGCTTATTGCCAACAGCGCAAGTCTGAAGCTCAAAAAGCGCGAAATCGAGAACTTGACCAACAAGTTGAGGATTGACAATGAAAATAATCAAAGCAGACAATAATAAGGAATATGTGTTCCTCAAATCTCTGCGTTCTACCGTCTTAGGACAAGACGGCGGCGTTACGAAAAGGGTCAAAAAGATTCTTTCGCGCGTGTTGAAAGAGGGCGATAGGGCACTTATAAAATATACGAGAAAATTCGACGGAGCAAATACAATTGCGAAGTATACCGCTTGCGATTTTAAGGACGCTTACGAGCGCGCGGATAAGGATTTTGTTAGCGCTCTTACGGGCGCGGCGGCACGAATTCGGAAATTTCATAAGCAACAGCTGAATAAGGGCTATGAGATACAAGAGGGTGGCGCGGTAACGGGGCAAATAATAAGAGGACTTGAAAGAGTCGGTGTATATGTTCCGGGAGGTACTGCCGCATACCCTTCGTCGGTTTTGATGAACACAATCCCCGCAAAACTAGCGGGTGTCGGTAGGATTATAATGATATCGCCGCCTAACAAAACGGGAGATGCGAACCCCGATATTTTGGTAGCGGCGCATATCGCCGGCGCAGACGAGCTTATACTTGTCGGAGGCGCGCAAGGGATTGCGGCGCTTGCGTTCGGTACCGAGAGCGTTCCCAAAGTCGATAAAATCGTCGGACCGGGCAATATCTATGTCGCCGCGGCGAAAAGACTTGTATACGGAGCAGTCGATATAGATATGGTCGCGGGTCCCTCCGAAATAATGATTATTGCCGACGATAGCGCCGACTTTGAATACGCCGCCGCGGACATGCTTGCCCAAGCGGAACACGACGCTTTGGCATCGGCGGTACTTGTAACAACGAGCGCGGAATTCGCAGAAAAGACAGCTCGCGCACTTGATGTTCGGTTATCCTCGCTCCCGCGCTCCGCCCTTGCCGCTTCCGCACTGTGTTGCAACGGCGCAATTATCGTATGCGATACCTTAGACAAGACATTCGAGCTTGCAAATTATGCGGCGCCCGAGCATCTCGAAATATTACTTGACAACCCAAGACAGTATCTTGACAGAATCAAAAACGCGGGCTCGATATTCCTCGGCGAATATTCGCCCGAAGCACTCGGCGACTACTACGCGGGTACCAACCATGTGCTGCCGACATCGGGAACGGCGAGATTTTTTTCGCCGCTTTCGGTGGATAGCTTTGTCAAAAAGACTCAGTATGTCTATTATACGCAAGAGGAACTGCGCAAAGTGGGCGCGAAAATCATGCTGATTGCGGAAAGGGAAGGGCTTAAGGCGCATGCCGAATCTATCAAAGCGAGGTTAAAATGAGCTATCAAATACCAAAAAGATTGAC
>CAYOYS010000057.1:3903-5431 GCA_964408255.1 uncultured Christensenellaceae bacterium | reverse complement strand
TATCAAATACCAAAAAGATTGACGGATATGACACCTTATAAGCCGATAAGCGGCTCGTATAGGATACGATTGGACGCTAACGAATCCTTTCTCGATATCCCAAAAGGAGCGCGCAAGGAGTTCGCGGAGGCAGTCGAAAGCATGCGTTATAATCGCTATCCCGACGCATACGCGTCAAAGCTCTGCCGCGCCTTTGCCGACTATCACAAAATCCCTACGGAGCTTATTACCGCGGGCAACGGCTCGGACGAGTTAATCAATGTAATATCCGAAGCGTTTCTAAAGGACGAGAGTAAGGTAGCGGTTATTCCGCCCGACTTTTCGATGTATGCGTTTTATGCCAATCTCCGCCGCGCAAAGATTGTCGCATATCCTACACAAGCCGATTACCGCGTGGACTGTGACGACTTGATAGAATTAGTAAAAAACGAGAAAGCGGATATGCTGATTTTTTCCAACCCGTGCAACCCCACGTCAAGAGTCATTCCGCGTGATAGTGTGCGATATATTGTCGAGAACACCCCATGCTTGGTCGTTATCGATGAAGCGTATATGGACTTTTCGAATCAATCAGTGCTTGACTTCGTTTCGGATTACGATAACCTTATCGTTTTGCGAACGATGAGCAAGGCGTTCGCGTGTGCCGCGCTAAGAGTGGGCTTTGCAATAGCGAATATCAAACTCACCAACGTCTTAAAAGCGGTCAAATCGCCCTACAATGTCAACGCCGTCAGCCAAGCGCTTGCGGAAATACTGTTAAGGTACGAAAGCGAAGCGAGGAGCGCCGTCAGGTGTATAATAGAGTCACGAGATAAGCTGTATGCCGAACTCAAAACGCTGAAAACGGTGATGGGCGCGCGTTTTATTCCTTTAGAGCCGTCTGCGAATTTTGTATACATTAAGACGGATAAGGCGGACGAAATATACGCTAAGTTGTTAGAGGACGGCATCGCCGTAAGATATTTTGAAAAAAGGCTTCGAATCACTGCGGGAAGCGAAACGGAAAATGCAGAAATAATCGAAAAGCTGAGGTTATATAAATGAGAAAAGCAAAAATTCAAAGAAAAACCAAGGAAACGGACATACTGCTCGAAATAGACCTTGACGGTGTGGGCGCGGACATTGTGACGGGCATAGACTTTTTTGACCATATGCTTACCGCTTTCGCAACGCATGCGGGAGTCTACCTTTACATACGAGTCACAGGCGACATCAAAGTGGACGGTCACCATACCGTTGAGGATACGGGTATCGCGTTGGGCAAGGCGATATGCCAAGCGCTCGGCGACAAGAGAGGGATTGCGCGCTTTAGCGACTGTTTTTTGCCCATGGACGAAGCGCTTGCGTTCGCCGCGCTCGACGTTTCGGGCAGAAGCTATCTCGACTATGAGGCGCGCTATTCTGCCGATTACTGCGGCGGCTATGAAACTGCGCTCACCGAGGAGTTTATGCGGGCGCTCGCATTCAATGCCGAGGTCACTCTCCATGTCAAATGCATATATGGCAAGAACGCGCATCATCAGACCGA
>CAYOYS010000057.1:1500-3803 GCA_964408255.1 uncultured Christensenellaceae bacterium | reverse complement strand
CTAGATACCGTTTTGCCCATATAATTGTTTTGTATCCTTATATAAGGCGATAGCGGAGCAAGTGAGTATCGGTTGTTATCAAAGGAAATAGTTTCCATTAAGCAATGCTTTTGCGGCACGGGTCGGCGCACAAGGCAAGAACGGCTTGAAAGGAATAGTTATGCTCAAAAATTGTGATGATTTATACGAGGAAACAAGATGATTATTATACCTGCTATCGATTTGCTTAACGGTAAATGCGTCAGGCTTTACCGCGGTGATTACAATAAAGCGGACACGGTCGCAAAAGACCCTATTGAGCAAGCAAAACGCTTTATAGACGAGGGGGCGACGCGGCTTCATATTGTCGACCTCGACGGAGCACGTGAGGGTACGCAACGCAACTTTCCGATACTCGAAAGGCTTGCCGCGCTGCCAATAACGCTGCAAGCGGGCGGGGGAATCCGCAACATGGAGCGCATAAAAAGCTGTTTTGCGGCGGGTGTTCAAGATGTAATTATAGGCTCGGCGGCGGTTACGGACAAGGTTTTTTTGTCCGAGGCGCTCAGCGCCTATCCCGAGCATATAATTGCGGCGGTGGATGCGCAAGACGGGATTGTTAAGATTTCGGGCTGGCTTAGCGACAGCGGACTTGAATACATCGAATTTTCAAAGTCGCTAGAGCAAAGCGGAATCAAAAAGATTATTTTTACCGATATTGCGCAAGACGGTACGCTCGGCGGCGCCAATCTTGCCGCGCTTGCCAAGCTTGATGCCGCGGTAAGCTGCGATATAATCGCAAGCGGGGGCGTAAAGGATATCGACGATATCGAATCGCTGCTCGCGCTCGGCGTATACGGTGTGATATGCGGCAAAAGCATATATTCGGGAAGTTTGTCTCTAAGGCAAGCTATAAAGAGGTCAAAATGTTATCGAAAAGGATAATCCCCTGCCTCGACGTTATGAACGGTCGGGTGGTCAAAGGCACCAATTTTGTCAATCTCCTCGACGCGGGCGACCCGATTATGTGCGCCGAGGAATACAGCCGTCAGGGCGCGGACGAAATCGTTTTTCTTGACATTGCGGCGACATACGAGCAACGCAAAACCATATGCGACATCGTCGCAAAGACCGCGGAGCGGATTGTTGTGCCCTTGACTGTGGGCGGCGGAATCGCAACGATTGAGGATATCAAGAGGATTCTGAGCTCGGGCGCCGACAAGGTTTCGCTTAACTCCGCCGCGGTAAAGACTCCCGAACTGATATCTAAGGGCGCGGACAGCTTCGGCAGTCAATGTATCGTCTTGGCGGCAGACGTCAAGCGGATGCCGAACGGCAGATACAATATTTTTATCAACGGCGGCAGGCTCGACACCGAGATAGACGCGCTTAGCTGGGTAAGGGAAGCGGAGAGGTTGGGCGCTAGTGAAATACTTCTTACTTCCATGGATACGGACGGCACAAAGAACGGCTTTGACCTCGAAATCACGCGCGCGGTATCCGAGCTTTGCTCGATTCCCGTTATTGCCTCGGGCGGCTGCGGGAGCTTGGAGCATTTTAAGGCGGTATTTACCGAGGGCAAAGCGGACGCCGCGCTTGCCGCGTCATTGTTCCACTACGGAATACTAAAGGTGCGCGAGGTTAAAGAATATCTTAAGCAAAACGGAATTCCCGTGAGGTTAGAATAATGAAAGATTATAAATACTTGTTTGAAAAAAGTCCGCTTATTCCGGTAATCGCGCAGGATATATCGACTATGCGGGTGCTTATGCTCGCATATATGAATGAGGAAAGCTTTCGCTTGACTCTTGCAACGGGTTACGCCCACTATTACAGCCGCTCCCGCAATGCGCTATGGAAAAAGGGGGAAACCTCGGGTCATTTTCAGCAAGTTGTCAAAGTATTCTCGGACTGCGACAACGATACGTTGCTGCTGCTTGTCAAGCAGACCGGCTCTGCCTGTCATACGGGCAACTACACTTGCTTTTTTAACGAAATAGAATATAAGGAAGGAAACTGATGAACGCGAACATTATTGAGGAATTGAATACGGTAATACTTGACCGCAAAACTGAAAAGCTAGAGGGTTCGTACACCTGCTATCTATTCGAAAAAGGGTTAGACAAAATACTCAAAAAGTGTGGCGAGGAATGTGCCGAGCTGATAATCGCCGCAAAGAACGGCGACAAGCGCGAACTATGTCTTGAGGCTTGCGACCTATTGTATCATATGCTTGTGTTGCTTGCCGAGCGCGGCGTCCCCCTTACGGACATTTTTGCCGAGCTTGCCGAGCGCGCAGAAAAGCAAAAAAATCTCAAAACCTC
>CAYOYS010000057.1:0-1400 GCA_964408255.1 uncultured Christensenellaceae bacterium | reverse complement strand
TATTTGAATATTTTATTGATTATGGGCAGCTTGCGGAATTTTGCAAGCTTTTCTTTGAGCTTTGGCATTTGTTTTTTGAAGGGGCGCAAGAGAAAATAAAGCGCGAAAAAGCCCAACAAAAATCCGATTACCGTATATATTCGCATTTCGCCAAAGCCCGTGTAGTAGACGGCGGCAAAGTACACGCCCCCCGACAACAAGACGAATACCAAATCCGTGATTGTTTCGATTATTTTTTTGAAGCCCGCAAGGTAGCGAACAACATAACATGCGGCATATAAAAACGCGGACACAACGCCCGCGCCGAGCACGGCAAGGAAAATTAACGGTTGGATTTCGGTGCCCGCGATGCTCATTTAAGAAGCCTCTTAAAGAAACCTTCCTTTGCCGCGGAGTGAGCGTATTTTAAGGCGATAAGCTCTCCCGCGAGTATAAGCGTTCCTTCCTCGACATTCAGGTGAAGCGCGGAAAAGCCGTTGCCCGACAACGTCAAGACATTGCCGCTTAACGCGATTTCAACCTCTTTTTCCCCCATACTTATTACATTTTCGATACCGGTAACGGTTATTTTGTTGCTTATAGTTAGTGTATGGGGCTTTTTAACTTTAATCTCTTTTATGTTTTCCATAGTATTATTTATTCACGAACACCGTTATTTAGAATAATTTTACCGATTTCGCCAATAATATCCTTGAGGTGAATTATGGAAAACGATATAAAATCAACCGAGAGCAAACAAGTTGCAACGGGTATTGTGAAAGAGAGAGCCGCGGAACATATAAAATATATTTCCAAGGAAGATGAGGAAATAATGCTCCACGACATATCCAAGACCACGCTTGCGGGCATGCAGAGCATAGATGTGGTGCGAGAATACGTCGAGAACATGGATTTTAAGAACTATCTTGACAGTTTGAATAGACAATTCGCAAACATTAGCGAACGCACAACCAAATATATGAGCGGCAACAAAATCGCGTCAGATTTTTTTGGGAGCATTAAGCAAGCGTTTCAGCGCAACGCCGTCAAAGTCAGCATGATTACTTCGAGCTCGGACAGAAAGATTGCCGAGCATATGTTAAAAGGAATCAATCTTGGAATCGATTGCATCGCAAAGAACCTTAATGGGTTAAGCACGACAATATCGCACGAACTGCTTGCGCTTGCTAAAGATTTTCGTCAAATACTCGAAAACAGTCTATACGAGTTAAGAAAATATTTATAGAGGCGCTTAGCTAACAAAACAACCAACTCACCTTATTCGAAGTCAACAAATATGCAGAACACATGTCTTGCGGTGTTCTTGTTGTCTTTGCGGCGGGCTTTCAAAAACGCGCAATCGCGATGTTGCACCGACGCAATATTTTGCGCGAGCTTTTATTATATTATTATTTTTTTAT
>CAYOYS010000056.1:0-9574 GCA_964408255.1 uncultured Christensenellaceae bacterium | reverse complement strand
TAATTGTATAGACTGCCGCTGCTTGCGCAGACTGCCGCTCTTGCATAGACTGCCGCTCTTGCATAGACTGCCGCTCTTGCGTAGACTGCTATTGTTTGCGTAGATTGCCGCTCTTGCGTAGATTGCCGCTGCTTGCATAGATTGCTTCCCTTGCGTAGACTGCCGCAATATATGGATTAAGTGGGCATTGCACTTGATTAAGCCGCAAGCCGCTCAAACAGGCGGCGCGCGGACTTAATTGCCTTAACAATTCCGATTGCGAGTTAATATATTATATTGAGGTGTAGTACATAAGTTACTTACGGAGATATACCGATGAAATATATTTTAGCAATCTTTACATCGCGCAAGGACGCGATGAGTTTTTACCAAGGATTACGGTCGCACCGTATGACGGCGGCAGTAGTCAACACACCTCAAGAAGTGCATGCAAGCTGTGGGATATCCGTCAAGCTCGATTTTTATTCCTTATCGAGGGTGAAGAATTTTGCGCTCGGGCATCGAAGCTTTGTCGCCTTTTATAGAATCGAGGAGGACGGGATAAGACGAAAGGCCTTTTTGTTGTAACAAGCGTGCCGTTCTTATATAAAAATAAGCGTTAGCCGAAAATTCCTTGTATAACTATGCTGTTATATGGTATATTTTTTATATGGGAAATTATGCGACAATTATCGATGCACTAAGAAAAACGCACTCATCGCCAACTTGTGAGCTTGATTTCGGCACACCTTTTGAGTTGCTTGTTTCGGTGATTCTTTCGGCGCAATGCACCGATAAGAGGGTCAACGCGATAACTCCCGCTTTGTTTTCAAAATATAACACCCCCGAGGCGGTTGCCGCAATGAGCGAAGAGCAGCTTATACCGTATATAAGAAGCTGCGGTTTCTATAACAACAAGGCAAAAAATATAATTCAAGCGGCTAAAGATATCCTTGCTCGATTCGACGGCAAGGTTCCCGATACCGTTCAAGCGTTGACAAGTCTTGCGGGGGTCGGCAGAAAAACTGCGAACGTCGTATATTCGGTTGCGTTCGGCGGCGCGGCAATTGCAGTTGATACGCATGTATTCAGAGTAAGCAGACGCTTAGGAATAGCGTCGGCGGCAACTCCCGACGGCGTTGAGCGAGAACTTATGGTATTTTTCCCGCAAGCTTTATGGTCGGAAGCACATCATCTGTTAATACATCACGGCAGATACGTTTGCAAGGCGGCAAAGCCGCGTTGCGGCGAATGTCTATTATATAAGGAGTGTGAATACTATTCACGGCTTGAAAAATGAACAAAATTTTATTGAAAAGGAAGCTTTCGGAGAACGTTCACGAATATACCATTCATGCGCCACTTGTCGCAAGACACGCAAAGGCAGGACAATTCGTGATTTTGAGAGTGGACGAGGAGGGCGAGCGCGTTCCATTTACGCTTTGCGATATGGATGCGTCGGCGGGGACTATTACGCTACTTATTCAGAGTGTAGGTTATACGACCTATAAGCTTGCGATGCTTCAAGAGGGCGATTATGTTCACGATATCGCGGGTCCCTTAGGCAACGCAACCGACCTTTCGGAATATCAAAAGATACTGTTGATAGGCGGAGGAATTGGAGTTGCAGTCGTATACCCGCAGGCAAAGCACCTCGCATCCCTCTCGAAAAAGGCGGATGTTATTATCGGGGCGCGCAACCGAGAACTGATTATGTACGAGAACGAGATGCAAGCGGTTGCTAACAATCTTTTTGTAATGACCGACGACGGCAGCTATGCCGAAAAGGGCTTTGTGACGGACAAGCTCAAAAAGCTAATCGAAGGCGGTGTCCGCTATGACGCGGTGTTCGCGGTAGGGCCGCTTATGATGATGAAAGCGGTAGCAGATGTAACTCGTCCGCTCGGAATAAAGACAATAATCAGTATGAACAGCGTAATGGTCGACGGCACGGGAATGTGTGGCTGCTGTCGCCTAACTGTAGGCGGCGAGACAAAATACGCATGCGTAGACGGTCCGGAGTTTGACGGACATCTTGTAGATTTTGCCGAAGCACAACAGCGGCAGTCATTCTACAAAGAGCAGGAAGAAGAACATATTTGCCGCTTGACGGGTACCTTGACGCGGCATTAGAGGTAGGTTATGGATAAATCAAAAAGAAATAAGATGCGGGAGCAAGACCCTGTATTAAGGGCGGCTAATTTTGACGAGGTTGCGTTGGGCTTTTCGGACGATGAGGCGGTCGCCGAGGCAAAACGCTGTTTGAATTGTAAGAATCCGCGGTGCAGAGACGGATGTCCCGTTCAGGTGAATATACCTGATTTTATCCAATGCATAATAGCGGGGGAGCTTGACCGCGCCGCCGAGATAATCAAAGAGACCAACAACCTTCCCGCCGTATGCGGTAGGGTATGTCCGCAAGAGGAGCAATGCGAAAAACTCTGCGTAAGGCAGGAAAAGCTAGGCGGGCCGGTATCGATAGGCGCACTTGAGCGGTATGTTGCGGATTACGCTTTGAAAAAAGATATACCGCCGTCCCAAACAGCAAAGAACGGGCGAAAAGCCGCAATAGTCGGCAGCGGACCCGCGGGATTGACTTGCGCCGCGGACCTTGCCATGGCGGGATATGATGTGACGATATACGAAGCGTTTCATAAACCGGGCGGAGTGCTAGTATATGGAATACCCGAGTTTAGATTGCCCAAATCACTTGTCGCAAAGGAGATTGAGGGGTTGGAAAAGCTCGGTGTAAAAATCATGTTGAATACGATAATAGGCAAGACGATAACGCTTGAAGAGCTTATCGATGAGAATGATGCAGTATTTATCGGCACGGGCGCAGGACTCCCTATATTCCAAGGGATTCCGGGGGAGAACCTTAACGGCGTGTATTCGGCGAACGAGTATTTGACAAGAGTCAACCTAATGGGAGCGTATAAAAAAGACTCGACTACTCCGATAGCAATCGGCAAAAAAGTAGCCGTTGTCGGAGCGGGCAACGTGGCAATGGATTCCGCTCGAACAGCGCTGAGAATGGGCGCGGAAGAGGTGCATATCGTATATAGAAGAAGCCGCGCGGAAATGCCTGCAAGACGCGACGAGCTGCATCACGCGGAGGAAGAGGGAATAATATTTGACCTATTGACCAACCCCGTAGCTATTCTCGGCGATAAAAAGGTCGAGGGCATAAGATGTATAAGAATGGAGCTTGGCGAGCCCGATGCAAGCGGTAGACGCCGCCCAATCGAGATTGCCGACAGCGAATTTGAAATCGACTGCGCCCAAGTGATTATGGCGATAGGGACAAGCCCCAATCCGCTATTGAAGAACAGTTGCCCGTCACTTACAACCTCGGGCAGGGGCATTATTGTTGTGGACGCTGACAATAAGACCTCGCTTGACAAAGTTTATGCGGGTGGTGACAGCGTTACCGGCTCGGCAACGGTTATTCTCGCGATGGGCGCGGGAAAGAATGCCGCCAACGCGATTATCAAAATGCATAGCGGGAATAATAACTGATATGTTTCTCGATGTTGCAAAAATCTATATTAAAGCGGGCAACGGCGGCAACGGCAAGGTTTCTTTTTTTCGCGCAAAGCATAACATGTGCGGCGGTCCTGACGGCGGCGACGGCGGCAGAGGGGGCGACATTGTCTTTGAAGCGGATAAAAATCTTAACACTCTTATAGATTTTAAGTACCGCGCGCATTATCGCGCGGAAAACGGCGTTAACGGCGATAGGAACAATGCGTACGGCCGTTCGGGACAGACGCTAGTAATAAAAGTCCCCGCGGGCACCATAATCAAAGACTACGAAAGCGGCAAGGTAATCGCAGATATGCTCGAGGACGGCTTTCGCAAAGTCGTGTTAAAGGGCGGCAGAGGCGGTAAAGGAAACGCCCGTTTTGCAACGCCGACAAGGCGCAGTCCCGCATTCGCTCAAAATGGGGTGACAACGGAGCAAAAATGCGTCACGCTCGAGCTAAAGACCATTGCCGATATTGGGCTTGTGGGCTTTCCGAATGTAGGCAAAAGCACTTTGTTATCCGTGCTTACCGAGGCGAAGCCCAAAATCGCAAGCTATCATTTTACCACGTTAGCGCCCAATCTCGGCGTTATAAGGGTGAATGATAATAGCTATGTGATAGCGGATATCCCCGGACTGATTGAGGGCGCCAACGAGGGAGTCGGTCTTGGACATAAGTTCTTAAGACACATCGAACGCGTTAGAATGCTTGTGCATATCCTCGATATCTCGGGTAGCGAACAGCGCGAGCCCGCGGAGGATTACTTCAAGATACGCAAAGAATTGGAGCTTTACGACCAAGAGCTTACCGCGCTTCCCGAATTGGTTGTTGGCAACAAGACGGACTTATGCGGCGCGGATGCGGTTTGTGCCGCGGAAAAAATAATAGGCAAGAAAATCTTTCCGATGTCCGCGATAATTCATGAGGGTGTCAAAGAATTCCTTGAAGAGCTAATCAGAACGGTATCGAGTTTGCCCGAGAAAAGCGCCGTTGCCGAGGTTGAATTCGAGTATTCCGATAAGGACGAGACAAGCTATGAGATAACGGGCGGAAGAGATACGGGCTTTGAGGTATCGGGCGGCTTGATTGATATGCTGATACGCAATGTAACCCTTTCCAATCCCGAATCCAATAGATATTTTCAAGCAAAGCTGAAAGAACGCGGCGTTTTCGAGGAGTTGAAAGCGCTCGGGGCAAAAGACGGTGATACTATCCATATAGCCGACATCGAGTTCGAGTATATCGAATAGATAGCACAGATTAGGTCAAAGGATAAATATCCCTATTCCCGATAAAACGGAGAGTTTATCAAGACTTATCGAAATATTCGCATTAATTCGGTGTAGCGGCTCATAGTATCCTAAATAAAAAGCTACTATAAAAAGTAAAACAAAAAATTAAAAAAGTGTTGCTAACCGCCCGAAATCGGTTAAATTCAAAGCAACATTGTGATAGAGTAAAATATGCTTACAAGCAAACAAAGAAGCGCGCTACTCGGACTCGGCAACAGTCTATCGACGCTTGCATACATCGGCAAAAATGGCATAAGCGACGCGGTCATTAAGCAACTTGACGAGATGCTCGAGCAGCGCGAACTAATCAAAATCGGCGTACAAAGAAGCGTGGAATTAAATCCAAAAGACATCATCGATACGCTTGCGCAAAGGCTAAAAGCGGAGCCGGTTCACACAATAGGCAGCAAGATAATACTATACCGCCGCTCCTCGCGCAAGGATATTGAGCATTTGGTTTTTTGAGAATTGGAGTTTTTCGGAACGGATTTTGTTTTTATAGCTAAATTCGCAATTTCGCCATTTTTTAAGAATATAGATTTGTCGTTCTTGTAGTTTTTTGTGTGTAAATTTTGTTTTTGAATGTTGAAATTTTTTGTGTGATTCTTGTCATTTGAATATAAGAACAACATTTTTTTCTTTTTTTCACTATGATTTTGTTAATTTCTTTTCAAGAATACTGCTTTAAGCAATTCTTACATTTTTTTGTGTGTAAACTTTTTTTGTGAATATTAATTTTTTTTGTGTAGTTCTTATCATTTGAATATTAGAATAGCAATTTTTCCTCTTTTGCCGAGATAAAAGCGACAACCACCGCAAGCACCACGTTGATTGCCGCGAATATAAGGTAATAGATTCTTAACGGCGTTATCAAACTTAACAACGCAGTAGATAACGCGGCGAATAAAAAATATCGTATATTGACATATGATACAACACTTTTGAATATCAGTCCCCACCGCCGAGTCTTTTTTGTTTTCGGAAGCGGGGGAAGTGCTTTTGCGCGCTCCGCCAATTTGAAAAACACTTTATAAGGCATAAGATGTACTTTTTGCTCGATAAAATTTGCAAGCGAAAACGCTCGTCTGTCGGCGGTGTTGTAAAAAAGGTATATTTCCTTAAGCCCTTCACGCTTTGTTGCGCGGTATGCCGCGGCAACGTCCTCCTCGGATAGCGCGCCGAATTTGAACCCGTTGTATATAAGAATTCGCTTTTCGCCGATTCTTAGGACAACACCCTCGCCGACCGCCTCCGCATCATAGAACGAGGCGAAGACACGCCGCATCGTCTCGGTAACATAATCCTTGCCCTCGAGCAATAGAAGCCGCATGTACTCCTTTTTGCCGAAAGTTTCGGGCTTTTTGAAACGAAAGCTCCCAAGCATAAAGAAAAAAACAAGCGCGGATAAGACAAGACAAATCAAGCCCACGATATAGCTTCCCGATATGTAGCTCGAAAGCAAGAATATCAGAACGCTTACTGCGGTTATCAAAAGTATTTTATCAAAAAAGCTCCTCATACGGTATTTATTGACCGATTAACCTAAAATATAATTAATAGTATTGAATTAAAGAGCGGTTTTGGGTATAATGTAAATATGGAAGCCGTAGGGATTTTCGGCGGAGCGTTCAACCCACCGCATAAAGAGCATATACGCATCTGCCGCGGACTTATTGAGGAATTCCGCTTAAAAAGCATTTATCTGATACCCACAAAGGACGCGCCGCACAAGGCACTTGGCGTTCCGTTCGACTCACGCTCAAAAATGGCGGAAATCGCAGTTAAGAACGAGAGCGGTCTTTATGTCGATAAGCTCGAGAGCACTTTTGAGGGCAAGACTTATTCGGTAGAAATTCTTGCGGCGCTGAAAGAGAAGTACCGCGACATTGTTTTTATTATCGGCGGTGACAGCATGGAGAACTTCGACTCATGGGAGCGCCCTGACGAAATAATTAAGATTTGTCCGATAATCGTGGTGCCAAGAGGGCAGGTCACGGACGCTTTGATACAATCGGTCGAAGCATATAAGCTTAAGGGCGCATCGATTAGAATAGCTAACACAACGGGCGAAAAGACTTCCTCTTCTTATATCCGTGCGCTTATCGCGTTCGGTATGGACACTTCGGAGTACCTTGCCAAGGAATGTAGAGAATATATCGACAAAAATGGGCTTTATCTCGAGTATTCGGACATGATTGATAAGCTCAAAAAAAGGATTTCACAGAACCGGTATGAGCATACCATAGACACCGTTTTGACTGCTTTGAAGCTGAATGATGTTTGGGGTGTTCCTTCGGATAAGGTCTTTGTAGCGACCCTATTGCACGACTGCATGAAGGATGTAGACTATATCCATGACGGAGTACCCGAATCGACGTTCGGGACGCTTGTAATGCATGCGTACAACGGCGCGCTCGAGGCAAAGCGTAACTACGGCATAGAGGACGAGGAGATATTGGACGCAATACGCTACCATACCACCTGCCGTCCGAACATGACAAGGCTCGAAAAGCTCGTATATCTTGCGGATATGATAGAGCCTTCGCGCGTTTATCCCGATGCGGACGAAGTTAGAAAGATAGCATACGCCGACGCAGAACAAGGCTTCTTAGCGGCGTTCAAAAGCGCGTATAGACATATAAAAAATAATATTAAAAATATATATCCGCTGACTAAAGAGACATACGAATATTATTTCAAAGGAGAAACGATATGACATCCAAAGAATTGGCGGCAAAAATTTGCGCCCTCCTTAATCAAAGCGGCATATCCAATATAATTACGGTGGACGTGTCGCACAAAACTGTCATCACAGACTATTTTGTGATTGGAACGGCGAGAAACATTACGGCATGCAAGGCGGCGTCTGAGGAGCTTCAGCAAAAGTTGGAGCAAGAGGGCATCTACGCCGACCGCAAGGACGGCGAGCGTGACGGCAGATGGATAGTGCTTGACTACGACACGGTGATTGTTCACCTATTCCATAGCGAGATGCGGGACTTTTATAACTTTGAAAAGCTATGGGCGGACCCATTGGACGCGAACGTCGAAAGAATCGGCTAAGTTTACAGATATTGGAATAAATTATCGGCGGCGTAAGATACTTAATCTATGATTGCTTATGTTGCCGAGGTCAATATGGAATACGCGGTGGAACAGTATTGTCTTACCTACGAGTGGATTAAAGCGAGCGCCGTTATGGAATACGAGAATCATATAATCGTGGCGGTCATGACCCGACCCGTATACACGA
Source organism: uncultured Christensenellaceae bacterium (assembly GCA_964408255.1). Classification (GTDB taxonomy): domain Bacteria; phylum Bacillota; class Clostridia; order Christensenellales; family CAG-1252; genus SACC01. The sequence continues at coordinate 1,523 of CAYOYS010000056.1, read as the reverse complement.
GAAGCGAGCGTAACCGCCTACTTCAAGCGCTTAGTCGAGATATCCAAAAAAGGTATTGCCGCAAAGCGATAGTTACCGCCGACCTCGAAGTGTATTCTAAAATAATAATGTACAACGGCGGCAGGGATATTTTGCCCGCCGAAATACTCGAGATAGCGCAAAGGAGAGCTCTGTGAATATTATAGATGTCATCGAAAAAAAGAAAAACGCTCAAGAACTTTCACCCTCCGAGGTGGAGTTTTTTGTAAAAGGCGTAACTGACGGCAGCGTCTCTGATGCGCAAGCGGCGGCGCTTTTGATGGCAGTTGTAATCAACGGCATGAGCGATTATGAGGCATGCGCGCTGACCGACGCAATGAGCCGAAGCGGCACGATTGTTTCGTTAGACTGCATTGACGGTATAACCGTTGATAAGCATAGCTCGGGCGGAGTTGGGGACAGCACGACCTTTATAGTCGCTCCGACGCTTGCCGCTATGGGTTATAAATGCGCTAAGCTAAGCGGCAGAGGTCTTGGGCATACGGGCGGCACTCTCGATAAGCTCGAATCGGTAAGAGGGTTAAAAACGGAGCTTTCAGAAAGAGAATTTATTGAGCAAATCAACGATATCGGTATCGCGATAATAGGGCAGAGCGACGCGCTATGCCCCGCGGATAAGCGTTTGTACGCGATTCGCGACGTTACCGCAACGGTGGATTCGATACCCCTTATCGCGTCGAGCATTATGAGTAAAAAACTTGCGGGCGGCGCGCAAAACCTTGTGCTTGACGTAAAGTGCGGTACGGGCGCGTTTATGCACGAAGAGGTGAAAGCGAAATCGCTTGCCGCACTTATCGTAAAGATTGCAAAAAACGCGGGGCGAAATGCGGTTGCGGTAGTTACGCGAATGGACGAGCCGCTCGATAGTTTTATAGGCAACGGGCTGGAACTGCTCGGTGCGCTTAAAGTGCTGAAAGGGGAGAAAAACAGACTTTATAATGTATCAAAGCAACTTGTAGTTGAATTGTTGAAGTCGCTAGGCGTAAGTGACCTTGACGCGCAAAGACGATTTGATGCCGCACTCTTTAGCGGCAGTGCGCTCGAACGGTTTAAGAATATGATTGAACTGCAAGGCGGCGATATCGGTATGCTTGATGAAAAGGGGCTTCTAACCGCAAGGTTTAAGACCGCGATAAGAGCGAGCCGCGACGGCTATATATTGAGTATGGATTGCGCGGGGCTTGGACGGTTCGCTTGCGCTCTTGGCGCGGGTAGAACAAGACTTGGCGAGAGCGTTGAGCACAATGTAGGTATCGAATTGAAAGTTAAATGCGGCGATTATATCAAGGCGGGCGAAATCTTAGCGTACGCACATTATAACCGCGTCGAGCTTGCAACTCTCGTCGAAAATTTTGAGACGCTTATCGAATATTGCGACAACAAAGTGGAAATACCTTCGGATATAATAGCGGTAATCAAGTAGTAAATTACATAAGTTTATTTTCGGGTCACTCGTTGGGGTTTGTTGTTCGGGTAAAAACCCC
>CAYOYS010000055.1:7009-9688 GCA_964408255.1 uncultured Christensenellaceae bacterium | reverse complement strand
CAAGGTCAATACCCTTTAACGCTTTAACTCCCGCCTTGTAGCTCTTTTCCAAACCCTTAATCATCAATATTTTCATACAAAACCTCGTTTTGATATTATTTTGATATCATTAATAGAGTATATCATCCGCTACATTTTGTCAATAATTTTGCGATTATTTCTATGTCATTATTTTCTTTTTTTAAGAATATATAATCCGCATAATTCTTGCTACGCGGCGATGCCTACACTTTGTAAGCTTTCGCGGTTTTCACATGAATGACTAGTCGTAAAAAATGCATATTGACATCTTTGTACTATTATCTATATAATTAGTTAAAGTAATAATCAACAAATATCAAGTGACATGTTGCAGATTTTCTAAAAGGTTTGAACGGCAAGCGGCAAAAGTTGAGGGTAGCAAATAGAGAGTTTTGCGGCAGATACATCGAAAATTCGTGCAAATGTTCGAAAACACAATGCTTGGCTCAATACATTTATTCATTGTCACTTAATACAAGTTCGCTTTTCGGGAGGTTTTATGTTTAGCATCAAAGGTATAATTCAAGAAGGGTATAAGCTGCTCAAAGAAAAAAAAGAGCCAATCGTAGGAGCTATAACGCATCCTTCTATCGCTTGCAAATTCTTGGAAATGCGCAAGCATATATATACAAGCGTAGCCGGCTTATCGGCGGAAGTAGCGGTAACGGACGAGCCGGTACCGTTCGGAAAGCGGCTCGCTTTGGATTATAAGCCGATAGCGCCGAAAGAGCCTTGGGGCAGCTTTTTTCAATGCGCATGGTTCAAGTTCTCAGGGCGGCTGCCCGAGTCGTGCAAGGACAAGCCGCTTGCCGCATTTATCGATATAGGCGGCGAGGGCTGTATATATGACAAAAACGGCGCGCCACAGCTTGGAATCACCGGAGTCTTGTCCGTAATGGACTTTTTTGGAAGCGCGAAAGGCAAGCATATATATAGGCTGCCCGAATATACGGAGGAACTCGAAATCTGGCTTGACGCCGGCAACAACGGGTTTTCAGGCGTCTCGACCGGCTTTGCAAAGTTGAATTCGGCGCATATCGTTACCATTAACGAACCGTTGCTCAAGCTCTATTACGATTATTTTGTATTGTTTGTCTTGATGACGACAGTCAAAAAGGACTCCGAAAGATACGGCTCGATTATGAGAGGACTTAAGTCGGTCTGCAAAATCCTAAAAAAATATACCGACGCCGAAATCACGGAAGCGGACAAAGTATTATCCCCCTTACTCGCCCAAGAGTCCAAAGACGAATTCGAGTTCTTTGCCGTCGGACACGCGCATCTCGACCTTGCTTGGCTATGGCCTATTAGGGAAACAAAGCGCAAGACGGCGCGAACTTTCAGTAACCAGCTTTTTAACATTTCTAAATATGACGACTATATATTCGGCGCGAGTCAACCACAGCAATTCGAGTGGGTAAAAGAACTGTATCCCGACCTTTATAGGCGGATTAAGCAAGCGGTAAAAGATAAAAGACTCGAACCGCAAGGCGGAATGTGGGTGGAGCCCGATACCAACGTTACGGGCGCGGAATCCCTTGTTCGGCAAGTGCTTTACGGCAAGCGGTTTTTTAACGAGGAGTTCGGACAAGATATGCGGATACTGTGGCTGCCCGACGTGTTCGGCTTTTCGGGCGCGTTGCCTCAGATAATGAAAAAAACGGGCATGGATTACTTCCTTACAATAAAATTGAATTGGAACAAAATCAATGTTTTCCCCCACCATTCGTTCAAGTGGGCGGGCATTGACGGCAGCGAAGTAATAGTCCATATGCCGCCCGACGGAACATATAACAGCGAGGGTAGCCCGCTTTCGGTACAGCAAGCGTACAAAAAATATAAGAATAAGGAAACGGGCTGCGCGCTTATGCTATACGGAGTCGGAGACGGGGGCGGCGGCCCGGGCGAGGGTCATATCGAAGCACTTTCGCGCGCGCAAAACCTCAACGGACTTAAAAGGGTGCGTTTCGCTCCCGCTATCGAGTTTTTCGACAGACTGAAAGAAAACGAGGAAGTATTACCTAAAGTACATGGCGAACTGTATCTTGAGACGCATCAAGGAACGCTAACTACTCAGGCGAACAACAAAAAGCTTAATCGCCGCATCGAGACCGCGTTGCGCAATACCGAATTGCTTGCAACGATAGCTTCGCGCTCGGGATTCGCCTATCCTAAAGCACAGCTCGACAGAATCTGGAAAGAAGTATTGCTCTACCAATTCCACGATATTATCCCCGGCTCCTCGATTAACCGCGTACACGCCGAAAGCGTTGCGCGCTATAACGAAATGCTTGCCGAATTGGAAACTCTCACTTTATCCCTAATCGCTTTCCTTGCGAAAGACAAAAAGGGAAAAAGCGTAATCAACACGCTACCTTATTCGAGAACGGAATATCTAAAAATCGATAATGTATGGCACAAAGCGGCGGTCAAGCCTTTCGCGTCCGCTTTGCCCGAGCCCGTAGCCCAAACCTTTTCCGCAATTACCGCGGGCCCCCGCTATATCGAAAATGATAAACTTCGAGTATTTTTTGCGCGTGACGGCTCGATTAAAGCGCTGTTCGAGAAGCGCACCAACCGAAATTTCTCGGGGGATTACCTCAATCGGCTAACGGTATATAAGGATATTAAGACCTTTTACGACGCGTGGGACATCGA
>CAYOYS010000055.1:4889-6909 GCA_964408255.1 uncultured Christensenellaceae bacterium | reverse complement strand
GCACAGCACGAAGTAGCGGCGCATAAGTTCGTACAAGTTCAAAGCGCCGCGGGCGGCTTTGCGCTACTCAACGACTGCAAGTACGGTCACCGCGTCAAGGACGGACTTATCAGCCTCAACTTGCTAAGGTCGCCCGACTACCCCGACAAGACCGCGGATAGAGGTGTTCATCGCTTCACTTACGCCGTCTACGCGTCAAGCGCAAAGGACTTCACGGACAATACAATAGAGCGCAGCTACTTGCTTAATATGCCGCTTATAGCCACCGACTACAAGCTCGAGATAGCGAGCGAGTTTGTCTGCGACGCGCCCAATATAATAATCGAAACCGTCAAGCTTGCCGAGAACAGCGGCACCGTCATTCGTCTATACGAGAGCGCGGGAAGAGCGGTGACGGCAAGCGTAACGCTCGGCTTCGCCTATTCGGACGCGTTTGAGTGCGATATGCTCGAGCGCTCTCCCCAAAAGACCGACTTGAAAGCGTTAAATTTCACACCGTACGAGATAAAAACTATACTGATAAAGGAAACGACAAAATGAACGAAAACACATCGACATTGACTCCCCCAAAAGAGGTGTCCCCGCTTAAGCTCAAAGAACGACTCAGCTATGCCTTCACGAACACCGGTCAGACGATGATTTACGCAATGTTCACCAACTATCTCTTGATGTTTTTTACCGATTATATGTTCAAAGGTAGGGTGACGAATCATACACCGCAGCAAATTGCGGCAATTTCAGGTCTAATAATCTCCATCGCGCGCATTTTCGATGCGCTCAACGACCCGATTATGGGGCAAATTCTCGATAGAACCAAAACACGATGGGGCAAATGCCGCCCCTATATGCTGTTTACGCCTATTCCTATGCTGATAGTAACCGCGCTGATGTTTCTCCCCGTTCCGTTTAAGGATAACGCGCTGATTGCGTACGCGGTAATAATTTATCTCTTATTTACAATGGTGTATACGGCGAACGATATTCCGTATTGGAGCATGTCCGCGGTAATGACTGCGACCGAGTCCGACCGCGTCAAAGTGGTGACGCTGACAAGGATTATCGGCGGACTCGGCAGCGCGATTTGCATAGCGACCTTTTGGTCGATTAAGGGCGCTTTTTCTCGCTTTGGCGACAATTGGAGCTTTTTCCTTGCGGCGATGGTACTAGGAGTACTCGGAACAGCGCTTATGCTTCAAGGCTTTTTTAACACCAAAGAACGCTCGCCGGTTGTCAAAACACAAGAAAACTTCTTTGAGAACTTCAAGTACATATTCAAATGCCGCCCTCTACTTATCAACTTAGTCGCGGGGCTTCTCGTATCGATAATGACGGTGGGCACCGTTGCGCTTACAACCTATTTTGTCAAATGGAACTTAAAGACCGTCTTTCCGGATATGGAATCCTCAACGCTGATGAGTATTTTCACTCCAATCGTGGGCTTCTTACCCGCGGCGGCAACCTTGTTGGGACTTGTGTTCGCTCCGAAGCTTATGAAAAAGTTCGAAAAGCGCACCTTGCTTATCGCGTTTACCGCAATCGGCTTTGTCGCGAACGTCATATCATACTTCGTCGGCTATTCTAACATCTATTTGTTTGTCATCGGCAGATTTTTCGCCTTTTTGCCTCTAGGAGTATGGTCCTCGATAACTACTATTATGATTGGTGACAGCGTGGATATAATCGAATGTCAAAGCGGACGGCGTATCGAGGGCACTTGCTTTTCCTTGCTTACCTTTATCGGCAAGTTCCAGAACGGCGTCAATGTCGCAATCACCGGCTTGATACTCGGTCTTTCCGGCTATAACGGAGAGTTGGACCCCGATGTCGCGGGCGTCAATCAAAGTCCTAAGACGCTTAGCGCCATATTTATCATGGTGACTCTTGTCGCCGCATTGGGTTACTTATTGATGATAATTCCCTTCCTTTTTTATAAATTCGATAAAAAGCAGCATCAAGCAATACTTGATGTGCTTGAGATACGCCGCCGTGAAGCCGCCGAACAAGAAGAACTCGGAACGGT
>CAYOYS010000055.1:0-4789 GCA_964408255.1 uncultured Christensenellaceae bacterium | reverse complement strand
ATGTGCTTGAGATACGCCGCCGTGAAGCCGCCGAACAAGAAGAACTCGGAACGGTTAAAGCACAAGCAACATCTATCGAATAAGCGGCATCTATCGAATAAGCGACATCTATCGAATAAGCAACATCTATCGAATAAGCGACATCTATCGAACAAGCAACATTTACTGAATAAGCGACACTTATCGGATAAGCAACATCTATCGAATAAGCGGCATCTATCGGATAAGCAACATTTATTGAATAAGTGACATTTATCAAGTAAGCGACATCGATTAACACATAGTCTCCCAAAGCTTGTGCCCACAAAATATGCGGTTGTCCGGTATTTCATATTCGGCATGTTTTTTAATGCGTCGGACATATCTCATGGTTGGCATATTTTCTATGCGTCAAATATATCTCATAGTCGGTATGTTTTCTATGCGTCAATATATCTTATATATAAGCGAAGTCTTTGCAAAACTTCGTCTTAGGGAAAAAATTGCGATATATTATATGATATATTAATTAAATAGTTGCGCTATCGCGTTGATAAGGTTAGGCGGATACAAGATTACCGCAAGTCGAGCTAGCAACGCTTTTATCTTTGCTCCGCCTTTTATGGTATTGACACAGCGAATATCTAAGCGATTGCTTAGCTCCGCTTTGGTAAGCGGTGTCGGCAACTCGATTGTAAATACCGCCGAGCAGCCCGCGTCTATATCTATATAGTTCTTATCGAACTGTGACGGTATTCCTTGTATATCCACGAATACATTCCTTGCAAAAACATCAGTCTTGACAGTAATTCGCGCCGTTTTTCCGTCCACTTCGACGGTGGTCTTAAACTTTGGCATAATGTATGCCGCCGCTTTGTCCTTGACTAACAACTCGCGCTCGACTGCGATAATCTGTCCGCTTTCGTCGAGTAGTTCCGCTAAAATATAAGTGCTTTTCTTAAGATTGTGCGTTTTGCAAGTAACATATATTTCGGTAGCGGCGCAAGCGTCAAGACTTACTTGCCTTATCTCTTCCGCAATTACCTCGCCCTTAAAAGTAAGCGTCGTTATCCTTGTTTTACCCGCAAACGCTTTATCGGTATCGTTTATGCCGATAACTTTTATCTTTCCGCGCGACTTTTCAAGATACAATGTTATCGGCGCGAAAAACCGCTTCGAAAAATAATAAAGCGCCTTAAAACTGTCCGTGTAATCGATTGCCGACCACGAGCTTACCGGCCAGCAGTCGTTGTACTGCCAAAACAAAACGCCGTTTGTTCGCTCTGCCGCTTTCCGCCAGCTAAGCGCCGCCTTTTTGACGGCATATGCCTGCGTCAAGCCGGATAGGTAGACTAATTCGGGAAACGATTGCGGCAGCGGATAATCAAGCATTAGATAATAGAGCATCTTACCGTTCCCGCCCACACATTTTTGGTGCGCTTTCATAACGGGAGAGCTAATGCGCATATCCTCTTCTTCGGCAAAGCTTTTTATCGCATGCATTGTAGGGAGCGCCTCGAGTCCGAATTCGCTTATAAACCGCGATTGGCGGCGGCGGTAATATTCGGGACGTCTAAGCCCGTGCCACACCTGCCACAAATGCGTGTCGCCTCTATCGTCCGAGCCCGTATCTTTTAAGAACTCACCCGAGGTCGGAGAGCCCGCCCAATAGGGCGCGGCGCCTTCAAGCGCCACCGCCCTTAACTTTTCATAAAAGAAAGTTTTTTGCGCTTTCTTCAACTTCAATCTGTGCCCCCAAATCGCCGCCGTACTCTCGATTTCGTTATTGCCGCAAAACAGGCAAAGCGAGGCATGGCGACTTAACCGCTTTACATTCTCAAGCGCTTCTATTAACGCATTTTCGGCGAAATTTTCGTTATAAAAGGGCGCGGGATAGCAAGCGTAGCAAAAGTCTTGCCAAACAAGGATTCCGTAGCGGTCGCAAAGGTCATAGAAAGAGTCGCTTTCGTAATAGCCGCCGCCCCAGACCCGCAACATATTCATGTTTGCTTCCGCCGCGCTTTTTATATAGAATTCGAGCGTTTGCAAAGAGGTTCTTGTCGGAAAGCTGTCGGAAGGAATCCAATTCGCGCCTTTTGCGAACAGCTTTTTGCCGTTGATGTAAAAACAAAAATTTGAGCCGAAAGCGTCTGCCGAGGTGTCAAGCGTCAGTTCGCGCAACCCTATCTTATAACTTTTTTTGTCGAGTTCTTTTTCGTTTGATATCAATATGATTTCAAAGTTGTACAGCGGTTGCGCGCCAAGACCGTTAGGGTACCATAGCTCGGGTTGTTCGATTAGCGCTTCGAATACCGCTGTCTTTCCCGTCGCCGCTCCCGCCGCCGTTCCCGAATAGATAAGCGCACCGTCTTGCGAAGTTATCTTTAACGCGACGCTGCAATCAATCCCGCCCTCTTGCTCCGCTTCGCCCTCTTGCTCCGCTTCGGTTCTTACAAGCACCGCTCCGCCTTGATGCTTCTGCACGATTTTTACATCCTTTAACCGCGCGGCGTACCCTTGGATATAGATATCGCCGCATATCCCCGAAAACGGGAGAACGGGCCCCCAATCCCATCCAAAATGATACGCGGGTTTCCTTAAGTGCTGAATCCCCGTCTGTCCCATAAAATTCTTTGCAAGAGGCTCTTTTGCGTTCGCCGCCCTTACCCATTCGACGGGAGAGCGGAATAAAAACTCAAGTGTGTTCTTGCCCTTTCTCAGATGCTCTTTTATGTCGAAACGATAGGTGCGGAACGCGTTGTCGGTATCCGCGACTTTTACTCCGTTAAGGCTTATTTCGCATACGGTGTCAACGCCCGAGCATACAAGCTCGATATACGGCTGCTTGAGCGCCTCGCTTGTTGGCTCAAATTCCTTTATGTAAAGACTATCATGCTCGCCAACCCACTTTGACTTCTGCTCGTTTTCGCCGTAAAATGGGTCATTGAGCGCGCCCGAAGCCATCAAATCAAGATAGTTCGCGCCGGGTACTATCGCGGGATATACTTTGTTGTTTATTGTAAGTGTCCATTCGCCTTTCAAATCCAATATCATATAAGCACCTCGCAACTTATTTATTCTTAAAGCGTTTTGACTGCTATCATCCCTTCAAATTCAATATCATATCAAATGCCCCTCAAATGTAATTGTACCATAAACGCACTTTCCGTTTCAATATGCTTGGTCAATATATCAAAAAATATAAGGGCTTGCAGTATGTGCCACAAAATATATCATTTTATTGTCCCATAACCGATTTTTCGTTCCCAATATCTTACGAGCGATAAATACCAAAAACAATCCTCGATTCGATATATGTCTTAAAATATATATTGGTTTTGAAATTGCTTTGGTTAATACATTCCCATTAAAAATATCGCTTTGTAATATACAAATGCCGTTTGTGTCGCATCATATGCGCGCTTTAATAGCCGGCGGTTCAATACGCCGCAAAAAGCGGTATCGGCGTATCCGAATAAGGCGCGGAATAGGGTGGATACTATATATTATGAAAACTCGTACAAGGAGGCAATATGAAAAAGAAGTTTAACCTACGGGCATTCGTCAAAGCATTTCGCTCCCCGCAGTTCGACCCTAACGGCAGCTATACCGGTACTCCCGACGGCAAGGAAAAGCCGGTGCAAGACGCGGACGATTTGTAGTGGTTTTCAAAAGCAAACTCGGCTAAGTCGCTCTAGGGCTACTTTGATTCTTGTTTGTAATGAAGCTAGATAACTTTGCTAATCGCATTGCAAATATCAAGATTATAACATCATATTCAAACGCAGAAATATTTTGGTGTTAATAAAAACATATGTACTATCAACTTCCGCTCAAACCAAGTAGCATTTTCAGTTAAAATACCCATAACACCATATGAGTTAGTATACCTAATTTTTTATAATATGCACATGCTTAATTGAGTTTTGTATGACTTGACTTATTGAAATATATCGTCATCCTTGTCTGCGCTTGACTGTTCCGCTTTAATCGAGACCGTATCCGTGTTGTTATTGTCACCGTCGGTATAATCAGACGGACGGCTGTCGAATAAACCGTCGCTTCCTATCGTCTCGCTATCGGAATCGCCGTAGGTATTAGCGTTCATTCCACTTATCTCTGCGTAATATGCCGCAAAGGTCATCTCCATATAGGGAGCGAGGTAAATAAGAATCAAACCACAAGTCAATGGAACCAAAGCAAGCCATAGTATGAAAGACAGACCAAGTATGAAAAATTCACTTTTTCGATTGCTCATCAGTTCTGCGCTTCGTCTTCTCGCCTCGTCATATGTCAAATCAGGATTCTCGGCGAACGCGAAACCGAGCTGAGAATATTTAAGCGCCCAAATTATTCCGGGAATTATAAATAAAATTAGCCCAACAAAAATTATCAGACCTGTTAAAACGTATGCTTTAATCTGTTCGAACATCTGTGAAGTGTTCTTGTACGACTTAAACAAATCGCTTATCTCCGGTCTTTCCTTTCTTGTCATTTTCAAATAATAGGTTGCCAACCCGACCTGCATAGGTATCATAAAAATACTAATACCAAGAGATACAAGCGACCATAACGCGGTTATTCTCGACCCAGCGAACTCTTTAATCACATACTGAATTATGCTGATAATGCCGCTTATTCCTATCATAATCAAAATAGGTATAAATGCTTCGAACAGTCTTCCTTTAAGCGCCGATTTTGCCGACAACTTCAAATCTTTTCTTGTCATTTTTCTCCTCGCTATTGCTTTTTATTATTATATCATATAATTAATAGTGATTATGCATTATCCATATATAATATAATGTTT
>CAYOYS010000054.1:2318-9937 GCA_964408255.1 uncultured Christensenellaceae bacterium | reverse complement strand
TTGCAGTGTGAAAAGAGTTGCTGTTTTAGGAAGTACCGGCTCAGTCGGACGGCAAGCGCTCGAGTTGATTGGCACAAGCGGCGGCAAGTTGAAAGCCGTCGCGCTTGCCGCAAAAAGCAACTACAAGCTGCTTGTCGAACAGACATATATTTTTCGTCCCGATTGCGTAGCATATTCGGGCAGTGAGGATATCGCGCCGCTATTGCCTAAAGATACCATTCTTTTTAGAGGTGCGAATGCACAATCCGAGCTTGCCGCGGCTTGCGAATATGATGTGTTGCTCAACGCAGTCGTAGGAATAGCGGGACTTATGCCGTCAATACAGACAATTAAGCGTGGCAAGACCTTGGCGCTCGCAAACAAGGAAACCTTAGTTGCTGCAGGAGATATCGTCATCGCGCTTGCAAAACGGCATAACGCGCTAATATTACCCGTGGATAGCGAACATTCGGCGATAATGCAATGCCTTGCGGGGCGCAATGCGCGCGAAGTATCAAGGTTGATTATCACGGCAAGCGGGGGCGCGTTCCGCGATGTGCCGCTCGATAAACTGTACGCTCAAAAGGCTCAAGACGCCTTAAAACACCCTAATTGGGCTATGGGAGCAAGAATCACAATCGATTCTGCGACCATGGTCAATAAAGGCTTCGAGGTAATAGAGGCGATGCATCTTTTTTCTTTCCCGCTTGAAGCAATCAAAGTTGTGATGCACCGTGAAAGCATAGTACATTCGATGATTGAGTTCGGTGACGGAAGCATTATCGCGCAGCTTGCGAATCCCGATATGCGGTTGCCGCTTTCCCTTGCTCTATACTATCCCGAAAGAGCAGACAGCGCGGCAGATTGCTTGAGTTTTGATTCGCTTAGCTTAAATTTTGGTACGCTTGAGCGCAATCGATATCCGCTGTTCGACTTGGTCCTAGAAGCCGCCGCGAAAGGCGGCATCTATCCCGCCATATTGAACGCCGCGGACGAAGTAGCCGTGCAAAATTATCTCGAGGGTAATATAAGCTACGGCGGCTTACATAAATTAATAGAGAACGCGTTCGCCGTATTCGGTAATGTCAAGTCGCCGTCGCTTGAAGACATCCTTGATGCCGACCGCGAAGCAAGACGGCTGGTTCAAAACGAGATAGGAGAAAAGTAAAGTGTTAATTATTGCTTCCGCGACAGCGGTATTCAAGACAATCGGCACAGTCGTTGCAGCGCTTTTTGCCTTAATGATAATGATTATTGTCCATGAATTGGGTCATTATCTAGTCGGAAAAAAGCTAAAATTCAAAATAAATGAATTCGCTATCGGGTTTGGACCGCCGATATTCAAAAAAACAATGCGCTCGGGCGAGCAGTTCTCGATACGACCTATTCCGCTCGGTGGCTTTTGCGCGTTCGAGGGAGAGGATAAGGACGTAGTCACCGAGGGGGCGTTCAATCAGCAAGCGCCTTGGAAGCGGATACTTGTCTTACTTGCGGGAGTTACTTTCAATTTTATTTCGGCTATTTTGATACTTACAGTCGCATTTATGGCGTACGGATATTCCATGCCGGCGGTAGCGGGATTCAACACCCCCGAGAACCCCGAATTTGTCCAAGTTTTTCAAGAGAAAGATATTCTTCTCAAAATAAACGGCAAAAACGTATATGCATTCATGGACTATAACGTTAATTCGCTTGTCGCAAAGTCTGACCCCGATAATGTAAAGGTAATCGTTAGCCGTAACGGTGAGAAAGTAGAGATAACGGCTACGGTGTCGCAGTTTTTGGATTCCAACAACGAGCCTTATACCGGTCTTGGCATCAATACGGGAGCGGTTATGTATCGCTACGGCTTTTTTCAAAGCGTGTGGCGCTCGCTTCTGTTTTGTTTTCAACTGATTGTATTTTTGTTCCAAACGCTCGGCAGCCTATTCACGGGCGCGCTTGCAATCAAAGGCAATGTCGGCGGTACAATAACTACAATCGCCGTAATGTCTACAACGGTGGGGCAAGCGGGTTTCCGTGGGTTTTTGATGCTTTTGGGAATGATGAGCGCAAGTATCGCCATTATGAACGTGTTGCCACTTCCCGCACTCGACGGCTCAAGAGTGATATTCACGCTAATCGAATGGATTCGAAAGAAGCCAATCAACAGAAAAGTTGAGGGCATGATTCATACAGTCGGGCTGTTTGTGCTGTTCGGGATTACAATATTATTCGATTTGTTGAATATTGGATTTATCGCGAGCTTGTTTTGACGAGGTGACCGATGACCCGAAAGATACGTGTGAAAAATATTGATATTGGAGGTGGCGCGGCGATTACTGTGCAGTCAATGACTTCGACGCGCACCGAAGATATTCTTGCCACCATGGACGAGATACGCGCGCTTGCCGCGGCAAGATGCGACATTGTGCGATGCGCCGTGAATACCCAAAATGCCGCCGAGGCATTAAAAACAATAATTAAGGCGGCAAGTATTCCGGTGGTCGCGGACGTGCATTTTGATTATAGACTTGCACTATCAGCGATAGCGAACGGCGCGGCTAAATTAAGAATCAACCCTTCTAATATAGGCTCGGAGCGCAAGGTTGCGGAAGTGATTGCGGCGGCGAAAGATAAGGGTGTGCCCATTCGTATCGGCGTCAATGGCGGCTCGCTCGATAAGGCGGTTCAAGCGCGGCTTGGCAATAGCGCGGAGGCGCTTGCTAAGAGCGCGCTATCCGAGGTGGCGTTATTCGAAAGGCTAGGTTTCACGGATATTATAATATCGGTCAAAAGCTCCGATGTGCAAAAGACAGTTGCCGCGAATCGGATTTTGGCGGCAAAATGTGATTATCCGCTGCATTTAGGGGTGACCGAAGCAGGCGGCGGCGCGCTTGCTTTGGCAAAGTCCGCAATTGGTATCGGAGCGTTGCTGCTCGAGGGAATTGGCGATACAATCCGTGTATCCCTTACGGCTCCTCCTGTCGAGGAAGTGTACGCGGGCTTGAATATACTACGGGCGCTAGGGCTAAGACGGGACGGGGCAGAGATTGTTTCTTGTCCTACTTGCGGGAGAGCGGAGCTTGACGTTATCGGGATAAGCGCCGCCTTGCGCGAGGCGCTAAAAGGTGTGCGCAAACCCTTGAAAATCGCGGTAATGGGTTGCGTAGTCAACGGAATCGGGGAGGCGGAGGAAGCGGATTTTGCAGTAGCGGGCGGTAAGTTCGAATCGGTTATTTTTGAGAACGGAGTTAAAATTTGCACGGTTCCGAATGATAATGTGCTTAAAACACTGCTGCAAATGGCAAAAAAGGAGTTATGAACGGCTTTTTAAGAATGCTTAGAGATAAATTCGGCGGTAAGTACGACTACCTTCGCGTCAAAAGCGCGGAAGTCTTTAAGCAATCCAAAAAGGTTAATCTTACCTTATACATACCCGAGGACATTTTTGATTACGAATTGGAGAACGAGGATATAGTCAATATAAAAACAGCGTTATCCGCCGAGGTCAACGGCTCAGAAAGTGTTGAAGGCGGCTATATCTTCAATCTATTTTTTGAAAAAATTTATCATGACGAAGAACTCGTCAGAAGCGCAATAATTGATTATATCAAATCAAATTACCCATATATAGGAGCAAATGTAGATTTTGAGAATATGCGACTTCGCTACGGCGACACAATTTTTATCGAGCTCGTTATTCAAAACTCGGTATATGATTACGCTAAAAAAAGCGAGCTAGAAAGCTCTCTTATACAATATCTCACAGACAAGTTTTTTTTGCAATGCGAACTCAACTATGAAATTGTCGAAGACTTAGCGACGCCGCCGATTGAGGAGAACATACCCGCGGTGCGTAGCGTCTTTGTTCCGATATCCGAGACAAAATGGCTTTGTGGCGTGGACAATCTTAAGGGCGCCGCGCCCAAGCATATTGCGGCAATCTCAGAACCCGGCGACAAAATCACGGTATGCGGCAAGATAGAAAGCATCGAATGTAAGATATGGGACGAAAAAAGAGCAGTAGAGGGCAAGAGATTTTACAAGTATCACTATATTTTGACGCTCAATGATACAAGCGGGACGATACGAGTGCTTTTTAACACCAATGACGAGCAATGCGCATTGAACAGCACAACTTTCGGGGACGAATTGGTTGTGCGGGGAAGAGCCTTTTACAAAGAGGAGAGCGGAAAGTACATAATTTTTGCAAAAGGGATAGGAAATTGCACAATAGATTTTGAAACTGTAAAAGCTCAACTTGCCCCTCTTTCGCCTCCCGCAGAATACAAAATCAATCCGTATAAATACACGGGCGCTAGCACTCAAATCAAGCTCGATATTTTTGAGGAGACCGAAAAGCGCATCTTCCACGATGAAGCGGTGGCGTTACATTATTTGTCATATCCAAAAGTTAATGATGAGATAATTTATGAGATTGCCTGTGTCGGGATACGAGAAGGGGAGCTTGCCGAAGTCTATCACACTTTTTTGAAGTCGCCGACAAGCGGGGGCATGAGCCTTGAGGCAAAGGCGCGTACGATAACCGCGCCGCGGATTGCCTCTGTTATTCCCGATTTGATAAAATTCACCGAAGGCAAAGTTATTGTGGCAATAGATGTTTTTGGCAAGCTAAGGCGGCTTAACGAGATTGCGATGCCGCTCAAGTACGTCTTTCATAACGAGCTTAAAGAGATAACGACTCTTGGCAAAAAAAAGAATAAGACAGGAGGCTTTCTAGCTTTGGCAAAGAACGCGGGTATAAATATACTCTCGGACGCTTCCGCGCTCGAGTATGCCGAGGCAATAGCAAAACTTTATCTTAAAATCGCTTAAAGTACAGATTTTTTAGCAATCATAGTGAAAATTTTACGCCAATAGTATGTCAAAAGACGTCTTTTTCTAACTTTTGCTTGTCAGAAACATAGTGCTTGTGTTCTTAATGGATACAATCTTGCCGAGTATTTGTGTTCGATTCCTTCTTTTGAGCGCCGCAAAGCGGTCATTATTTTTATAAAATAACAAAATATATGGAAAATCGCTTGTCATATTCAAATATTATATGATATATTAAGTATACTTCTTAGTATATTGCGATTAAGAGTGAGCCGCCCGCTCACTCTTTAATTTATAGGCTAACCAAAAGGAGCATGTATGTCCGTTAAGCAACAAGTTGAGAATTTAATCGCCCCTAAGCTTGCCGAGCTCGAATATGAGCTTGTCGAGGTCAGTTATGTAAAGCTGCCAACGGGTATGGCGCTTAATATCGTAATAGATACCGATAAGCCGGGCGGCATACGGCACAGCGATTGCGAGGCGGTCAGCAAGGGTATCGACCCCTTGCTTGACCAAGCCGACCCGACGGCGGGCAGACCGTATACTCTCAACGTTTCCTCACCCGGATTGGACAGACCGCTCAAGACGGCGCGAGATTTCGCAAAAAAGCTCGGCAGTGAAGTGGAAGTTTCGTTGTACAAGGCGCTTGACGGGCGCAAGAAATATATCGGTATTCTTTCGTCCTACGACGACGAAAGCATAACGATTACACAAGATACGGATAAGCAATTTTTGCACAAGGATATAGCGGCGGTAAAACCCGTTATAAAATTTTAGGAGGATATATGATTAACAAGGAATTTTTTGCCGCGCTGGAGGCGCTCGAGAAGGAGCGCAAAATCGATAAGGAGACCTTTTTGACTTCGCTCGAGGCTGGCATAAGCTCTGCTTACAAAAAGGAGACGGGTGACAGCAGACACATCGAGGTAAGGCTTAACCCCGCCAAAAACGAGATAAGAGTTTTTGCGTATCAGATTGTTGCCGAAGAGGTTACCGACAACGAAAAGGAGATTAGCCTCGAAGACGCCAAGAAGAAAAAATCCTCATATAAAATCGGAGATAGAGTCAATGAGGAACTTTCGCCCAAGCTGTTTACCCGAATCGCTGCGCAGACTGCGAAACAAGTCGTAGTTCAACGCTTAACCGACATCAAAAAAGAGCAGATATTCGAGGAGATGAACGAGAAAGAAGGCGAAATCCTTACGGCAATTATCCGACGCGTAGAGGGTAACAATGTTTATGTCGAGATTATGAGCACACAGATGGAAGGTGTGCTTTCCGCATCCGACCAGATTCGCACCGAAAAGTATATTCCGGGCAACTTAATCAAAGTTTATGTCAAAAAACTCAAAGTAAGTTCATACGGTACGCAGGTCATGGTGTCAAGAAGCAATACCGGCTTTGTTAGACGGTTGTTTGAAATGGAAGTACCCGAGGTAAGAAGCGGATTGGTAACCATTAAAAAAATCGTGCGCGAAGCGGGCTTTCGTACAAAAATCGCGGTATATAGCGAGGACCCCAATATCGACGCAGTGGGCGCATGTATCGGTCCTAAAGGCTCGAGAATCAACGTTATAGTTGGAGAACTCAACGGCGAAAGAGTAGATGTTATAAGCTGGTGTTCCGACCCGCTCGAGTTTATCGCACGGGCAATAAGCCCCGCGAAAGCGGTTATGGTTCAGGTTAACGATGAGGAGCGTAGCGCGCGTGTTATAGTCAACGACGGCATGCTTAGTCTAGCGATAGGCCGCGAAGGTCAGAATGCCCGTCTTGCCGCAAGACTTACCGAATGGAAGATTGATGTTAAGCCCTTTTCCTCGGTTATGGATACCGACGGCATGCCCGAGGAGAACTTGAGCTGATGAAAGAAAAAAAGTCTCTCGAAAGAATGTGCATAGCTTGTAGGGGAATGTTCCCAAAGCGCGAGCTTATAAGGATAGTGCGCACAGCCGATAACGAGTTGGTTATCGACAAGACGGGCAAGACTGCGGGTCGCGGTACTTATATTTGCAACAAGCGTGAATGTGTCGCGAGATGCGTTCGCGGCAAGCTATTAAATAAGGCGTTCAAGAGCGAAATATCAACAGAGCTCTACACGGCGCTTAGCGATGAATACGGCGCAAAGAAAGATTAAAAGCTATGTGGGCTTTGCCATAAAATCAGGTAACATTATCTATGGAGCCGATACTGTTACCAAATGCAAAAAGAGAAATTTTCTCATATTGCTTACCAATACAATCAACCGTACGGCGGACAAGCGTGTTCGGGCTTTCGCTGCCAACACCCTTGTAAAGCTTGCGACTATAAGTGATAACGAAATGGAGGAATACGTGAACAAAACCAACTGCAAATGCATTGCAATTACCGATAAGAACTTGGCTCATGCCATAATTAACTGCTTATACGAAGGAGGTGTGGCAAATGAGTAACGCGCCGAACAATTCTGATGTGCGTTCTAACATCAACGCATTATATAAGCTCGATGAAGAGGTGCTTAGACCGACATTCGCTGAGTTAAGGGACGCGAGGCGAAAGGCGGAAAGCCTACTTATTGAAGTAAAAGCAAGGCGCGAGATTCTCGAGCGCATTTTGCGTGAGGAAAGAGAACGTCTTGAGGCAGAAGCGATTAAATCCGAACAAGCCGCCGAAGAGCGAATCGGCACGGAGGATGTCAAGGACGCCCAAGTTGCTCCCGAACCTGAAAAACAGCAAGCGACGGCGGAGCAAGCGGAGGTAGCAACGCCCGAAGCGGATGTGGCAGCGAAGACGACGGAGGACGCGCCATTACCTAGGGAAACTCAACCGTCTAGCGACGATAACGC
>CAYOYS010000054.1:0-2218 GCA_964408255.1 uncultured Christensenellaceae bacterium | reverse complement strand
GGACGAGCCCAAGCCCAACCCGTTCCGCGCGCAAAACGTTGCAGAGCCGAGAAAGTTTGTGCCGATAAGAACATATATACCCGAGAACAACGAGCGGCATCGCCGCGACGGGGGCGCGCCAAGACCCGCAGGTCGCGATTTTGGCTCAAGACCGCTACGCGACGGCTCAAGACCCGCGATGCCCGCCGCCGGCACGACATATATACCTCAGCCCTCACCTTCAGGATATCGAGGCTCAAGGAGTAGAAAAGGCGGTTTTGACAGGGGCGGCTCAGATGAAAGAAGACCGAACAAGCGCATAATTTTAAGGCGCGAGCTTGAAAGCGGAGTAGAGATAGACGAAAGCGAGATAGCAAGACGCTTTAAGTCCAAAAAATATCAAAAGGCATCAACTGCGCCCATGCCCGTAGTTATCGAAAAAGCAGTTATTAATACCAATCCGGTACCGATTAAGGTGCTTGCGGACAAGATAGGCAAGCCGAGCGCGGATATTGTCAAAAAACTGCTTATTCTTGGAATATTTAAGAATATTAACGATTCAATCGATTTTGATACCGCCTATCTCATAAGTAGCGAGTTCAAAGTTTTGCTTGAATTAAAGCTCGAACAGACTATGGAAGAAAAGTTCACTGAGATTTTCAGCGAGGAGGCGGAGGACTTGAGCAAGCTTGTCAAGCGCGCTCCGATTGTAACGATTATGGGTCATGTTGACCATGGCAAGACCTCTTTGCTCGACTACATCAGAAAAGCCAATGTAGCAAGCGGTGAGGCGGGCGGTATAACACAGCATATCGGCGCCTATACTATCAAGCTAAGAGGAGAAAAAATCACATTCCTCGATACTCCGGGTCACGAGGCGTTCACCGCGTTAAGGGCAAGAGGAGCGCAAGTAACTGATATCGCGGTTATTGTAGTCGCCGCAGATGACAGCATTATGCCGCAGAGCATCGAAGCTATCAATCATGCCAAGGCGGCGGGAGTTCCGATAATAATCGCTATCAACAAGATTGATAAGAGCGGCGCGGATATCGAAAGAGTCAAGGTCGACATGACGCAAAACGGCTTGCTTATCGAGGAATGGGGCGGAGAAGTAATTGCCGTTCCCGTATCCGCAAAAACGGGCGAGGGAGTGGACAAGTTGCTTGAAAACGTGCTACTTATCGCCGAACTCAACGAATTAAAGGCGAATCCCAAGACGACGGCAAAAGGTACTATTATCGAAGCGCGTCTTGATAAGGCGAAAGGACCTGTCGCAACCGTATTAGTGCAAAATGGCACCTTAAAGGTCTCAGATTATATTGTCGCGGGCTCGGTAACGGGCAAGGTCAAGTCAATGTTTGACGACAAGGGCAATTCGGTGAAAAGCGCTTCCCCTTCCACTCCCGTTGCGGTACTTGGCTTTGACGAAGTTCCGCATGCAGGCGACCAAATCGCAGTAGCGGACGAAAAGCTTACCAAGCAGATTGCTTCGGAGCGTAGAATCCGCGAAAGGGACGACAAGCTAAGCAGCAGTTCGACAAGTCTAGAGGACATCTTTAAGCAAATCGGTCAAGGCAAGCTTAAAGACTTGAATCTTATCGTCAAAGGTGACGTGCAAGGCTCGGTTGAGGCGCTTGTGCAGGAGCTGAACAAGCTTTCCAACGAGGAAGTCAAGGTCAACATCGTGCATAGTGCGGTTGGCGCAATAAGTGAAAGCGACGTCACTTTAGCGTCCACCTCCAATGCGATAATTATCGGTTTTAGTGTGCGTCCCGACTCGCCCGCAAAAGCGGCGGCGGCAAGGTTTGGAATCGACATTAGAGCTTATCGTATTATATACGATGTAGTCAATGACATTGAGCTTGCCCTTAAGGGAATGCTTACGCCCAAGTTCAAAGAAACAATGCTTGGCAAGGCGGAAGTGCGGAATACATTCCGCATTACGGGCATCGGCACGGTCGCCGGCTGCTATGTGACGGACGGTAAGATTGAGCGCAATGCCGAGGTAAGGTTGCTCCGCGATAATGTAGTGATTACCGAAAGCAAAATTTCCACATTGAAGCGATTCAAAGACGACGTTAAGGAAGTGGCGCAAGGATATGAGTGCGGTGTGGGCTTAGCAGGCTACAACGACATCAAAAATGGTGACGTTATAGAATGTTTTATTAACGAAAAGGTGGAGTGAAAATATGGCGAATCCCGATAGGGTCAACGCGGAGCTTCGCAAGCAGATAAGCGA
>CAYOYS010000053.1:5205-9967 GCA_964408255.1 uncultured Christensenellaceae bacterium | reverse complement strand
CGGATTCGGAGCAAAGGATGAATTCAAGAGATACGTTAAAAATTAATGATAATGGAGTATTGGAAATCGGAGGCGTTGCGGCGACTGATATTGTGCATCGCTTTGGCACTCCGGTATATGTGCTCGACGAGGCGCATATACGCGCCGTTTGCCGCGCGTTCGTTAATACTCTTGAGAGCGAGTACGGTGACGGCAACGTCTGTTATGCGTCCAAGGCATTTTCTTGTATGGCAATGTACAAAATTATCGAGTCCGAGAGGTTGTTTGCGGACGTGGTATCGGGCGGAGAGATATATACCGCGTTGAAAGCGGGCTTTGATAGTTCAAAAATGTACTTTCACGGCAATAACAAACTCCCTAAGGAGATAGACTTTGCAGTCTCCGTAGGCGTGGGGGTTATCGTAGTTGATAATGTTGCCGAACTTCCGATAATCGATGCCGCCGCCAAAAAATATTCGCGCAATCAAAAAGTGTTGTTAAGAGTCAATCCGGGAGTAGAGGCGCATACCCATGACTTTGTGCAGACCGCGTTGCCGGATAGCAAATTCGGCACACCGATTGCCGACAAGGAAGCGGAAGAGGCGATTGAGAACATCTATAAGTATCCGAATCTTGAATACCGAGGATTGCATTGCCATATAGGCTCCCAAATCTTTGACAAAGAAGCGTATCTTATAGCAATCGAAAAGCTTACAGACTTTATGATAGGGCTTGAGAAAAAAGGCATCTATACGCAAGAACTCAATCTTGGAGGCGGATTCGGTATATATTATACCGAGGAAGACCCGCGGTACTCGGTGGAGGATTACTGCGAATATATACGAAGCGCCGCAGTCGCCGTTAAGCGGGCAGTTGAGCTTAAAAAGTTGCGCAAGCCTTTACTGACTGTTGAGCCGGGCAGAGCGATAGTCGGAGAGGCGGGTGTCACTTTATATACCGCGGGCATGATACGGGATATAAAGAGCGTGAGAAAATATGTCGCGGTAGACGGCGGCATGTTCGAAAACCCGCGCTTCGCGCTGTATCGCGCGAAGTACGGCGCGATAATTGCTAACCGCCGCTCGACTCCTTGCCAAACGGTGACGCTCGCCGGCAAATGCTGCGAAAGCGGGGATATAATCTCAATGGATGTTAGGCTCGGCGATGTCAAAAGCGGGGATATAATCGCGGTCTTTTCGACAGGCGCATATAACTATTCAATGGCGAGCAACTATAACCGCAATTCTGTGCCGCCCGTAGTGCTTGTCAAAGACGGTGAAGCCGATTACATAGTAAGACCGCAGGATTACGAGGATATAGTAAGAAACGACACAATACCCGAACGACTTAAAAAGGAATAATAATCAATGATATTTAATATTTTGAACTCAACCGCGACTGTACAGGATAAATTTATTCAAGCGATATCCTTTATTGTCGCCATAATCGGGGCGATAGTACTGCACGAGATTGCCCACGGATACGCGGCGTTGTTCAACGGCGACCGCACCGCGAAAGAGATGGGGAGGCTCTCCCTTAATCCCGCCGCACACATCGATTGGTCAGGGGCGATTATGTTCCTTATCGTTGGAATCGGATGGGCAAAGCCCGTTCCTATTAACTCCAACAACTTCAAAAAGCCTAAAGCGGGGATAATCACCACCGCGTTGGCGGGCGTTTTTATCAATTTCGTACTTGCGCTCATATCGTTCGGTTTGATGACGGGAATGGGCGCGTTATTGATAAAATATCCCACGATGTCAAGCTTTTTGCTTGTTGCGGTTAAATTTTTATATTATATCGCGTTCTTTGGAACGCTTATCAACCTTTCGCTTATTGCGTTCAACCTCTTGCCCTTGTATCCGCTTGACGGCTTCCGCGTCGTCGAGGTGGTGACGCCTCCCAATAACAAATTCGTAGTATTTATGAGAAGATACAGCCTATATATATTTATGGGCCTTATTCTCCTTGGAATAATACCGCAGCTTGATATCCTCGGAATGTATATCAACGCGGTCCGCACCGCGATATTAAAGCTTTTTGCGCTGATATTCGGAGTTAACATTTAGTATGCAGGAGTTTATTGAAGGACGGCATGAGGATTATAGCTTTAAGCTGGAGCAGTTCGAGGGTCCGCTCGACCTTTTGCTCGAGTTGCTGCATAATGCGAAGCTTTCGATAAAAGAAATATTTATCTCGGATATTACCGAACAATACCTCGCTTATATCGGAACGATGCAAAAGCTCGATGTGGACAAAGCGTCCTCATTCGCGGCGTATGCCGCGCGTCTTCTCGATATCAAAGTTCGTTCTATTCTGCCTAAGGACGAGGAAGCGGTCATTCAACTAGAGGAGGACAAATCTACAATCGTATACGAACTTGAGATGCGTGAGGTGATGAACAGCGCGGCGTTCGAGCTTCGGGGTAACGAGACGCTCAACAAGTTTTATTGGGAGCCCGAGTATACCGAAGAGGATTGCAGATACCTTATCACAAACTTTAATCTCGACTTGTTAATGGACGCTTTTGCCCAAATATTGCACAAAGCGGATTTGCGCGCACAGCAAGCGCCGATTGTCAAGATAATACCCAAGGATAAATTCACCGTACTTGACAAGACTAAAGAGCTTGTTATCCTTATGAAAGATAAAAAAAGAATAATGTTCCACGAGTTGTTCGGGGACGAGTTCACGGAAAGCGAAAAAATTAGTACTTTTCTTGCGCTGCTCGAGCTTGTCAGACGGCAGTTCGTCGTCGCGATGCAAAAAGAAGTGTTGAAAGAAATAGTTATAGAGCTTAAGGAAGGCGCGGACGCTTTGAGTTTTGAGGAGGTCTTAGATGGACAATTTGAAGAATATAATTGAAGCGGTCGTTTTCGCTTCGGGCAAGGGTATCAAAAGACAAGAACTGCTCGAAAAGATGCCCGAACTCAACGAGAAAGCATTGAATCAGGCAATCGAGGAACTCAAGGCGGAATACTCAAAAGAATCGGGCTCGGGCATAATCTTTTTTACATATGGCGACAAATTGACCTTTGCTTCGAACGACCTTTACGGAACGGAGGTTACCACGGTACTCACTCCGCTCAAAGAAAGAGAACTTTCCCGTTCGCTGCTCGAGGTGCTTTCGCTTGTTGCTTATAAGCAGCCGATTACCCGTCTTGAGATAGAGGACATAAGAGGCGTCAACAGCGATTACGCAATCTCCATGCTCTCCAAAGCCAACCTTATCAATGTTATCGGACGCAAGGACGCTCCGGGCAGACCGATGCTTTTCGGTACCACGGACGATTTTTTAATCAAATTCGAACTACAAAACCTCTCCGAGCTTCCGAGTCGCAAGGCGATTATGGACCGCATACAGCTTATCGAACGCAATAAAGAGGATAGCCGATACCTTTTTGCCGAGGTGGCGGCGGAGATTGTCGAGGATTGCGACGAGGCATACGACGAGGAGCAAGCAAAAGAACAGTATCCGCTTATTGAGATAGAGGACTAAAACCGCCTTTGATAATGAAGCGCGCGCCGAGGGATTATTGACAAAATGATTATTTTATTGAGGAAACAATGAACAAACATCTATCGTCCTAATTCAATGTATTTATTCATTGCTTTCTTGATTTTGGATATTTGATATGCTATAATAAAACAATGAAGAACATCGCAATTAGGACGCTCGAGACGCTAAGGGAACTCTGTGGAGACGAGGGATATAAGATTGTCGACGCAAAGGACATATTGTCGCGCATTGAGGACATGGACGCGGATTCGCTGTTCGAGACTATTGACATACTCGACACCGAACAGCTTGTCGCGGTCAAATATTCTGACAAGACGGAATATTGTCTTTCTATTACCAAAACGGGCATACTAAAAGCGGAGGAGCGCTTGCGCCGGCAACAGGAAGCGCGCGAGAGCGAGAGGATAGAAAGACTTAGACGAGAACAGGCGGAGCGAGAACGCATGCAACAGCTTGAGGCGGAATCAAAAAACAAAAGAAGCGCCAAAGCTTATAGGAAAAAGGAGCGAGAGCCTGTTAAAGATGAGCGTGAAAGCGTTGCCGTTCAAGATATATCTTTTGATACGGCAAGCGCGGAGTCTGACGCTGTATCGGATATCGGCGATGTCTTAAACGAGCCAATGCATGCTCGGCAAGCCACGCTTGTATTAAGAGAGGTTATGTTGAACCGCAAGACAATGCGCCTAATCGCTAAAGTCGCATTTTTTAGCGGGCTTATTGGCGCTGCGATAGGAAGTTTGATTATATCGCTGATATTCGTATTCCTATAAAATCGGTTGTGTGAGGCAAATGTATGCTTAACAAAAAGGAAACGGCGCTTATGCGCGAAATATATCAAAAAACAGCCGGCAATAACGGCACGTGCTTGGTGCGCCCCGTTGAGCTTATTAGGGGAATACCATATAATGTGGAGTTTGACCGCGATGACTTGGTCCCCACCATGAAAGGGCTTATGTATGACGAGTATTTTGACCTTGTGGAGACAGATAAAAAGGGTGATTATTACTTCTGCATAACTCTTTTGAAAAAGGGCTTTGCGTTCCAGCGTAACGAGGAGTTGCGATTGCGTACCCGCCGCGCGAAAATTATTGGTAGCGTAATACAAAAGGTAATTCTTACGCTGATTGGCGTCGGGCTCGGCTATCTCTTGAAGCAGCTTATAGCGCTACTTAGCAAGTAGCTTTTGCCTCCCGCGTGGCTACCTCCGAACGGTGTATGTTATAATCGGATACAAAATCGATATGCCGCTTCTTAGGTAGCACT
>CAYOYS010000053.1:0-5105 GCA_964408255.1 uncultured Christensenellaceae bacterium | reverse complement strand
CAAAATCGATATGCCGCTTCTTAGTAGCGCTTGATTATCGGACACCAAACCGATATACCGCCAACGAACAAAACGGTACACGCTGTCATAGCTATCGATTCGGCTGACGGCATTTGCATGATTTATCAATTTGTCGAATAAACAACTTTTTATATAAACATATGTTGCATTTTGCTTAGTTATGAAGTATAATCGATAACGGAGATTATTTTGTGGAACACAGGGACTTTGAATTAAAAAGTACGTTCGCGCCTTGCGGCGACCAGCCCGAGGCGATAGATAAGCTTGTCGAAGGAATCAAAGACGGCTTCAGTACGCAAGTGCTTTTGGGCGTTACCGGAAGCGGCAAGACTTTCACTATGGCGAACGTGATAGCACGGCTCAACCGCCCCGCGTTGATAATCGCGCACAACAAGACGCTTGCCGCGCAGTTGTGCAACGAATTCAGAGAGTTTTTCCCTAATAACCGCGTGGAATACTTTGTAAGTTATTATGATTATTATCAGCCCGAAGCGTATGTGCCATCTACCGATACCTATATCGAAAAGGACCTCGATATCAATGACGAGATAGACAAGCTGCGCCACTCCGCGACAAGCTCGCTTTGCGAAAGGCACGACACGATAGTCGTTGCGTCTGTATCCTGCATTTATGGACTTGGCGCGCCCGAGGAGTATTACCGCAACATGGTATGCATAAGGGAGAGTTCGCGGCTCGACCGCGACGAATTGCTCGACAAGCTAGTCGGTATACAGTACGCGCGCTCCGATATAGACTTTCAACGTGGCACTTTTCGAGTAAGAGGGGACGTTGTAGATATTTTCCCGATATCGTACACTAATACCGCGGTACGCGTGGAGTTTTTTGGAGACGAGGTGGAGAGAATATCCGAAATCAATATCGTGACCGGAGCGGCGGTTGCGGGGCTTAAGGCGGCGAACATTTTCCCCGCGAGCCATTACGTGGTGGGCAACGAGAATATCGAGGACATAATCAAACAAATACTATCGGATATGTTAGTCGAGGAAAAGGCGTTCTTAGACGAACAAAAATATGTGGAAGCGCAGCGGCTAAGACAGCGTGTGCTGTACGATATGGAGATGATACGCGAGATAGGCTATTGCAGCGGCATTGAAAATTATTCGAGGTATTTTGACGGTAGGGCAAAGGGCACACCGCCGTACACATTAATGGACTTTTTCCCCAAGGATTTTATCGTGATTGTGGACGAGAGCCATATGACGCTGCCGCAAATACGCGGTATGTACAACGGCGATAAGGCGCGCAAAAAAAATCTTGTGGACTACGGATTCAGGCTAGATGCCGCATACGATAACCGTCCCTTGAACTTTGAGGAGTTCAACGCAAGACTGTCACAAATGATTTGTGTTTCTGCAACTCCCGCACCCTACGAGGTTTCACGCGCGGGGCAAGTTGTCGAGCAACTAATTCGCCCAACCGGATTGATAGACCCCGAAATCGTAGTAAGACCGGTTACGGGTCAGATTGATGACCTTATCGGGGAACTTAACAGAACGGTCGCGGCAAAAGGGCGGGCGCTTGTTACGACGCTTACCAAAAAAATGGCGGAAAGCCTTACGGAATACCTTAAGGAGCATGGATTCAAAGTGAATTATATGCATACAAATGTGCATACTTTGGAGAGAATAACCTTGATAACCGGACTTAGGAACGGCGACTTTGATATCCTTGTCGGTATCAATCTGCTTCGCGAAGGCTTGGACCTTCCCGAAGTTCGGTTAGTCGCGATACTCGACGCGGACAAGGAAGGATTTTTGCGCAGCGATACTGCATTGATTCAGACAGTCGGGCGCGCCGCGAGGAACGTCGAAGGCAAGGTAATTATGTATGCGGATACCATTACCGGCAGTATGCGACGCGCGCTCGACGAGACCGACCGCCGCCGTAGGACACAACGGGAGTATAACGAGCAAAACAACATTATTCCTAAGACGATAGAAAAAAAGGTCACGAATACGATTAGTATTACCAAGCTTCCCGAGGAGCAAGTTGAGCTTAAGGGCAAGGACTTAAGAAAGGAAATCGGAATGCTTGAGAGCATGATGAAGATTGCGGCGTCCTCGCTTGACTTCGAAGCGGCGATTGCGCTTCGCGACCAGATTGCCAGATTAAAGGCGTTACAACGGAGATAACTTTGAACAACAGTATTTTTATTAAAGGCGCAAGAGAACATAACTTGAAAAATATCAACGTGGAAATACCGCGGAATAAGCTTGTGGTATTCACCGGCTTGTCCGGCTCGGGCAAGTCGTCGCTTGCGTTCGACACGCTTTTTGCGGAGGGGCAAAGACGGTATATGGAAAGCCTGTCTTCGTATGCAAGACAGTTCCTCGGGCAGATGGAGAAGCCGGACGTGGATTATATCGAGGGGCTTTCGCCGTCCATTTCGATAGACCAAAAGACAACCTCTAAGAATCCGCGCTCAACCGTGGGTACGATAACCGAGATTTACGATTATTTGCGGCTTTTGTATGCGAACGTCGGCAAGCCGCATTGTCCGCAATGCGGCAAACTCATCGAGGAGACTTCAGTCGACCAAATATGCGATAGCATAATGACGAATTCCGATGCGGCGGTGAGCATTATGGCGCCCGTAGTCCGCGCGCGAAAAGGCGAATATACGAAACAGCTTGAGAGTTATAAAAAGCAGGGATTTTTGCGGGTCAGGATTGACGGAGAGAATTATATGCTCGACGAGGAGTTGCCTCGGCTCGACAAGCAACTTAAACATACGATAAGTGTCGTCATCGATAGACTCAAGATTAAAGAAGGCATAAGGAGAAGGCTTGCCGACAGCATTGAGCTTGCGCTTAAGCTCGCGGAAGGTCTAGTTGTCGCCGAGATTGACGGCAAAGAGCAGCTGTTCAATACCAAATATAATTGCTCCGATTGTGATATCAGCTTGCCCGAGCTTACTCCGCGTATGTTTAGTTTCAACAGTCCTTTCGGGGCGTGTTCGGAATGTCACGGATTGGGGTTCAGAGAAGAGGTCGATATCGATTTGCTTGTCAAGGATTGGAATAAGAGCCTAAAAGAGGGCGCGGTAGATTTTCCGGGCGCGTCCTTTGACTGCAATACGCTGCAAAGCCAATACCGCGCGCTAGCCGTGCGCTACGGCTTTTCGGTCAATACTCCGCTTAAAGATTTGCCACAAGAGATAATGGATATAATTTTGTACGGCAATAATGGCGAAAAAATTGAGATTAACTATAATTCATCCACGTTTTCGGGGAAGTATATGATGTCTTTCGAAGGAATTGCCAATCTCCTAAATCGGCGGTATCAAGAGACGACCTCCGAAGCTATGAAGTACGAATACCAAAAGCTTATGCGAACCGTGCCTTGCGGTACATGCAAGGGCAGACGACTTAAGCCCGAGGCGCTTTCGGTAACGGTCGGAGATATTAATATTGTCGAATTGACCGATATGTCGATTACAAAAATACTAGGATTCTTCGATATGCTCAAGCTCAGTGAAAAGGAGAACAAGATTGCCTATCTTATCCTTAAGGAAATACGCGCAAGGCTCAACTTCCTTTTGAATGTCGGCTTGTCATACCTTACGCTCTCACGCTCCTCGGCGACGCTTTCGGGCGGGGAGTCGCAGCGCATTAGGCTTGCCACACAAATCGGGAGCGGGCTTGTGGGAGTGTTATATATTCTCGACGAGCCGAGTATTGGACTACATCAAAAGGATAATGCAAAACTTGTCGCGACATTCAAGCGGCTAAGAGACCTTGGCAATACCCTTATCGTCGTCGAACACGATGAGGAGACCATACGAAGCGCCGACCATATCATCGATATCGGAGCGGGGGCGGGCGTCAACGGCGGGAGGCTTGTAGCGCAAGGAAGCATTGACGACATTATCGCCGTTGAGGAGTCAATTACGGGGCAGTTCCTTTCGGGCAAACGAAAGATTGCCCTTCCCGAGTCGAGGAAGCAGCCCGACGGGCGGTATTTGGAAGTAAGGGGTGCAAGACAAAACAACCTCAAGAATATAGATGTTAAGTTCCCCGCCGGACTGTTGACCGTGGTTACCGGAGTATCCGGCAGCGGCAAAAGTAGCTTAGTCAACGGCATATTGTTCCCCGTACTCCATAAGGAGCTCAACAACGCCAAGGGGCGCATAGAGGGGAATTGTGACGGTGTCTTTGGAGTCGAACATTTTGACAAGGTTATCAATATCGACCAAAGCCCGATTGGCAAGACGCCGCGTAGCAACCCCGCGACCTATACCGGCGTATTCACCGAGATACGCAACCTTTTTGCGTCTACTCCCGATGCGGTTTCCCGTGGATATAGCGCGGGGCGGTTCAGCTTCAACGTCTCGGGAGGGAGATGCGAGAACTGCAAAGGGGACGGGATATTAAAAATCGAGATGCACTTTTTGCCGGATGTCTATGTGCAATGCGATGTGTGTAAGGGAATGCGCTATAATAGAGAAACCCTTGAGGTCAGGTACAAGGGCAAGAACATCTATGATATTCTGGATATGACCGTTGAGGAAGCGTGTGGTTTTTTTCAGAATATCCCACGGATTTATAACAAAATCAAAACGCTTTTCGATGTCGGATTGGGCTATATCAAGCTCGGTCAGTCCTCTACGACTCTCTCGGGCGGCGAGGCGCAACGCGTAAAGCTCGCTACCGAACTTGCAAAACGCAGCACCGGCAAGACGGTCTATATCCTCGATGAGCCGACAACCGGACTCCATAACGCCGACGTGGAAAAGCTGATTGCGATACTTGGGCAGCTTACCGCTAACGGCAATACCGTAATCGTTATCGAGCATAACCTCGACATTATCAAAATCGCGGATTATATCATAGACCTCGGTCCCGAGGGCGGTGACGCGGGCGGCGAGATTGTCGCCTTAGGGACGCCGGAGGTGGTGGCGGGGGTGGGGCAAAGCCACACCGGCCAATACCTTAAGCGCATAATTTAGCGAAGGCGCGGCGTTTTGGCGTCCGTCGCCTTAGTCGTGTACACGAAGTACACGCCTTGCGTCAACGGACGCCAAGAACGTCGCTCCTTCATCAAAATTCTGCGCTTAAGGC
Organism: uncultured Christensenellaceae bacterium; assembly: GCA_964408255.1. Lineage (GTDB taxonomy): Bacteria > Bacillota > Clostridia > Christensenellales > CAG-1252 > SACC01. Next base: position 3 of record CAYOYS010000053.1, on the reverse strand, counting down.
AGT
>CAYOYS010000052.1:0-10056 GCA_964408255.1 uncultured Christensenellaceae bacterium | reverse complement strand
GTAAGACGAAGGCGTGATGTCACAAAAAAAGTACCGAGCAGAGTCACGAATGGAGACTTACACCAACGGAGAGCGCACAGTTAGCGCCAGGAGGTGGTAGCGATGTACTATAAAAAGTCCGCTTGCCATATCAAGCCACGGACGCGTTCGCGGCTTGTAATATCCACCTTTGAGGGTATCAATACAAGGCTTGCCGAGGAATTGTTGCCTTTCAAATACAGTCCCATGTCCTATAACTTCCGCATGAGCGGAGGCATACTTCAGCATGGTGACGGACTCTCAAAGGCAGAGTTTTGGCAAGAATGTGTTCCCGAACCCAAAGCGATATTCGAATATAGAAGATATGACGGACAGCTTGGCGCAAGAGATGATAGGATTGTTGCGCTGGGGGTGGACGGAAGCGTGTGGCAGTATAGAGCAACCCAAGACGCTTGGCGAAAGATTGACGACATTACTATCCATGGCAAGGCATGCGCCGAGAACTATCGGCTAAGCGGCAAGGATGTTCTGCTTTTGTCGTCTATGGAAAGCGGGCTTTTCGTTATCGATAACGACAGCGCGGCAAAAGTTGAGTTGAGTCCCTCTATTACCTCGATGTGTCTGCATTATGATAGAGTGTACTGCACAGTCGGTGGAGAAAAGAATGCCGTCTGGTTCAGCGATGATTATGACCCCTTTAATTGGAATGTTTCGCTTGACGAGGCGGGCTATATAGAGTTCAACGACGACCTTGGCGCAGTTAACAAGGTGGTTAGCTTCCTTGACAGAATTTATATATTCCGAGATTACGGAATCAACAAGCTTACCGCGTACAGCGACCAAAGAAATTTTGCGGCGTCAAAGCTTTATCTGTCTACGGGACGAATATTTGCGGACACCGTTGCAGTTTGCGGCGCGGGAATAATCTTTCAATCGGATTGCTCCATTTACCTATTCGACGGACTCGAGGTCAGGCGCATCATGACCAATCTTGAGGGGCTGTTCACGGACGGAGGCGCGCCGTTCGGGCTGTTCAACAACGGCAATTACTATCTTGCGTGTCGGCTCAACTTCGACGAAAAGAATAATGAGGGCAACAACGCGTTAATCGAATACCGTGTCTATGACGGAGACACAAGCATTATGTATGGATTCGACGCGCGCGCAATGATGTCGGTCAACTCAAGGAGCAGTCAATTACTGCTCGTTGCGAATGGGTGTGCGGCGCAACTCGATACTTCGGGAACGCTGTTCGGCGCCCCGCTAAAAAAACTTTGGACGACACCGGCAAGCTGTTTGGGATTGACTGATTCTTATAAGCTGCTTAAAGAAATTGTTGTAAATACCCGCAACGATTTGATTATCGAAGCGGAACTCAACGGACAAGCGCAGAGATATTTTCTCAACGGCTCGCCCAAATACCAAAAAATCAGCGTAAATAAAGCGTTCGAGACCGTTCGCTTGAGCGTGATAAGCGAGACGGATAAAGCGCGCGTTTCGAGAATCGAGCTGCTTGTCGATACGAGGTGAGTATGAATTGGATAAAGCAAGCCTATATGAATACGGCGGACATAGTAGAGCGGCGCACCCGAGTCGATAACACAATTTATTTCAACTTTGACGCGAATACCTCGCCGGACAATACCCGCAAAATGAGCTTTTTTTCAAGCGAGGGTCAGACGGTTATACAAATTGGGGTCGCCGCATCCGATGCGATACACGGAGAAATCTACTTAAACGGGCTTCCCGCCGGTGAGTTCTCCGCGCTTGACTTTGTGCTTGACGTGTGGCTTAAAGAACGTGTCAACACCTTGTCAATTACAATGCGCGGCGCGACTCAAGGTCTTAACGTTAGGATTACGGGCAATAGGCTCGAAAGAGTGCTTGAGCCTTTGAACGTGGTCGGGAATACCGAGTTCGGCGAAGGGTGTATGCTGTATACTTGCGAGGACGAAAAGCTGATTAGGTACATTGTCGCACCGTCGGGAGATGTCGGACGCGAAAGGGTGTACGGCTATAACGCGCTCGATGCAAAATATATTTACGCGGAGAGCGGCGAAAGACTTAGGATAGCGAGCGCGGGGATAGACAGCGAGGGAAAATTGTTGTTTATCGATACCGCAAGCATTGAGATTGCCGAAAATGTAAAAGAATCCGCCGTCGTCGAGAGAAGGGACGGGGGAATATACATTTTGTTCTTGCAAGAACATACGGTTAGCTTAGCCGCGGTTGACGCCTCGGGCGAGATAACCTATTATTACGGATTGCTCAACGATGTGGAGTCCATCAAATCGGCGGCATCGGGCGGTGTGTTTTTCTACAAGAATAAGCAAAAATGGCAAAGTGGCGAATTCACGCGCTATGATAACTCGAGGCTAGACGGCTGCATAAGTCTAGACGGCGAAATTCCGACTATGGGTGACAATATCATAAAGCTGACCACACTAAATGCCGTCAACCGTCCGAACGCCGCTTATGAGAGAGGCATTGTCTATTACATTTATCAGAGCGGCAGCGTATACCGCAAGCAAGGCAGGGCAAAGGATATTGCGGCTTATTGCGAGTTTTATATCCCGTTTAAGACGGGAGGGGTTATGGTATGGTCAAAAAAATTGTGCGTCTTGCTTCAAGACGCGACATTATAAGAGCCGTCGAAAGAATAAAAAGAATAAAGAAGGTCGGAGGTAAAAATGGTTGATAGAATAAGTAATGAAATCCTAATCGGAAAAGAACCGGACCCGAGCATACTTTCCTTACAAGACGGCTATGAGGACAAGGAACTAAAACTTATGCGCGAGCTTGCAGCGCTTGAAAAGGAATATCTTGCCGCGGTAAAAAAGGAAGCGTTAGCAGAATTGGACGCGCAAAAATCAGATTATGTCAAAGCGACCGATGAGGAACTTGACGAGCTTGCGGCGGGCATTGTTAACACAAAGTACGATAACATTGCGGCAAAGGAAGAAAACAAATTTGCTAGCGCGCTTGACAAGGTTGAGTATGATATTCTTAACGCCGGTCTTGACAAGTCAGAAAGAGAGAAAAAGGCGGCACTTGAACAATATAACAAGGAAATCGCGCTCGGCGAGGAAATCGCGCGCAAGCATTTGGCAGCTTCTTCGATAGCGGAATTGTCACAAAAAGAGCTTGCCCAAACCGCCGCGTATGAAAAAGAGAGGATAGTCGAGTCGTACCGACTCAAACGCGAAAACTTGGAGAACAAAGCCGCTTCACTTGAGAAAGAATACGAACTTGCGCTTGACAATTACGAGATTGCCCGCGCTGCCGAACTTGAGAAGAAGGCTGCCGAGCTTCGGGTAAAAGCAGAAAAAGAGGCGCTTGCCGCAGACAATGCAAATCGTCAAATAGAGCGCAAAAAAGAAGAGTACCTATCGAATTTTAGAAACATTCTTGCCGAAGCGGAGACGCTTGACGCGGCGCAAGGATATGGCGGGTTAAAAAAGGATAACTACGAGAAGCGTTACGCGCTCGCAAAAGAGTTTTATTCGGGTCTTGATAAGGAGACGGCGGAGGAACTAATTAACAAAAACACGACGTTAAGCGACTTGCTTGGCGTCTATTATACAAAATTATTGCAAGAAATTCAAAGGAGTTAAAAACATGTGGGAAAGTATAATCGAAGCGGCGGCATCGAACGGCTTGTGGGCATTATTGTTCGTGGGGCTGCTTGTGTATCTTTTGCAGGACAGCAAAAAGAGAGAGGAAAAATATACCAAAACGATTGAAAGCTTAAGCGAATGTCTGCACATCGTCGAGGAGATGCAAACGGACGTAAAAAGCATATTGTCCAAGGTAATCAATACGGCAGTGACTAAGATAATAACAAAAAAGAAAACGGAGGATACAAAAAGTCAAGAAAAAGAATCCGACAAAGCGGCATAGCGCAATAATAAAAGTCCACCGGATTATCCGGTGGACTTTTATTATCGGTTACATTATTCTAAAAAGAAGAATATTGCATTAGCGAATCAAAAAGCTTTGAAAAGCGAGTATTACCCGCCAAAGTCGCGATAATTGCCGTATACTGCGACATGTCTAGAGTGTTCTGTGGCATTAGCATTGTTCGCACAAGCTATACATGTCAAGCAACATAATACAAATATCAAGTCATTGACACATATCAAGCCGAGTGACATATCAAGTCATTGACACATATCAAGCTGAGTGACATATCAAGTCATTGACACATATCAAGCTGAATTTTTGCCTCAATTTCGCTAAGGTTGTGCCATTGCGAAGGTATACTTTATGCCTCGCAATTACTTGATTGAGTTCGCAATATCCGTGAATATGACGCCTAAGCCGAAAGCGCCTGCGTCCGGCCAACCGATGCTTCTGTCACCGACGGTGCCCGCTCTGCCCATTCTTGCCGCAATGTTTTTGGTCGCTTCAGCGCCCGCAACTGCCGCTTCAGCGCCCTCTTTGAGCGCAACGACAAAGCTTTTGCCTGCTTTCGCCGCCTCGGTCAACGTGTCCGCACACGGCACAAGCGCATCGATTAGGGTCTTGTCGCCTACTACCGCGCCGCGCCCGAATGAGCGGAGTCCGGTAGCCTGAATCCCCTTAACCGCGGCTTGCATGATATCGGCGAACTCCGCGAGTGTCAATTCGGTCTTGTCGCCTGCCGCCTTACCCGCCGCGCGGAACGCTGAGCCCCATATCGGACCGGACGCGCCGCCGCAGTATTCCATTATAACCAAAGAGCATGCGTCGAGGAAGTCGCCGATTGTCTCCGCTTGAGTTACTTCACTCCATTCTCTTTTGAGCTGTTTGAAGCCTTTTGCGACGCTCATTCCGAAGTCGCCGTCACCCGCGTGGCTGTCTAGCTCGCAGAACGGCACTTCGTTGCGGATTATCGATTCGCTCATCTTATCCACTATATAATGCATGTTGCAAAGTGACAGTTTGTCGGCTATGGTCGCATGGCACAAGCAAGTCTCGACCGTAAAGGAAGCCGCCTTAGCCTCTTCGCTTTCCGCCGCAGAATCAATGAAAATGGAAGGCTCGACTGCTCCGCTAATTTTGAGCGCGGGAGTGTCGGACTTCGCCGAGAGCAAGGATTTTAACTGCCTGTCAAGTTTGAGTATAGAGATTGACGCGCCCGCCATATCGATGCTTGTCATATAGTTGCCGACAAACGTACGGTAGATTCTTACGCTTTTCTTTGAAAGCTCGCGTCTTACAGCATTGTTCAATAGATACAGTTCTTGAAGCGGAGTGCCGCCGAAACCGTTGATTAATATCGCAATCTCTTTTTTGCTGCGGCTCGTAATCTTAAGGTCTTTAAGTAGCGCGGTTACCATTTTCTTGGCAAGGTCGTCCGCCGATTGCAGTTTTTCGCGTCTGATGCCCGGCTCGCCGTGGATACCTACGCCGTACTCCATCTCTTTTTCACCGAGTTCGAAAGTCGGCGTCCCCTTAGCGGGAACGGTACATGAAGTCAATGCGAAGCCGATAGAGCGGACGTTCGCTATAACTTTCTCAGCGATAGCTTTGACCTCGGGAAGCTCTCTGCCTTTTTCAGCGGCAGCGCCCGCGATTTTGTGTACGAATACAGTCCCTGCGACTCCGCGGCGTCCAACCGTATAAAGGCTGTCTTGAACGGCGATATCGTCATCGACTTTGACAAAGTCAACGTCAATGCCGTCTTCCATAGCTAGGTGCGCGCCGTTCTTAAAGTTCATCATGTCGCCGCTGTAGTTCTTGATGATAAGCAAAGTGCCTTTCTTGCTCGCCGTTGCCTTAATCGCTTGATAAACCTGTATCTGCGATGGGGACGCAAAAACGTCTCCGCAAACTGCTGCGTCAAGCATACCTTTGCCGACAAAGCCGGCGTGGGCAGGCTCGTGTCCCGAGCCGCCACCGCTTATTAAGCTGACCTTGTCACAGTTGATGTTCTTCTTCTTGATAACCTTGAATTTCTTAATAAATTCCAACTCGGGATGCGCGAGCGCGATGCCGTTGCACATCTCGATAACGAATGTCTCGGGAGTATTAATTATCTTCTTCATATCAGCAAAATCCTCCCTTATAATCCGAGCCAATGGCGTCCGCCGCCTTGATTGCCGCAGCTACCATCTCAGGAGTTACGGGGAAGGGCATTGCGTGTATCGATTCCTCGGGAATACACGCTTTTTCGGCAACCGCGAGCAGTTCTTCGTCGGTAATGCTGTCTACGCCGATATCGGCAAGACATACGGGCAGTCCGAGTGTCAGACAGAAATCAAGAACCTCATAAAGCTCCTCTTCGGGTGCATTCTCAAGAACGAGCTGGGCAATGGTGCCGAACGCGACCTTTTCGCCGTGGAAATACTTATGCGTTCCCTCAAGAATAGTCAATCCGTCGTGTATTGCGTGTGCGCCGCCTAGACCACCGCTTTCGAATCCGAGTCCGGATAAGAGAATATTGGCTTCGACGATATTTTCGAGCGCTTGTGTGACGACCTTGTTGTCGCAAGCGGCTTTCGCCTTGGCACCGTCGGCAATAAGAGTCTCATAACAAAGCTTGGCAAGCGCAAGCGCGGTGTTGGTGCCTTTTGCGGGAGCGGTGTAGCCCTCACGATATCCGCAAGGCAAGCCGGCATTGACGTTGGAATAGGAGTTATGCGTCGCTCTCGCCTCAAAATAGGTGGATAGCGCATCGCCCATGCCCGATACGAGGAAGCGGCTCGGCGCCTTAGCAATAATTGTGGTATCGACAAGGACAACACTCGGATTAGCTTTGAAATAAGCATAATCGTCGAACGCTCCTTCGGGAGTGTATAGCACTGCCGAGTGGCTTGTTGGCGCATCAGTCGCGGCAATTGTCGGAACGATGATTAATGCTTCGCCTTCCGCAACGCATTTTGCCGTGTCGATTGCCTTGCCGCCGCCAAGACCTATTGTGCAATCGCACTTATTCTTCTTAGCGACTTCCTTGAGTCTTGCGACTTCTTGCTTCGAACTTTCGCCGTGAAAATCACTCGGTACGAAGGAAACGCCGTACTTCGCCGCCGTCGCGTCAAGTTGCGCTTTAACACGCTTGACATCATCGGGGTGCGCGATGAGCAATGCGGAGCTGCCGAAGGTCTTGATAAAATAACCTAAATTAAGCAACTCGTTTTCACCTTGGACATACTTACTCGGACAAATAAAAGCTTTTCTCATTGACAAATCTCCTTTTGAAAAAAATTATATTAAGCATACTGCTTGTCTGTCTTTTTATTATAACATCAAATAAATGTATGTCAATACCGATTTACAATAAATACCAAAAAAACCGCTGAAAACAACGATTTTTGTCGGCGAAGGCGGGGAATGACGCAAAACGCTATATGGATTTGACTCTTATAAACACGTCTTCATTGCCCCAATTCGAAATATGGTGACCCGTGGAAAGGGCGGTAGTGTAAAGAACATACAGCGAAGTCAAATGCGTAAAGGCGAACACCTTGGTGGTCGCGACTCCGACGATAGTCGAGCGCGTAGTCGTGTAAAAATGATTGCCATCGTATTCGTAAATTTCTACTGTATTATTGGCGGAATGAGTCAGAGCGGAGATGTAAAGACAGCTGTTATATACTTCGATTGAGGTAACTTGTTTAATATTGTAAAAGTCAGTATGATTTCGGGAAACAATGTCGCCGTTACGGCACACAAAGTAGCCTTTTCCCTCTCCCGCCGCGCCATAAATAAGCGCAAAATAGCCGCAACCGTTGAAAGATATGCGTATATTTTCGCAGTTTGCAAGCTCGGTTTCGGCATATTCGGAAAGATTGCGGTCATACCACTTAAGGAAGCCTTTGCCGCCTTTTACGAGCGAGGCGAGGTAGCCGTCCTGCGTCGGAATAATTTCTGTAATAGCATTGTTGCAAAAGTCACGCGTACTAACTACTCGCAATGAGTCGAATTTGACAACCGTTCCCTTGCCGCCAACGTTGGCAAAAAGATAATTAGCATCCATTGTGAACAGTTCTATTGGCTGAACCGTCCCCGAAAAAACGCCGTTGACGGTGAATACTACCGACAGCTCCGAATTGATTCCGAACGCGGTAAGGGTGTTGTCGAGCGTGGTAACTAGGATATTGATAGGATATGAGTACCTAAGCAAGCACTTGTCAAAAACATAGGGCAGCACAAGACGGGACACGACAAGCGTATTGGTAACGGTATAAACTATGGTTTCCGACGCTCTTGCCGCGATTATCATTATGCCGTTGTCGTAAAGAGAGGAGGTCATATAATATTCGTTTGAGCCGTTTTCAAGAGTTAGAACGCTTTCTAACCCTCCTGCGGCGTTAAGTTTTGCGATTGCGATATTCGATGCCTTTGCACGAACGTCGCAGCATGCCGAATCCGTTTCAAATATTATATATATGATATTGCCAATCATAAAATAATTCTTTATGCTATCTTTGGAATAACCGCCTATATTGTTGATTTTTTCCATGTCGGACAGCTCTTTTGCGGCGCGGGGCAATACGCTGTAATAGGGAGTTGCGACCGTCTCTTCGACTTTGGGTAATTCCTCGCTGTCATTACGCAAATTGATATTATTTTGCTCGGATATCGTCTGTTCTCCCGTCCTCAAATATGTATTTACATAAGTTATTCCAAAATAAATGCTAATGGAAAGAAGAATGGTGACGATTAAACCTTTTGTGAGGGTTTTCATAGCTTTTTCCTCCCGCTATTACTTATAGCACAACGGACAAAGCTTAGAACATATCGGATAATATAAGTCAAAATATAACAAAATCATTCGCGGCAAATTGCAAACAACCGCGGTGTCTTTGCTCGAAGCGGATATATAACCCCGAGGCTGACTCTAATTTGCGGCAATTTCGGTTGAACTTAGCTTGTTGAGGTCTTACGATTATACTTTATTACCTTTTATCAGCGCGCGGCGGATAGAGGTTTAATTATCGGTATATAATCCGAATACTGCGCAAAAGACGGCTAGCACTTAGTCAATATAAAGTCTGCAATCTTATCGGGAAGCAAGTAATCAAAGCGCGCCTTAGGAGCGGGGGCGGTCAAAGCCTCTTTGATTGATGCGACAAGATTGTAAGGAGTAAGTTTTTCTTGCGGCAGTACCTCTATTAATTTTTCCTTTTTGTAGTACGCGGCGTTGTCGATTTGGTCGCCGCGGGAGGCGCCCTTGGGCAACGGGATTGCGAGTACCCTTTTGCCAAGCGCGGTAAGCTCTGCCAAAGTATTCGCGCCGGCGCGCGAAACTACAAGTTCGGCGGCGGCAAAATAATCCTCGATATTGTCCACGAAGTCGATTACGCGATAGTTGTCCGAGCGGGAGCAACCTTGCTCCCCTTTTATATGCAATATGTTATAATCGGACAATGCAGTAATGCTTTTTTGCAGACATTCGTTGATAGCTTTTGCGCCGAGGCTTCCGCCCATAAAGAGAATAATTGGACGGTTTACCTTAAAAAGGTCGTACACCGCCTTAGGGTTTCCTTGGAATATGCGTTCTCTTAAAGGTATGCCCATGTATACGCCTTTTGTGAGCGTTTTTGGGAATGAGGTGATAACCGCGGCGGCAAAGGGCAGCGAAACGCGGTTCGCCAAGCCTAAGGTAGTATCCGATTCGTGACAGATAACGGGGATTTTTAAGCTTTTTGCGGCGAATACCGTGGGGAGCGCGCAGTAGCCGCCTTTGGAAAAAATTACGGCGGGGCGCAACTCTTTCAGAATTGCTCTTGCCTTTTTGATTCCGTTAAGCAATACGAACGGAATTTTCATATTTGTTATGAACTTGCCCCGTATCAGCTTGACTGCGGGGGTGGAATAGAATGGGATAGCTGCTTTTTCCGCGATTTTTTGCTCCATTCCGCCCGCCTCGCCAATGTAATATACATTAGCGAATCGCTTTCGTAAAGCGGGCAGCAGCGCGATATTCGGCATAATGTGTCCGGCAGTGCCGCCGCCCGTTAAAACGATACTTTTCATATATAATACCTCAACATAATTTTCTTTATAACACATTCGACTTGAATAGTTTGAGCGATATTTTTCATATATATTTTAACTCTCGTTTTCTTTGGTATAGGTGGAAAATAAGCC
>CAYOYS010000051.1:6245-10078 GCA_964408255.1 uncultured Christensenellaceae bacterium | reverse complement strand
CTCTTTTCTGTCAACTTGGCATACAACTCATTTTTTCTAAACTCGGGAAGCGACAAATGCCCCACTATTATGTCCGCCACGTTATTAAAGCCTATAAGCGTCCCGAGATTCAGTCCTTGCTTTACTCTATTACCATAGACAAGCAACGGCACATATTCGCGCGTATGGTCGGTTGTAGGGAATGTAGGGTCACAGCCGTGGTCAGAGGTCACAATCAATAAGTCGTTTGAACATAGCTTTGTCATAAGCTCGGACAAAAAGCAATCTGTTTTCTCAAGCGACGCTCTATACCCCGCTACATCGTTACGGTGTCCGTAAAGCATATCTGTATCCACAAGGTTGGTGAATATCAGTCCGTTTTCGATTTCGGTTGCGGCGCGAAGTGTAGCGGCATAGCACATGGCATTGCCATGCGCCTCGTAATGTTTAGTCAATCCTTTGCCGCAAAAGATATCTTTTATTTTGCCGATTCCTGCTGCGGCAAGCCCCGCGGCGGCGCATTTGTCAAGCACTGTTTCTCCGTCCGGCGCAATGCCAAAATCCTTTCTATCGGGAGTCCTAACGAACGCTTTATCCTCTCCGTCAAACGGTCTTGCTATTACTCTACCGACACGGTTATCCTCGTTCATTGTCGATTTTGCAAGCAAGCAAAGTTCATACAATCTCGGAACGGAATATTTTTTTATATGCGTTGCTATCTGCATTACGCTATCCGCCGAAGTATATACAATCGGATAGCCCGTGGCAAGGTGCTCCGCTCCCAACCGTTGTATTATCTCGGTACCGCTTGCCGCAACGTTCCCGAGTATTTTTGTCCCAAACGCTTTCTCAAGCGCTTGAACCATATCGGGCGGAAAGCCGTTCGGATAAGTCTTGTAACCTTTTTCGGTGACGTAACCCGCAAGCTCGAAGTGCCCGACCGAGGTGTCCTTACCTTGAGATAGTTCGCTCATCTTTCCGTACGCGCCTACAATCCTTCCCCCGCGCGAGTAATTCGGCAGTATCTCAAAAAGTCCGAGCCTTTGCATAACGGGCACGTTCAATCCATTAGCGACGCTCGCGAAAGTGTTCGCGCCCTCGTCGCCGTAAAGCGCGGCATCGGGAGACCAACCAATTCCGAAACCGTCTATTACAATCAATATTACCCGATTCGCCATAAGCCCTCCTTGCGCCATGTTCGTATCAAGCGGCGCACTATTCATGGCAAGCATCTCACCCATTTAACACCCTGCTTCCGTGTGTGCGTCTTATTTATTTATGCGCCCTAACCATGTATGCGCTCTATTCGCGTAAGCGGCTTGTCCGTGTATGCCTCGTATCAATATAAATGCACTATCCATTTAGCGCACTACTTATGTAAGTGTATTGCTTTCGCAAGCGCACTCAGTTCGATAATATTATTATAACAAAAAATTGGGATTCTCCGCAACGATAATACGCAAACAAGGCAGTGCAAAAGAGAGTTGGTAAAATATTTTGAGTGAATTTTTGAGATTAGATTCGTCATTTTTTTTACTCATAGCAGTCCTATGGTGTGAAAAATTTAGTTACTTGATGCCGATGACAAATATAAGTCGAAAAGACCCCAAAATGTTACAACTCGAAATTGTCTACTTCGCCGCAAACAAGGAGTGGACAAAGGTGTACGAACACATTCCCGCAAAAAATGATTATAAAGTATCGACTTAATAGGGCTAATCAAACTTTCAGTATGAGCGACATGATTCCCCCAAGGATTACGAATACCAAAAACTGTACTACCAAAGCAAGCGCGAGATAGAGCAAACCGCGTTTGAGCACATTGAGGTTTTGTCTTAAAAGTAGCCCGTTAAGCCCGCAAGAAACGCGTTCTCTCATATAGTTTAAGAATACGAGGATTGCGGCAATAAGGGCAAAATAACAAGGCAATACAAAGATAAAAAAGGAAAAAAAGCCAACGGCTTTGCAAAGCATCATATTGAGCATGGCAGAGCGTCCGATAAGCAAGCCGCAATAAAACAATATTATGTAAGGAACAACTTGCGCAAAACTGCCCGCCATATACATATAACATAGCACCGCGCATATCGCCGAAAAAAAAGCGATTTTCAAGAACGCTTTAAGCGGGCTATACACGTTAAGCATAATCTCATTAAGATAAGAACGGAATTCCGCATCCTCGACATTCAACGAAATCAGTACGCCTACTGCTAGACCGAGCAACACAAAAAAGAGGGCGAATAATACCGCTTTTTTGTTCCTCTTTAAGTATGAGGCGGTGTCCTTAACCGCAAAATACCACGCGCTTGCAATTCGCATAGTAATTTATACTTGCAAGCCGTCCGCTTTATGCCAATGCCCGCCGAAAGCCTTGAAATGTTTGTGACTACACCATTCGACATCTCGAACTATTGCGACTATTTCCATAGGCATATGGACTGCAATCCTTTGTAGATATACAAGCCGTTGCCCTTTCTAATACACTACTAATTCTCTAACATCCAATCGACATACAGACCGTAGCCCGTCGGGTCATTAATAAGCACATGCGGCACTGCGCTTGTTACTTGTCGTTCTGCGCGATGGGATTGTCGCACTTATTAATTGTATTATGCCTTCAATTCTAATAATATCTTCTTGATTCTAATGCTCTATTAATTCTCCAACATCCAATCGACATACAGACCGTAGCCCTTTGTCGGGTCGTTGATAAATACGTGGGTCACCGCGCCGATTAGCTTATCGTTTTGTATGATTGGACTGCCGCTCATTCCCTGTACAATTCCGCCCGTACTCTCCAAAAGTCTGCCGTCAACGACTCGGATTACCATGCTTTTCTCGGCGGGCGCGCTCTGATAAACGGTCTTTATTATTTCGATTTCGTACATCTGCGGAGCGGTACCGCCGATTGTAGTACAAACATACGCTTTGCCCGGTCTTACCGATTCTCTACTGCCTGTCTTAATCTTAGGGCGGTTTCTTATAAGCCTTTCGGAGTAAGTGCCATACAACCCAAAACTATTATTGTTATCGATGCTGCTAATTCTGCTCAAATCCTTGTTGAACACCCCTTTTAGTGCGCCCGCTTTGCCCTCCGCGCCTTTCACATAACCTTCAATTACACAGTTGTAAAGAGCGCCCGAATTCATTTCGGCAAGCAACTTGGTATCTTGGTCTATTATCGCGTGACCAAGCGCGCCAAAACGCTTGTTGTCATCTCGCGCATAGGTCAAAGTTCCCACACCGTCCAGCCCTTCCCGCACATATATGCCTATTTTGCGCTGTCTAGACAAGACATCGGTATGCGGGAGGATTTTCACTTCCAAAACTTCTTGTTTGCGTTTGAGTTTGAGGGTGATATGCTTATCCGAACGATTAATAAGGTTAGTAAGCTGTTCGGCGCTGTATATCTGCTGTCCGTTTAACTCAACGATTATATCGTTGATTCTTACCCCGCTTTCACTTGCGGGGCTCACTGCGCCTTGCTCGGTGATAATCTCGGTAACGCCTACCACTATCAAGCCGCGGTCAAGCAAGCTAATGCCAACCGGAATGCCTCCGAGATAGACTTCGACGCTCGAATAGCGGTCACGATATATGCTCGCCCCCCTATAACCGCTCGCGCCTACCGCATAGCTTAAGGAAAATTCGCCGGCAAAGACGATAAGTGTAGACACGCATAATAAGCACATTACAAAAATGAATAATTTAGAAAAAAATCTCACCGCAAATACCTCGTATTTTATTGTGAGAAATTAATAGGCTAATATACTTTTCAAATTAAGGGTAAAATTGTCAAAAATCAAAGGTATGCGTTGATACAATACTGTTATGATAGGTGTCGTAGCGTACGC
>CAYOYS010000051.1:0-6145 GCA_964408255.1 uncultured Christensenellaceae bacterium | reverse complement strand
AGCAGTTCCTTTGCATGCAGTCTGCCGACTGCGCTGCCCGCGCCTCCCGCAAGCCGCGCGACTTCCTCTATCCGCGCCGAGTCGTCCAACGGTTCGAGTTCGGTGAGCGTCTTGCCGTCCTGTGCCCGTTTGGATATTAAGTAGTGGTTGTCGGCAAAAGAGGCAAGCTGCGGCAAATGTGTGACCGCAATCACTTGCTTATCGCGGGAAATATTATCGAGCTTGACCGCTACGACTTGAGCGACTCTGCCGCTTATACCGCTGTCTATCTCATCGAATACAAGAGTATCTATTCCGTCAAGTGCGGAAACAATATTCGCGAACGCAAGCATGATACGGGACGCTTCGCCGCCCGACGCAATTTTTACAAGAGGTTTCAATGGCTCGCCTGCGTTGGGCGAAATCAAAAACTCCGCCTCGTCAAAGCCGTCTGCCGTGATATGTTCCGTCATATACTCGATATCAGGAATATTGTTGAAGCTGACTTCAAACCTTGCGCCCTTCATCGCAAGTTCGGAAAGCTCCGCGACAAGGCGCGTCTCCAAATTGATTGCCGCTTCGCGGCGAGCCTTGGACAGCTTCAATGCCGCGGCGTACAATGCCGCGGAAAGTTTACGGTTTTCCGCTTCGAGCGTTTGCAGGCGCGCTTCCGCGTTGCTCAAGCCGTCATACTGTGTCCTTAATCTGTCCAATGCCTGAAGCGCAAGCGTTACCGTACCGCCATATTTGCGTTTTAACGTTCTTATTATGTCCACACGCTGCTCGACAAAAGAGGCGGCGCGCTCATCGTACTCAAAGGATTCGACATAATCTTTCAAGGTATCGGCAATATCTTTCAACTCTATTTTGGCGCTTTCGAGCCGCTCGGATAGCTCCGCGAGCTTTACATCGTAATTTGCGACCGATACTATCGCGCCAAGCGCGTAAGCGACTGCCGATGTTACCGATGTTTCGGACGATTCCAACGCGTTATAAGCGTTCGCCGCCGACGCGATTATGCGTTCGCCGTTGCGATACTTATCGCGCAATATCAAAAGCTCTTCTTCCTCACCCTCCTTAAGGTCGGCGCGCTCGAGTTCTTCAATCTGATATTTTAATATATCGAGCCGCCTTGCGCGCTCCGCCGCATCGCCAAGCTCCGCCATCTCCCGTCTTATCGCGATGTACGAATGATACAACGGCTTAACCTCGGCTTTACATTCCGCGGCGAGTGTCCCCGCGTATTTGTCGAGTAATGGCAAATGGTTGGCAGTTTTAAGCAGCGATTGATGCTCGTGCTGACCCAAGATATCCACAAGCGAATCGGTGAGCCGCTTAAGCATCGCAATCGTAAACGTTTCGCCGTTGACGCGTATCTCGTTGCGCGCCTCGCTCATCGTACGCCTTATTATCAAAGTATTCTCTTTCGGTAGTCCAAGCTCTTCCATAACGGTAAGGATATCCGAATTGTCGGTGTCAAAGACCGCCTCGACAGATGCTCGTTTTTCCCCAAAACGGATTAAAGACTTGTCCGCGCGGCAGCCGAGCACAAAGCTTAAAGCATCGATAATTATCGATTTGCCCGCGCCCGTTTCGCCCGACAAAATATTGAGCCCCTTGCCAAGACTCAAGTTGCACTCGTCAATCAATGCTATGTTTTTTATACTAAGAGCAAGAAGCATATTAGAGCATCGACCTCATTCTTTCCGCGATAAGCGGCGCCATCTCGACGCTGTCGGCGACGATTATCACGGTATCGTCACCCGCGACTGTACCGAGAATTCCGTGGATTGAAAGGCTATCAAGCAGTGCCGCTGCCGAATTCGCAGTGCCGGGAATGGTGTTGAGAACTACAATATTAAGAGAAATGCTTACTCTTTTCACCGCCTCTTTGAAAAGCTCAAACAGCTTGGACGGCACCTCGCCTTCCTTGGACTCGACTAGCGTATACCGATATTTTTTGTTGTACATCGAAGTCTTTACCAAGCCTAACTCTTTGATATCGCGCGATATAGTCGCCTGCGTTGCCTCAATGCCCGCTTCACGAAGCAGCTCGACAAAATCCGTCTGCCGCTCGACCTCGTGAGTTTTGATGATTTCCAACAATTTTACCTGTCTATTCGACCTTGCCATAATACACCCCTAATCAAAAGAAATATCCGACCATTGAGTAAGCTTACTCAACAGCTTTGAATAAAAGCTTTGCCCGCCGAATCGGACAAATGAACATTTTTTTGAACTTTTTTTGATAATGAAAGCCCCCTCGTTAAGAAAGGTTATTTTTTTCTTGCCGTCGACGACAACTACACCCTCGCCGCGGAGCGCCGCCGAAACCTCAATAACGGTGTCGTCCGGCACAACAATTGAGCGACTATGCAAAGTATGCGGACAAATTGGTGTAACAAGTATCGCCTTAACATGCGGCGAAAGCACAGGACCTCCCGCCGAAAGCGAATAGGCGGTAGAGCCGGTAGGCGTAGCGATAAGGACGCCGTCACCGTTATACTTTTCCAATAATTCTCCATCGGTTTTTAAGGTAATGCCTACAATATTAAGGCTATCCGCGCGCGAGATTGCGACCTCGTTGAGCGCAAAATACGCATTATTTTCGCTTTTGACCTCGAGCATTGCTCTTGTATCGATGCGGTATTCGCCTTTAGTCAAGCGCTTTATCGCGTCCGCTATCTCGTCCGCGCGCTCTGTCTCGGTGAGAAACCCTATTCGTCCGGTATTGATACCGAGAATGGGGATACCGCCGTACGCAGAAAGGTCTGCAATCTTAAGTATAGAGCCGTCGCCCCCGACTACGATTACTATATCCGTGCCCGCCTCGAAGCTCTCGGCGCCACATTCATAGTAGCAAGCGCCCGCCGCCTTAAGCTCTTTTTGGACCTTATCCGCGCATTTTTTACTGAACTCGCTTTTTTTATTGTTGAACACCGCTATCTTCATGTAATAATTATACAATAAAAAATGTATATATACAATAAAAAACAACCTTTATTCACTTATCATTTGAAACATATAAACGGCTTCACTTTTATAAAGATAGCTAAAGATTATTATATGAAAAAAATAAAAAATGCGGTTTTTCGATGAGTAAGGAGGCTATTTTACATCCTTTACGAAGTATGCTAGGTACTCGATATTCTTTTCCGCGAATAATATCGGCGCTTCCGAAAGCCCGAGCGGAGTAAGCCCCGATTCGATTGCTATTGTGTTAACTTTAGATACCGCTTCCGCCCTCGCTTTGGCGGACTTCACGATTCCGCTTTTCGTCAAGTGCTTGCGCCCCACCTCAAACTGCGGTTTGATAAGCGCGACAAGCGCGCCCTTGTCCTTAAGCAGCAAGGCGGCGGGAGGAAGTATCAAAGCAAGCGATATAAAGCTAACGTCGATTGTAATCAAATCAACTTTATTCGGAAAATCCTTGGGCAAAAGCTCTCTTGCATTCACATTATCCATAATCGTCACGCGGGAATCGTTGCGAAGCGGCGCGGGCAACGCACATTCTCCTACGTCCACCGCATAAACTCTTTGCGCGCCGTGGCGCAGTAAGCAATCGGTAAAGCCGCCGTTAGACGCGCCTATATCTATCGCTGTGCCGTATACTTGAATATTGAACCGCTTTATCGCTCTTTCAAGTTTCAAGCCACCGAGTGAGCTGTATTTAATTGCGTCAATCACTTCGACGGTATCTTGCGGCTTTATCTCGCGCGACGGCTTGTCCGCCGCAATTCCGTTGACACAAACCGCGCCGAGTCTAATCAGATTCCACGCCCTCGAGCGCGTGTTGGCAAGCTTGTTCGCAACAAGATACAAATCAAGCCTCATCGCGCTCTATCCATTCCGCTACGCTCTTATCGTCGAGTTTGAGTTCGCCAAGCAGCGCAAAAGTATCACCGTGAGCAACAAAGCGGTCGAGAATCCCTTTTGAGCGGATGTTTTTGTCTTTATAATAGGCGCGAACGGCAGAGCCAAGCCCGCCCGCAAGCAATCCGTCCTCAAGGGTATATATCTCTTTGTCCCGAATAGAATCCAACATTGCAGTATCGAGCGGCTTGATAAATCGCGCGTTAATAACATCGATAATGATACCTTTTTTTGCTAAAATTTTTTGTGCCGAAAGGGCAGTATCGACCATTTTTGCGCCCGTTGCAAGAATGACTTTAGCGGCGTTACTCGAGCCGAAACGAACCCAATCGGGAAGGGGCGCGCTGTAAGGATATACGTTCGCCACATTCTCTTTGGGGTATTTTATAGCAAGCGGCTTAAAGTAATTGCAAGACCATTCGAGCATTTCTTCGGCTTCGCAAAGACTTGCGGGCGCGGCTAATGTCATATTAGGCATCGCGCTTAGATAACCGGAGTCGAAAATGCCGTGGTGCGTCGCGCCGTCCTCTCCTACAATTCCGCTGCGGTCAATGCAAAAAGTGACAGGCAGTCCCGATAAGCAAACATCGTTGATAAGTTGGTCGTAAGCGCGCTGAAGAAAGGTGGAATATATCGCAACATAGGGTTTTAGTCCCGCCCTTGCCATAGCCGCCGCCATAGTGACGGCGTGACCCTCGGCGATTCCCACATCAAAGAACCTCTCGGGAAAGGCGCGCGAAAATGCGTCCAGCCCCGTTCCGACTCCCATTGCCGCGGTAATCGCTACAATCTCCTTATGTCTTGCGGCAAGCTCGGTGAGTTTTGCGCCAAAGGTATGTGCAAAAGTGTTTTTGACGCCGTTGCCTACGGCGTGGTATTTTACCGGGTCACGTTCCGCCTCGGGCAATCCCTTGCCTTTAACTGTCTTAACATGGACAATCACGCTATTTGAATGATTTTTGGCAAGGTCGAGCGCGCGGATTAAGGATTCGATGCAATGACCGTCAATACCGCCAATGTAATCGATACCGAACAGCTCAAACGGGCTATTTTCTCCGCAAATAACCCCGTCAAGAGAAAAATCAAGCTCGGACAGATATTTTGCAATGCTGCCGACGCTTGCCGATATAGAAAATTCGTTGTCATTGACAACGATTATCGCTTTGCCCGCAGCGGACAGGTTGTTTAATGATTCGGCGGTCAGCCCGTTGATTAATACGCCGTCGCCGAGAACTGCGATAATATGCTCGTCGCTTTTGTTAATTTTTCTTGCCCGAATATATCCGCATGCCGCGGCAAGCGCGTTACCCGCGTGACCGGCGGTAAAACGGTCGAATTTGCTCTCGGCGGGGTCGGGAAAACCGCTTATTCCGCCGTAGCGGCGCAAGGTTGCGAAGCGTTCCCGACGGTCGGTAAGTAGCTTGTAAGCATAGGATTGATGCCCCACATCAAACAAAATTATATCTCTTTCGGGAGAAAAGACGCGCATTATAGCAAGTGTCAGTTCGACTGCGCCGAGCGATGCGGCGAGATGTCCGCCGTTAGCTTTGACCGTATCGATTATTCGTTGTCTTACCTCAACGGCAAGAGCTTCGAGCGCGGCCGCGTCAAGTCTGCGAAGGTCTTTGGGCAGATTTAGCTTATCAAGCGTCATTTTTTGTCCTCCGACTTAAAAACTGAAAAGAACTTCCCGACAGTAAGGACTATTTTGGTAGAGTGGTTAATTGCGATTCTTTTCATCGCCGCCTTTCCGCCCACGGTAAGCGACGCAAGCACCGCGCTTATAATTATACCTATTACAAGTTGCTTGCCGCTAAGCGTGGAAAAAAGCATGAACGCAATGGCGGCGCCGCCCGCTCCACTTACTATCCCGCAAATGTCACCGATAACGTCCGCGCATATGCTCGACACCTTGTCCGCGTTCTTGACAAGCTTAATGCCGAATTTGCTTCCCCGCACCTTTCTCGCCGCCATAGCGGTTAAAGGACCTATATCACACGCGGTGACCGCAACGCCAATTGTGTCAAAAATTATGCTGACCGCGACAAGAATAATGACCGCGGCTATTGCTTCCGCTAAGCCCGCCTTAGAGGTGACAAGCTCGGTACCGAACGAAAAAACCGCGGATAACACAAAAGTTATCAGTGTTACTGTCAAAGGCCATATGTAGCGCTTGCTTTTTTTTGCGCCGTTTTTGCTCTCGCCGTTATCTGCGCGGTACTTTTCTTTTTTTGTTTCCTCTTTCTTTTCCATTCCGCTCTAAATCCTTATTCTATAACAATTATATATATTT
>CAYOYS010000050.1:0-10324 GCA_964408255.1 uncultured Christensenellaceae bacterium | reverse complement strand
GTATACTGTGAGAGTAGGAGAACAATGTCAAGGATAAAGGAGCATTAAATATACCTGCCTTACAAAATATCCCTTCATATTACGCAAACATTATGCCTTAAAAGAAAAATCCCACCATGCCGTCTCGTGGCCGTACTAAACCCGCATTCGCAGGTGGGAATGCTATCTGACGCTTCTGTCTTCCTCAAAAAATCGAGGCTTGACATCCGACGGCACGTTTCGCTCTCCCTTTTAGTATTTGGGGTTGTGACATAACCACTACTCGTACATCGCAGGACTTCTATTGCTTATTTTATACCACATTACAACGAATAATTCAAGAGCCTTAACAAAAAATTAATCAATGTACCAAAGTGCAATTTTGTGCTCTAAGGCCGCCAAAACTAAAAATATGTCCTATACAAGAGGATATTTAATTTTGGAGAATAACTTTTTAATATAATAAATTTTGATATCAATCGGTGGGATTATTACATTTTTTGATATGTCTTTTGGCGATAACGCGTTCGATTATGCCGTTTTTATTCATCAGCATCTCAATTAAACGGATAGCAATATTGACAGCGGTAGCCACTGCAAACCCGATAGCGATATAGCCGACCTCTCGCCAACCAATATCGACCACGCCGAATGAGAAAAAGCCGGGATTGTTTATCCAATTCATAAGCGGCACTGCCGCCGCAAAAAGGAGTAGCGACGCGGCGATTACCGAAAGACGGAACTTATCGGGCGGCATGCTGATAATAAAGAGCGCGGAATAACCGGCAAAAGTCAATGTATATATCCCGACCGTGGAAAAATATTTATCCGTGGGGGGCTGTCCGAACGCGTCTATGATTAAGAATACTATGACGACCGAAATAATCAGCGACATTCCCGCAGGGATACTTGAGCGCATAACATTCCACAAAAAATTGCCCTCGTGCCGACGCTTTGCGGGCTGGAGCGCGAAGCAAAAAGTAGGAATACCTAGCACAAAAAGTTCGATAAGAACGAACTGCGAAGCGGTGAAAGGATAGACCTTCCACATACAGCAATATATAAAAGTGAACGCGATAGTAAAGATATTCTTCATTATGTAGAGCGCGGCGACTTTTTGGATATTGCAGATTGCCCGTCTGCCCTCCGCGACCGCGCCCGGCAAAGAAGAAAACTTTGAATCAATCAACACAATTCTTGAAATGTTGCGCGCAACCTCGTTGGCTGAGGCAAAAGAGATGCTGCAATCCGCGTCTTTCAATGCCTGAACATCGTTAATGCCGTCCCCGACCATGCCTACGACTCTGCCCTTTTTTTGAAGATATTTGACGATAAGACTCTTTTGCTCGGGTGATACTCTGCCGAATACCGTTGTTGATTCAATCGCCGCTTCGAGCTCTTCTGCGGTGAGCTCCGCGCAATTTAGGTATTGCTCTGCTCCTAAAACTCCTGTCTTTTTGGCAATTTCACTGACCGTTCTCGGGTGGTCACCCGAGATGATTTTGATATCTACGCCGTTGGATGCGAACCATTGCAAGGTATCTGCGGCGTCCTCTCTTACGGTGTCCTCAAGCGCAATCGCAAGAAGGGGCACAAGTCTTGTCTTACCTATATCGGATATGTTGCCCTCGGCGTAGGACAAGACTAGCGTACGGCGTCCGATGTCCGAATTAGCCTCGCTGTAAGTTGCGACTTCCTTAGAGTTTTCCGAAAGATAATCGGGAGCGCCGATACAAAAAGTACCAAGCTCCTTAAAGGTTACGGCGCTATACTTTCTACCCGAGGAAAAAGGCAGCACATCAATCGCTTCGTATGGCTCTTGGGTATTGTAACCATGTTTTAGCCCTTGCGCTGTACCGTTACAATCCTTGGTTGCAACGAGCATGGACGCTATTATGCGGTGATAATCGTAATCTAGGTCCAAAAGAGGCTTCGAATCCACGACTTGCAGCTCGCCCGTTGTGATTGTTCCCGTCTTATCGAGCAAAAGCGTATCGACCATTGCGAGCATCTCTATTCCATAAAGGTCTTGTGCTAGGGTATTTTTCTTGGATAATTTGAGCACTCCGGCGGCAAGGGCGAAGCTTGTCAAAAGGAACATTCCCACGGGCAGCATACCCAATACGGATGCCGCGGTACGCTGAATCGTTAAAGTGACTGTTTGTGAGGTCGAAAGTCCTTCGGCGAGGTTCGCGCTGTAATTTACGAACGCGGAAAACACCGCGAGCGGCACCAAAACAAAGCTTATTCCTTTGATTATCTTATCAAGTGACTTAAATATATTGCTTCTCGGCTTCGCTACGTTTTTCGCGGCTTTTGCGATGTTTTGAATATAACAATTTTTACCTACGCGCTCCGCTTGCACCGTGACTTCTCCGACTAGCACATTACTGCCCGCCAAAATCAAATCGCCTTTCTCTTTTTTGACCGGCGCGGTCTCTCCGGTAAGAATAGATTCGTCCACCTCGATATAGCCTTTTTTGAGGATTGAATCAACGGGAACTTGCATTCCCGCACGAAGAATATATATGTCGTCTAGCACAAGTTCCTTAGTCGAAATCTCGCCTTTGATGCCCCCTCGAATGACCTCACAACTGTTCTCTACCACAAAAGAAAGCTTCTCTACCGCGCGTTTTGCCTTAATCTCTTGAAAAATTCCGATAAACATATTCATAAAGATTATGCTTGACGATAGCGTGTCCGACACCGCGCCCGCTAAGATGAGAGCGATAATCAAAATTAAAGTAACGGTATTGCAAAATGTGAATATGTTTTCCGCAAAAATGCGCAAATAGGACTTGGACCTATTGATGTCTTTGATATTCGTTAGTCGGTCTTCCGTTCTTTCGATAACGAGCGCCGCCGTAAGCCCCATTTCGATATCGGGATAATACCTTTCGGCGTTCTTTATCTTCTTCGTATCCTTTATTTCGTCCATATCACAATTTTACCATAAATTTCAAGCTGTTTGATTAAGATTTGCGCCGTTATGCGGTCTCGATTTTGTTCGCAGTCTGAAGATTAAGCGCTTCGACCGCCGCTTCGCGCATCTTATACTTCAATATTTTTCCCGCGGCATTCATGGGGAATTCGGTTACAAATGAAACATATTTTGGAACTTTGTGTTTCGCCATATTCGCCTTGACATATTCCTTTATCTCGTCTTCGGTCAGCGTCTCTCCCTCATTGGGTATTATGCATGCCATAATCTCCTCGCCGTACCGCTGGTCGGGTACGCCGATTACTTGAACGTCTTTGACCTTGGAATGAGTATAAAGAAAATCTTCTATCTCCTTAGGATAAATGTTTTCACCGCCGCGGATTATCATATCCTTAATCCGTCCGGTTATCTTGTAATACCCCTCGCTTGTGCGGCGCGAAAGGTCACCGGTATGCAACCAGCCGTCTGCGTCGATTGCAGCGGCGGTCGCCTCGGGCATCTTGTAGTACCCTTTCATTATGTTGTAGCCGCGGACAACGAATTCCCCGTCCGTGTCCGACGGAAGCTCCTCGTTGGTCGCGGGGTCGACAATCTTACATTCTACACCGTACATAGCCTTGCCCACCGTATTAATCCGCGCCTCAATCGGGTCGGTAGTGCTGCTCATCGTACAGCCGGGAGATGCCTCGGTCTGACCGAATACTATACATACCTCGTTCATATTCATCTTATCCACAACGTCTTGCATAACCTTAACCGGACAAGGACTGCCCGCCATTATGCCCGTGCGCATGTGCGAAAAGTCCGTCTTATCAAAGTCCTCGTGCGAAAGCATCGCGATAAACATAGTCGGTACGCCGTGAAACGCAGTTATTTTTTCTTGATTTATACATTGCAAGGATTTTTTGGGAGAAAATACAGGCATCGGGCACATCGTAGCCCCGTGAGTCACCGCGGCGGTCATAGCAAGCACCAACCCGAAGCAATGGAACATCGGAACATGTATCATCAGCTTGTCCGCCGTCGAAAAATCCATGTTGTCGCCGATGTTCTTGCCGTTGTTGACTACATTGTAATGCGTAAGCATAACGCCCTTAGGAAAGCCCGTCGTGCCCGAAGTGTACTGCATATTGCATACATCGTGCGTCTTGATTCTCGAGCGCCGTGCCTCAACTTCTTGGTATGGGACGCGTTCGGCTATCTCCATAGCCTCTTCAAAGGTATACGCACCCTCGAGCGTACAACCTACCGTTATAACATTTTTCAAAACGGGAAGCCGCTTAGAATTAAGCTCACCTTTTGCAGAATTGGCAAGCTCGGGACACAGCGTTCGCATAATCTCCACATAATCGCTGTCACGATAACCGTCTATCATTACAAGAGTATGGGTATCCGACTGTTTGAGCAGGTACTCCGCCTCATAAACTTTATAAGCGGTATTGACGGTGACAAGCACCGCACCGATTTTTGTCGTCGCCCAAAAGGTGATGTACCATTCGGGAACGTTGGTCGCCCATATCGCAACGTGGTCGCCCGCTTTGACCCCAAGCGCAATCAAAGCGCGCGCGAACCTGTTCACGTCCTCTCGAAATTCGGGATATGTGCGCGTATAGTCTAGCTCGGTGTATCTGAACGCGTATTGGTCGGGGAACTCCTCGCACACTCTGTCAAGCACATCGGGAAAGGTCGAATCAATCAAATGTTCCTTTTGCCATATGTAATAACCCGTTCCGCGTTTGTCACTTTGCAATGCCGCGCTTTTTTCGGTATACGGCTGCATGAACGAAGCAAAATGCGGAAAGACGACTCCTGCGTCAGACAGCCCCGCCGACCAACGCTTGACCCATTCGAGCGACACATAGCCGCGATAACCGATACGCTTAAGCGCTTTGAGCATTGCGTCAATAGGTAAGTCGCCCTCCCCCATCATTTTGTACGCCGCGCGCCCCGACTCCATTACGCTGTCTTTAATATGCACATGTTTGATGTATTCGCCGAGGTTATTTATCGTCTGTTCGGGCTGTTCGTCAAAATATCTGTAAGGATGATGCATATCCCACAACGCGGCGACTCTTGCCGAGCCTACGGCATCGAGAACGGCTTTGAGTCTTGCGGTATCCGCGTACACTCCGTTCGTCTCGACAAGTAGCGTTACCGAACTTGCGGCGAACCGCTCAGCAAGCGTCTTGAGCATGCCGATTATGTATTCGTCGTCGATGTCGTCACCTAAAGGCATTGGGTCGCTGTCCGCAAGTATCCTGACATAGGGAGCGTTAAGCTTTTCTGCAAGCGCGACATAGCTTGTTATCTCATATATGACATCGTCGTATTTGTCCTTGTTTTTAAGACACGCCCCCGAGGAGAGGCATGCAATCGAAAGCTTTAGTTCGTTGAGCTTTTTAATCGTCGACGGCAACGCCTCCGCTGTGAACGGGCGGGCATTGACCGCGAATATGTCATCTCCTAGCCCTCGAATCTCTATGCCGTCAAAGGCAAGGTCTTTCGCCATAGTATAAATGTCCGTCCAACTCGAATTGGGGCAACCGACTGTGGAAAAGCTAATTTTCATAAAATACCTCTTATTATTTTTGCCGCAATCGGCTAGTTGTTGATTGTGACGCGGAGATGTCTATCGATATCAAACTCGCTCCAAGGATACTTTGATATGTCAGGATACACCCTAAAGACCAAAATCTCTTTGCTAACGGGATGTGGAAAACGCAGTTCGCTCGCCCAAAGCGCAAGGTTGTCCGAGCGCGAATCTAACGCCTTGTTGTATTTATTGTCGCCAAGCAACGGATTGCCGATGAACTCCATTTGAACCCGTATTTGATGACTTCTTCCCGTCAAAAGATTGACGGATACAAGGCTTGTATCCTCTTTTGTTTCAAGCAGTTTATAGTCAAGCACGGCGCGCTTTGCGCCCTCGGTCGACATCGGCACGACTTTTACCACGTTAAGATTCTCGTACTTAAAAAGATAATTATCCAGCCTTTCGGCTGCCTTTCGAGGCATTCCCTTAACTACGGCAAGATACCTTTTTTCAAGTTCTCCGTTCTTGATATTTTCCGAAAGCCTTGCCGCCGCTTTCGAGGTCTTTGCGAACACCATAACGCCCCCCGTAGGACGGTCGAGTCTGTGGACAAGCCCGATATAGGCATTGCCGGGCTTATTGTACGTCTTTATCAAATATTGCTTGAGGAGCCTAACCATATCGATATCGCCCGAGATGTCCTCTTGCGTAGGAACGTTATAGGGCTTGACAACAACCAAAATGTGGTTGTCCTCGAATACGATATTCAAATCCTGATAGCCGATATCTTTCATAGTCCCTCCCAACAGCCGCTATTATCGAAATACAGCTAAGCCGCTTGCGCCGCAAGGCAATTCGATGCCCTCGGCGGTAGGCAATGTAAGCTCATAAGCGGTAAGCTGCGCATTATATCCGCGAAGATTCAAATCCAAAAGATTTTTTATGACGGTAGGCTGCAAGCCCGTAGTGTATGAATTGACCAAATAAAACAGCGGTTTTTCGCTCAATAGGCCCACGGTCTTTGCGATTAAATCGTAAAGATTGTTCTCAAGCTTCCAAAGTTCGCCGTCCGGACCGCGACCAAAACTCGGCGGGTCCATAATAACCGCGTCATAGCGTCTGCCGCGCCTTAATTCTCTTGCGACGAACTTTGTGCAGTCGTCCACAATATACCTCACATTTTTATCGGCAAGGCCGGACAGCGCCGCATTCTCCTTTGCGCGCTGAATCATTGATTGCGCCGCGTCTACATGGCAAACCGACGCACCCGCGGCAAGGCAAGCCAAGGTCGCGCCGCCGGTATACGCGAACAGATTAAGCACGTTTATCGAGCGGTTACAAGATTTGATTATCGCGCCCATTCGAGCCCAATTGTAAGCCTGCTCGGGAAAAAGTCCGGTGTGCTTAAAGCCTTTCATCAGCTTCAGCGCGAATGTCAATCCGTTATAGCCCACCTTAAAGGTCTCGGGAACAGGTCTTAATATCTCCCATTTTTCCCCGAGTCTTCCGTTCGCAACGTATTTTGCATGAAGTTTGGGATAGCGTTCAAGTTCAAATTGTGCGCGCCAAATAACTTGAGGGTCGGGTCTTAACAGATATATGTCGCCCCACCGCTCCAACTTTTTGCCGTCACCCGTCGCGATTATCTCGTAATCCTTCCAACTAACCGTCATATCTTGCAATAGCAATCGTCATCGCTTCGCCGTTGATATCCCATTCCTTGACATAGCCGCTTGCCGTGTCGCGGCTAAGCGCGTCGCAAAGCACGTCTTCACAGACTCCGCCTCGGCTTACTATGTCAAAGGTCTTATCCGAGCATTGTAGTCCGACGCTGATATGGTCGGTGACCTCAAAGCCCGCTTCCTTGCGCATCGTCTGAATTTTGCTCACGACCTCGCGCGCTATACCCTCTTGAATCAATTCTTCGGTAAGGTTGGTGTCAAGGACAACAGTTATTCTTCCGTCGCTGTCCGCAACAAAACCCGACTTGCTCGCGGTACTTATCAAAAGGTCCTCCGCGCTAAGCTCTACTTCCTTACCCTCTATGACCGCCTTAAATGTTCCGCCGTCCGAAACAGCTTGCACCAACGCCTTTGCATCACAAGAATTAAGATAAGCGCGGATTGCGCCGAGCATGCTTCCGTATTTTGGCCCCAATGTCTTTAACTGCGGCTTTATCTCGTAATCCACAAGCTCGCTGTCCTCCTCGATTGTGACGAGTCTTTTGACATTGAGCTCCTCCGCCGCTATATCCGAAATCCCGTCAAGCATTGACTTTACCGCGCTCTTGACATAGACCGCGGCAAGCGGCTGACGGTTCTTAATCGCCGCTTTATTACGGCAAGCGCGGCCAAGCGTGACAACCTCGATTATATAATCCATTTCCTTCTCAAGAACGGTATCGACATAGCCATAATCGGCCTCAGGGTACTTTGCAAGGTGTACGGATACGGGCGACTCCTTATCAAAGTTGCGCACAAGGTTTTGATACATATTCTCTGCTATAAAGGGGGTGAAAGGAGCAATCAGCTTGGATAATTCGGTAAGCACGGTATATAGCGTAGTGTATGCCGCCGCCTTGTCTTCGGTCATGTCCTTGCCCCAATATCTTTCGCGTGAACGGCGCACGTACCAATTCGAAAGCTTGTCCACGAAGTCCTGAATGGCGCGCGCGCTTTCGGTGATTTTGTATTCGGCAAGGCAAGCATCCACATAACCGATAAGGGTGTTAAGCCCCGAAAGCACCCATTTATCCATAAGGTTGAGTTTGCAGTCTTTGAGTCGGTATTCGGTGGGATTATATTTGTCTATCTCGGCATAAAGAACGAAAAAAGCATAGGTGTTCCAAAGTGTACCCATGAATTTGCGCTGCGCCTCCGACACTGCCTCGTCATAGAATCGGGACGGCAGCCACGGAGCGCTTGTCGTGTAAAAATACCACCTGACAGCGTCCGCGCCCTGCTTATTAAGTACCGACCAAGGGTCGACGACATTGCCCTTATGCTTACTCATTTTAATCCCGTCTTTGTCGCCGACATGACCCAAAACTATACAGTTTTTGAAAGAGGCTTTGCCAAAGATTAAGGTGGATATGGCAAGTAAAGTATAGAACCAACCGCGGGTTTGGTCAACCGCCTCGCTTATAAAATCAGCGGGGAAGCTCTCGTTGAACATCGCTTTGTTCTCGAACGGATAATGCCATTGGGCAAAGGGCATTGCACCGCTGTCGTACCAGCAGTCCATAACCTCGCTTACCCGCCGCATTACCCCGCCGCATTCGCAAGGCAAGGTGATTTCGTCAATATAAGGTCTGTGCAGTTCGACGTCTTTATCGCAACCCGAAAGCTCTTTTAACTCTGCTTTGGAGCCGATTACATGCCTCTTGCCACAATGCTCACATACCCAAATCGGGAGCGGAGTGCCCCAATATCTCTCTCTTGATATGCCCCAATCTATTACGTTTTCAAGGAAGTTGCCCATTCTGCCCACGCCGATTGAGGGGGGCATCCAATTAACTGACGCGTTGCTTTTAAGAAGTTCGTTCCTCAACGCGGTCATTTTTATAAACCAACTGCTTCTTGCATAATACAGAAGCGGGGTATCGCAGCGCCAACAGTATGGATAGCTGTGTGTATAGCTAAGTTCTTTCAGCAACAGCCCTTTGCTTTTGAGATTTTTTACTATTAACTTATCCGCGTCCTTGGCAAAAACTCCCTTAATGTCATATGCATCCTGTACGAAAAGACCTCTTTCGTCCACCATCTGCACAAATGGCAACTTATATTTTGCGCCGACGTTAGCGTCGTCCTCTCCGAACGCGGGAGCGATATGCACTATTCCCGTGCCGTCGGTAAGGGTAACATAATTGTCGTTCGTAACATAAAAAGCTCTTTCGTCGCCCTTGTAATAGTCGAACAAAGGCTCGTATTCGGTATATTCGTACTGCTTGCCCGTGCGTTTTTCGATGATTTCGTAAGGTATTGCGCCGAGTACGCCCTCAATTAGCGCTTCGGCGAGTATATAATCGCCGTCGGCGGTACGGATTCGCGCGTATATCTCTTTGGGGTTCATGCACAGCGAAACGTTGGACGGCAAAGTCCACGGCGTAGTCGTCCAAGCAAGAAAATATGCGTTATCGTTCTTAAGCTTGAACTTTACAAAAATCGTATTCTCCTCAACGTCCCTATATCCTTGCGCCACCTCATGGCTCGAGAGCGCGGTACCGCAACGCGGGCAATACGGCACTATTTTGTGTCCCTTGTAGAGAAGTCCTTGCTTATCGATTTCTTTTATCGACCACCACACGGACTCGATATAGTTGTCGTCGTAGGTGATATATGGGTTTTCCATATCCGCCCAATAGCCGACACGCTCGCTCATTCTCTCCCATTCGCCCTTATATTTCCACACGCTTTCTTTGCATTTTTCGATAAAGGGCTCGATGCCGAATTTCTCTATATCCTGCTTCCCGTCCATGCCGAGAGAACGCTCGACCTCGAGCTCAACGGGCAGACCGTGCGTATCCCAGCCCGCTTTGCGAAGTACGTTATAGCCTTTCATCGTCCGATAACGCGGAATAATGTCCTTAATGACCCGCGTCAAAATATGCCCAATATGCGGCTTGCCGTTGGCGGTAGGCGGGCCGTCATAAAAAGTGAAACGTTCCTTGCCTTGATTTTTTTCAAGGCTTTGCTTAAAGACCTCGTTTTCTCTCCAAAACTCGATGACTTTGTGTTCTCTCGAACAGAAATCCAGCGTAGTATCAACCTTGTCGTACATTGCGCGCTCCTTATAATGCGATTAAATAGTTACTATATCTTTAATATATTACATTATTAAATAATTAACTGTCAAATAAAATACCTGATTGT
>CAYOYS010000049.1:0-10542 GCA_964408255.1 uncultured Christensenellaceae bacterium | reverse complement strand
TTGTGTGCGGCATTGTTCTTTTTTTCATAATAGCGGTGCTATTACTTCAAAAAACGCCTTGCCGCCCGCAAAAACCATTCAAACCCCGCCTCTTTCGACCGGCGCGCCCACGACTTTACATTCTTGTACCCATACGCCACTTATTATTGTGCTTTGGCAGCCACCCTCTTGCATGTTTATAATTACCATGTGCCATGCTTGACTTTTCATTTGAATAATTGCTATATCTTTATATGCACACTTTATTTATATACTTGCATATCGTTTTATTTTGACTTTTTTTGTACATTGTATTTGTGCTGTTATATTCTTTGTATTCTTGTATAATCGTTATATCTCTATATGATGATATTGCATACCGCTATATTTCTTGGTTAGTGTGACGCGCGCGACTTTCATCGCATATTGATTTTCCATAATCGTATATTTGCGTTTCATATGCCGTTATATGTTTGGCAGTGTCCCGAACCAAGTATGTATTTTTGCTATATTATCGTTTCCCACGATTATTTGCCTTTACTTTTTTGCGTGTTTTGTATATAATAAAAAAAAATTCGGCGGCGGACAAATATGGTTTTTTTGGGTGACTATCATACGCATACTAGATATAGCGACGGTGTAGGGACGGTACGAGATAATGTTGAGGCGGCAGTGTCGCGCAATCTTAAAGAGATTGCTATTACCGAGCATGGACCGAGGAATATTGGAGTAAGTGAAAAATCTATTCGCAAGTGCCGCGAGGATGTGGAAAAGCTGCGCGGTGAGCGCAACGATATAAAGATATACTTCGGCATCGAATGTGATATCCTCTCGGAGCGGGGCGATATCGATGTAAAGGAACGCGATATTTCTTCTTTCGACTTAATGCTTGCGGGCTTTCATCGCTTTGCTATCCCTTACAGCTTTAGGGATTTTAGACGCTATTATATGCCGGGGTTTTTTCACTTTCTCAAGCCGTTTATGACCAAGGAAATTATAGCGCGAAATACCAAAGCATTAATAAGCGCTTTGACGCGTTACCCGATAGATATGGTCGCACATATCAATAATCGCTCGATTGTCAATGTCAAAGAGGTCGCCAAGGTATGCGCCGACAATGGGATTTATATCGAGCTTAATACCAAGCACCTTGCCGAACTTGACCCGATTATCGAAGATTTGCTTTCGGTAGACGGAGTACAGTTTATCGCGAATACTGACGCGCACTTTCCCTCAAGAGTGGGCGACTTTAAGAAGAACGAGGCATTTATATTGAAGCACGGCATCGCGGACCGCGTGGTCAATCTTGCCCCGACGGTTAGATTCAGAAGCCGTATTGCGCGAGGACTTGATTAGCGGCGCAAAGCAATGCCTTTGTTTGCGATAATTACCCGAGCAACGCGGCAATGAAGCGCGTTTCCTTCGTCTTGACAGCTAAGTTTGCAAAAATTGCGCGAAGATTATAGAGAAAGGGCAACGACAGTTCGTTATGTTAACTATCCCAACGAACGCCGAGCAAAGTCCGCTGCAATCCGCTTGCCTAACGATTAGGCTTGGAATGTGTTGCGCAAAGGCAGTCAACAAAGGTATAGGTAAGGTAATATCTATGCGCAATGGCAAAATTATTTATAAGGTGTTATACTAATACGATAGGGGCGTAAGACCGCCTCTAAAACGGAGTGCATTATGCCGAGTTATTACACGCATTATTACATCGCGGATAAGCTTGTCGCCAAGCTGCCTTATGCGTCGCGCGCGATTGTCGATTTGTATCCCGACGCTTATCGATTGGGCGCGTTCGGGGCGAATCTGTTCAAGGCGATGCCGCGGCTTTCGTCCGAACTCGATTACAAATATGTGTTTGAGCTTTTCGAAAGAGCCTGTGCCGAGGTCTTTGGCAATGGCAGCAAATGCCAATTGGCTTATATCATCGGTCTTACCGTCCATTACGCGGCGGACAAGAACATTAATCCGTATTTATATTATCTTTATGAGAACGGGGTACACGGCTATTTTGGTTCGTGCAAGGACTATATCGGCTTGAATAAAATTCGAACGAGCGTTGATTCTCATATCTTCAACAAGATGACTCCCGCGCTCATAAAAGAGATGACTGCGGCGCCGCCTAGCGAGGTCGTATCCGAGATTGCGGAGTTGCTTGAGCGGTGCGTTTTGGAACTTGTCGGCTACAGAATCAAACTTTCCAAGTTCGAAAGTGCGTTGACCGATTTGTTTATGCCTCCGCCGCAGTTCTACAAGCTCGAAAAATACGATTATCTAAACAGACAAAAAAACGAGTGGGCAATTATCCGCAACGGCGTAGAAATGACGGATATGTGTTTTGAGAAGTTGTTGGATAAGACACTCGAGGAGACATTGTTGTTAATAGACGGAATAATGCGCGCCGCGCGAAGCGGTGAGCCGCTTATAAGAGAGCATTACAAAATCAACTATTTGGGGATTTTGTCTCAAGATAAAGTACAGTAGCGCTGAAAATTTGATAGGCTAAAAGCATTCGGTAGTCCGCGTCGAGAATAAGCGCCTCATCCTCGGGGTTAGATAGAAAGCCGCATTCAACGATTATTGCGGGGCAGGGGGATTGCTTGGAGATAAAGTAGTCCCCTTTCATTTGTGTGAAGCCGCGCCCTAAGGTGGGAACGTTCATTGTGCGGTTAAGGTAATCTTGCACACATGCCGCGAATGCCTCGTCCGATGTCTTAGAGTAAAATACCTGTATGCCGCGGCGGTAGCTTGCAGTATAGTGATTCATATGTATCGACAATACGACCTCGGGGTTGTGTTCCTTGATAATTTTTATTCGTTTTTCCATATCACGGCGCTTAAAATTCGCGGAGAATAAGCCGTATAACCCGTCGGAATTCTTGCGTGTCATCAAGGGCTTCAGCCCTCCGCTTGCTGCGTAGCCGTTTATGAGTTTTGAGAGCTCAAGCGTAAGTTCGCTTTCTTTTACTTTCGTCTTAATACCCAATACGCCGCAATCGATGCCACCGTGACCGGCGTCGATTATTATTCTTATATCCTTTGTCCGCAGTGCGGCGGCAGAAGTGACATAGATTGCCGCGGGAACGGTAAGCGCTAGCACAAGCGCCAAAGCTATTAACACTAATCCTCTTTTTTTTATTACTATAAACATACACTCTCCGCAACAATTATTCGCCATTATCCGCCGATATGCGCGTCATTTTACCCACTTATCCACAGAGTTATCCACAATTTTGCACAAGGTTATTTTGCGGACAACTATTTTTATGCGGTTTTGATGCGTATTATGAGCCATAATAAAATTGAAATGATTAATACAAAATGTTGTGTTTTAACAACTTTTATATTATAATAAAAGATAATATTTGAGGTGGAATTTGAATTTCGTACCCGCTTTATCCGATATTATGAGCAAAGACGAGGCTAAGCGCATGAATCCGCTTGTGCTTGCTTTTGTCGGCGATAGCGTACAGACCCTTTTTGTTCGGGCAAGGCTTGCGTCTACCGAGCGAATGAAAGCGGGGGGCTTGCATGCTCTAGCGAGCCGCGAGGTTTCCGCCGTTGCGCAATCGGACGCGGTCAACGGGCTTTTAGAGCACTTGAGCGAGGATGAAGAGGAGATTTTTAAGCGGGCAAGGAACGCCAAGACAAAGAGCGCGGCAAAAAATGCCGACATAATAGATTACCGCAGAGCGAGCGGCTACGAGGCAGTCATAGGGTATCTTTACCTAACCGGTCAAAGCGACCGACTAAGCTATCTTTTGAATCGCGGGAGAGAAGAATTATGATAATCGAAGGTAAGAACGCCGTTCGCGAGGCGCTAGACGGCGAAAAGACAGTGGAAAAGCTAGTCGTTGTAAAGGACTACACCGACAGCGCGGTGGCGGCGCTTGTCGCAAAGGCGAAAAATAAACGGTTGCGTGTCGATTATGTTGACAAAAAGGCGCTAGAGCGGCTTAGCGTAAGCGGACGGCATCAGGGCGTAATCGCGTATGTGACGGACTTTGTTTACAGCGAGGTTGACGAGATAATCGAGTTTGCAAAAGAAAAGGGAACGCCTTTGCTAATCGTAATCCTTGACGGCATAGAGGACCCGCACAACTTGGGGAGCATAATAAGAGCGGTCGAGTGCATGGGGGCGGACGGCATCGTCATTCCCTCTCGCCGCGCCGCAAGCGTCAATGAGACAGTTGTCAAGACATCTTCGGGCGCGACGCAGTATGTAAAGGTTGCAAGAGTTGCCAACATCAACGACGTTATCCGCGCCCTTAAAGAACAGTTCGTAAAAATTGTTGCGTTAGACCTTGACGGCGAGCCGATTGAGGAAGTATCCTTGCGCGAAGACGTTGCGCTAATTATCGGGAGCGAGGGCGAGGGCATTAAGCGCCTTACGCGCGAGCTGTCCGATTGCGTTGCAAAAATTACAATGCGCGGCAGATTGACTTCGATGAACGCTTCGGTCGCTGCGGGAATAGCTCTTTACGAATGTAGGAGGCAAAGAGGTTGACTTATACGGACGAAGAACTTGTGTTGCTTGCAAAACGAGAAAAAAAATACCTCGAAATGTTAATTTTGCGTTTTAGGGTGTTCGTCAAGAGGCTTACATACAGCTACGAACTTCCCTCTTTCAATTCGGAGGACTTTATGCAGGAAGGGCTTATCGCGCTTTGCAACGCCGTTACGACCTACGACAGCGAAAAGCATGTAAAGTTCTCGACTTACGCTGCCGCGTGTATCAAGAACCGCATTAAGGACATATTCAAGGCGGCAGGACGCGAAAAAAGAAAGGCGGTTACAATCTCCCTCGATGCGCAAATCAACGCTGAGGAGCAAAGAGGTTATTGTTATGAAACGGTAGCTTCCGACACGTTATCCCCCGAGGATAAGCTTATGGAAGCCGAGATACATAGGGAGCGGGAGGAGACGCTGAAAAAGCATCTTTCGGATATGGAATTCAAAGTGCTTATGCTTAGACTTGAGGGCATGAGTTACGAGGAAATCGCAGTTGAATTGAATAATACTTTCGGGCGGGCAGTCAGTTCCAAGACGGTGGACAATGCCATGCAGCGCGTAAGAAGCAAGCTTATATCGTGGAGAGAAGGCATGTGACGCCCGAGTAAGGAAATATGGAAAGAATAGGATTAACCACAGAAGAGGTAAAAGAACGAATCGGCAAGGGGCTTTTCAACGGAAGAATGGACGTCCCGACAAAAAGCGTGGGGCAGATACTCAAGACGAATTTTTTTACGCTGTTCAACGCTTTGAACTTAGTGTTGGTGATTCTTATTTGTACGTTGGGGCGCGCTCCGATGCAATCGCTTTTTGCAGGGCCTGCTATAATCAACCTTGTAATAGGCATTGTGCAAGAGCTTCGGGCAAAGCGCACTATTGACAAACTTTCCTTAATTTCCGCGCCGCAAGCGGTGGTAATCCGCGACGGTCACACAGAAAGTATCGCAATCGGCGATATAGTAATAGACGACTTTACCGTCCTTGAGGCAGGGCGTCAGGTCTGCTCGGACAGCGAGGTCATCGAGGGCAGCTGCGAGGTTAACGAATCCCTTTTGACAGGCGAGGCAGAGCCCGTGGCAAAGACCGTGGGCGACGAGCTTCTCTCGGGGAGTTTCATAGTGAGCGGTAAGGTCATTGCGAAGGTAAAAAGGGTGGGCATGGACAACTACGCCGCCAAAATATCCTCGGGTGCAAAATATATCAAACAGACCAATTCCGAGATACTCAAAGGACTTCGCGCGGTGATTAGGCTTATGTCGATTGTCGTGATTCCGCTTGGATTGCTGTTGTTTTTGAAGCAGCTTTTGTTCCGTTCTACACCGCTTGACGAGGCTACCGTGATGATGGTTTCTTCAATGAGTAGCATGATACCGCAGGGACTTGTCGCTTTGACTTCGGTCGTTTTTGCAGTCGGCGTTATCCGCCTTGCTTCGCACAAGACGCTTGCCCAAGACCTTTATTGCATAGAGACGCTTGCAAGGGTGGACGTGTTGTGCTTGGACAAGACGGGCACGATTACCGAAGGAAGCATGCAAATAGACGATATCGTACTCAAGAACGGTTGCGAAGCAGCGGACGCAGACAACGCATTGATAAGTCTTATTTCGGTATTGCCCGACGGCAATCCCACCTTCAACGCGATAAAAAACCATTACGAAAGAACAATCGAATTAAGTCCTAACTTCATTGTTCCGTTCTCTTCAGAGCGTAAGTGGAGCGGGGTTTCTATAAAGGATACGGGCACTTATATAATGGGCGCTCCCGAATTCGTGTTAGGCGAAAAGGTGGAAGAGTACTGCGAAGAGCTTAACGGTTATTCCTCGGCGGGAGAGCGGGTATTGGCGCTTGCAAAATCAAGCGAGGTCATCAACGACAAGACTCTTCCCCAAGAATTGATTGTTATGGCGTTCGTACTTATCGGTGACAAGATTCGCGCCGAAGCGCCCGACACCTTAAAGTTCTTTGCCGAACAAGAGGTGGATATAAGGATAATATCGGGCGACAATCCGGTGACTGTTGCCGCTATTGCAAGACGGGCGGGGCTTGAGGATTCGGAATTTATCGATATGTCCACGGTCAAGACCAATGAAGAGCTTGTAGCGGCGTCGCGCGCCTACAAAATTTTTGGGAGGGTGTCGCCTGAGCAAAAGCTCAAGCTAGTCAAAGCATTGAAAGCGGACGGGCATACCGTCGCGATGACGGGCGACGGGGTCAATGACGTACTCGCCCTAAAAGAGGCGGACTGCTCGATTGCGGTAGCGGAGGGCTCGGACGCCGCAAGGAGCGTCGCGCAGCTTATTCTGCTCGACTCCAACTTCGCATCCATGCCGCGTATCGTCGCCGAGGGCAGACGCTCCATTAACAACTTGCAGCGTTCGGCATCCCTTTTCCTTGTCAAGACCATTTATTCCGCGCTGCTTGCGGTACTGTTTTTGTTTCTTGGGGATTATCCGTTTGAGCCGACCAACCTTACCCTTGTCGCGGGTACTACAATCGGTATGCCCGCTTTTCTGCTTGCGTTAGAGCCCAACAACGAAAGGGTAAAAGGACGGTTTTTGAATAACGCCGTAAGGAAAGCGCTTCCCGGCGCGCTTGCGATTGTTATAAATATCGCGCTGTTGCAGATTGTGAATAAGTTCTTCCCGCTTACTCCCAACGAGCTTTCGACTGTATCCGTTTTGCTTTTGTCCGCCGGCGCGTTCTCGGTGCTGTTTAGAGTATGCTTGCCGTTAGACCTTAAGCACGGCATAATATTCTTCGGCATGACGGCGCTTTTCTTCCTCGGTTGGGGCATTTTGCCCAGACTGTTCGCGATTACTCCAATAAATCGCATCACAAAACAGATGTTCGCGATTACTGTTCCGCTGCTTGTCTTAACCATTCCACTGTTATGGATTATGACGATTACACTCAATAGATTTTTTAGCAAAAAAGAATGGAAGTTACTCGACAAACTCAAGCTCGAGCAATAAGGAAATGAAAAAAACAGGATTACTTTTGCATATTTCTTCATTACCCGACGGTTACGGGATAGGCAACTTCGGCAAAGCAGCGCGTAAGTTCGTAGATTTTTTAAGCGACACGAATCAAGCATATTGGCAGATTCTTCCGCTTAATCCGATAGGTCTTGGCAACTCGCCCTATCAATCGGAATCGGTGTTTGCTATCAATACTCTGTTCATTGACTTAGATGCTTTGGCAGAATCGGGAATGCTTGAGCAAAGCGAGCTACCCGATAAAAAGGGCTTAAATTGTCGCGATGTTGATTACGAAAAAGTAATTAACCTATACAATAGGCTTTTGCATAGAGCTTTCAAAAGAGGTTACGCGGCGATTGCCGACGACGTCCGCGCTTTTGCCGCTCGCGAGGATTGGCTTTTTGATTACGCGCGTTTTATGGCGCTTAAAGAACAAAAGGGCGGCGCAAAAGGTCAAAGTTGTGCGTTAGAAGATTTTGAGAACTTAGACGAGCGGCTGAATTATTACCGTTTTGTTCAGTATACCGCGTACAGTCAATACATCAAACTCAAAGAATATGCCAACCGTAAAGGCGTAAAGATAATCGGCGATATGCCGATATACGTCTCGGAAGATTCCGCGGACGTGTGGGGCAACCCGACAGAATTCTGTCTGGACGCGAATGGTTGCGCCGCGCTTCGGGCGGGAGTGCCGCCCGATTACTTTTCCGCGGACGGTCAGTTATGGGGCAATCCGCTCTATAATTTTGCCGTAATGCGCAAAAATAATTTTCGTTGGTGGCGCTCGAGAATGAAGCAAGCGATGACGCTTTACGATATCGTGAGAATTGACCATTTTCGCGCCTTTGCCGCATTTTGGGCGGTCAGCGGTGCGACGGCAAAAGAGGGCAAGTGGATAAGGAGTGCGGGTAGAGAACTTTTTCGGGCTATGAGCGATATAATTTCGCCCGAGCGAATTATCGCGGAGGATTTGGGGCATATTACGCCCGCCGTGGAAAAACTTCGCCGTGAGTTAGGCTTTGCGGGGATGAGAGTGCTGCAGTTTGCGTTTGCAAAACCTAACAGAAGACATAAGTACCTACCGCACAATTATCCCGAAAATTGTGTCGCATACAGCGGTACCCACGACAATGACACGCTTGCTAGCTTTATCTTGCGCGGCGGCGCCGAAATCGACAACGCAAAATGGTATTACAAAACTTGCAACTCATTACTATTATGTGATATAATGCTTAAAAGTCTTGTCATGTCCGACGCAGGCAAAGTAATTATTCCGGCTCAAGATATACTAGGTATGCCGGAAGGGAGAATGAATACTCCGTCCACAGCAGAAGGCAATTGGACATTTAGGCTGTTAGAGGGCGAAATTGAGACAAAAAAGGATTATTTATTACAATTAATCGAACAATAAAGGAGGAGTCAATGAAGGAATTAAAAGGAACAAAAACAGAAGCGAATCTCAAGGAAGCGTTTGCGGGCGAAAGCATGGCGCGCAATAAATATACATACTATGCGTCAAGAGCCAAGAAAGACGGCTATGAGCAGATTGCGGCGATATTTCTCGAGACCGCCGATAACGAAAAAGAACACGCGAAGCTTTGGTTCAAGTTATTCAACGACGGCATTCAGGATACTCCCGCCAATCTTGCAGCGGCGGCGGCAGGCGAGCATGAGGAGTGGGTAGAGATGTATGCGCGTATGGCGGTAGAGGCGCGTGAGGAGGGGTTTGACAGCATTGCAAGGACTATGGAAAGCGTAGCGAGAGTGGAGAAAGAGCACGAGGAGCGTTATCTCGCTCTTTTGAAAAATATCCAAGACGGCAAGGTGTTTTCACGTGACGAGTGCGTACAATGGCATTGCAGGAACTGCGGGCATATCCAAAAGAGCAAGAACGCGCCCGAGCTTTGTCCGGTATGCGTACATCCAAAGTCGTACTTTGAGTTAAAAAACGGCAATTATTAAACTTAAGGAAGTATTCGCTAAAGGCGTATCGCCGTTTTAAGGTAAATGTTTGCGAATATTACGCGAACTTTGCCGCGGCGACAGCCGCTTGCGATTAAGCTTTGGCGAAAGATGATGCGTTGATTAAAGAGGGCGCGACACCAAAAGCAAGCGTAAAAAGAAAATAATTATTTCTGATATGTCGCGCAATGCGCATAGGGGTATTGACATAAGCTCTATGCTATTGTATTATAATTAATATAATCCGTGGCGACGCGGTATTCGGGGGGTATCTATGCCGACAAAAAAGGACTCAAAAAAGAGTGATAACAAAAGTTATCTGAATAAGCGAAGTAACGCGCAATTAGATGATATCATTAGCCAATTCGGCTATGAGGATGTCTTGGAAGCTGAGCCGGTCAAAACGGACGGTGCCGTTACGGAAGACGCTATCGCCAATAGACTCAATAATGAGGACGAATACGGCTTAGACGACTTCAAGGCCGATGATTCTTTATCCTCTGTTGCGGATAATGGCAACGTCGCGGATAACGCTTTTACGGATTTTCGTGAGGAACCGACTTCCAATATGCTCAATGAGGACGAGTACGGTGTATCCGAGCTGGACGGGTTTGATTCTGTCAAGGCCGAGGAGCCGGCAAAGGACACGATGCAAGAGGACGAGTATGGGATAGCGGAGCTTGACGGTTTTGATTCTGCCAAAGCCGAGGAGTCGCCCGCACTCGATGAGCGTAGCAACGCGGACGAGCCGAACGACTTCGCAGACGAAGCGGCAAGCGTCGTTCAAGAGCCCGAGCAGCAGCTCGGGGAGTTTGTCGTCGAAGCTGCCGAAGAGCCTTGCGCAGTCATTGAGTTGGTGGAAGAATGCCAAGAGCCGACAATAGATATCTCGCTTGACGATATGAAAGAGCATGACGCGGAGATTGACTATTCATACGACTTAGATAGCGGATTTCGTCCGAGTAAGAGGATGGATAATATGAAAAAAGAAAGAGTTGTGAAGGGAAAGACAACGCCTCAAGCGGGCGAAGCTACGTTGAGTGAGCCTGCAATACCGACCGCAAGGCCGACTGAACCCGCTGTTGTATCGGCGCCTGCATCCGACATC
>CAYOYS010000048.1:0-10633 GCA_964408255.1 uncultured Christensenellaceae bacterium | reverse complement strand
TTGCAATACTAACATATTTAACATTATGATTGCAATACTAACATATTTAACATTATGATTGCGATAACAACATTTTCATCATTATGATTGCGACACTAATAGCTTCAACAAACTTATCCTTGTCATATACGCTACTAATCGCTTCGAGCGCGGGAGTTCTTGGCACGGGTATTGGCGGCGCGATTGGACTGCCGTTTAGAAAAAGTGGAAAAAGAGCGATAAGCGCGATACTCAATTTTGCTTCGGGCGTAATGATTGCCGTCGTATGCTTTGACCTTATCCCCCAAGCGGAGGCGCTTACGGGCAATAAGATTTATATTACCGCGATAACTTTGATAATAAGTGCGGCGGCGATATCCGTGTTAAGCTTAGTTGTGCAAAAAATCAACAAAAAACTTTTTATAAATGCCGGAAAAAACGGTTGTAGTACCAAGACAAAAGAAAGTCGGCTAGCAAGGGCGGGACTTGTCATGGCGCTTGCTATTGCCCTTCACAACTTTCCCGAGGGCATGGCAATAGGCGGAACGGGCGCTTTGCCCGACAACTTGTCTAGGTCGCTATTGATAGCTTCGCTGCTCGCTTTGCACAATATTCCCGAGGGTATGGCTATCACTGTGCCCATGGTCACCGGCGGAACGAGCCGCATAGCGGCGCTGCTTTGGGCGGTCGGCGCAGGCGGCGTTACGGTAATCGGTGCGGCAACGGGCTATCTGCTCGGTACCGTTTCGCCGCTATTTACCGCGATTTGCTTAGCCTCCGCGGGAGGCGCGATGCTCTACATCACTTTTGCCGAGATAATCCCCGAGGCATCCTCGCTTTATCGCGGTAAGACACCCGCGATTTTTTTGCTTCTTGGGATACTTGTCGGAATGGGCGCAATCTTTATTGCGGACGCATATTAACATTTTTGTCTGATGCTTTTCTTTCGCAAGCGTTTTTCTCTCTTTGCCAAGACTTTTGTCCTTAAAACTTTGTGAACGGTGCGTTTAATCATTTTAACATTATAAAATAATATGATGTTTATTCTTTTCTTTATTTTTTTTCTATCGCAATAAAAATTGCTCGCTCTTGCTTGCTTAAGCGGGCATTTTTGCTTATCAAGTGATTATTTTAAGTCGAATATAACGAGCTATCTTAAAGGAATCTTCTTGCGTTGATATAGTACTGCCACCTCGATGCAGAAATAGGCTCGATTACCGCATAATCGGACGCGGTGTGAAGAATGTAGTTGTCGCCGAGGTAAAGCGCAACATGCCCAACGCGTTCGATTCCCTGCTTGTAGTAGCGGCTAACGTTGGTAAAAAACAGCAAGTCTCCGCGTTTTATGTTTGATTTTTCTACGGCAACACCTTGTTTGACTTGCTCTCTCGTCGTCAAGCCGAGCAGTACGCCCGCACCATGATAAAATATGTATTGCGTGAGTGCGGAGCAGTCGAATTTTCCGGATTCGAAATTCGCGTTTAGAATGCCGTTGCCCCAATGATACCGTTCGCTTCCCCATACATATGGATAGCCAAGCAAGGAATAACCCGTTCCGATGACACGCTCTATTGCTTCCGTAGAGCTTTTTTCCATATTAAGAAGCTCGGTATACAGCCCGCTCGCATTTACATAAGCCGTAATACCCTTGTATTTTGTCTTGTACCAGCTCGTCTCTGTTTCGATGTACGCGACAAGGTCATTTTTATCGAGTTTTCCGATAATCTTATAAGAAAGTCCCGGTCCCGTTCTCACATTGACCGTCGACTTTGATTTTATCATTGTCTGCATCTCGACCCGCGGCGCTTCGGGCTCCTCAAAAGGCTCTTCGAATTGTTGGTCAAAGCTTTCATCGGGAACGACATCTAACCCGCCCAAGGGCTCGTTACACGCCGACAACATTGCCGCAATAAGCGTTGCCGCGACAAGTATGTACATAATATTTCTCATATAACTATTATAAAATAGCAAGGATAATCGGTCAAAGTACAATATTTTCCAATTTCAAGAATAAAGACGAAAATACCGATAATGCATGGCGGAAGTATGTCGATAAAAGTAACGGGATTATGCCTATAATATATGGTGGAAGTATGCCGATTTGCAGCATACCGATATGACAAGAGTGTGCCGATACGACAAGAGTGTGCCGATAAAGAATGAAAGTATGCATAAAAAGATGACCAAGAGTATATCGGTAGAGAGCGGGGATAGCCGATAAAAGTAACGGGGTTTTGCCTATAATGTACAGAGGATATTTGGCGATGAATATAACAAGAGCGCATCGATAGCAGTGGAGCATACCTATATAACGAGAGCATACCGACAAAAGTCCGGGTTCGGTCAAAACACCGTCCGCGGAAACGACAATGGCCTTGCTGCATAAATCTTTGATATTATTCATCATTTTAAGCGTTTATGCATGTTTATAAACAAAAGCTGAATATTATTAAAAAATATTTGAATAATTATGCAAAAAGTGTTGACAATAAATGTTTCTCAAGTTATAATTTAATAAATATAAATGAAGACAGCGGAGGAGTGTTATGAGCGCCAAAGAAATTAAAAAAATCGTACTTGCGTATTCTGGAGGCTTGGACACCTCTATTATCATACCTTGGTTGAAAGAAAATTACGGCAATCCCGAGATAATAGCGGTGAGCGGCGATGTCGGTCAAGGCACCGAACTTGACGGCTTGGAGGAAAAGGCGTTGAAGACGGGCGCGTCTAAACTCTATATTGAGAACCTCAAAGAGGAGTTTGTAAAGGAGTACATCTTTCCGACTCTCAAAGCGGGCGCAAAGTATGAAGAGGATTATTTGCTCGGGACTGCGTTCGCAAGACCGGTCATTGCCAAAAGAATTGTGGAAATTGCACAAAAAGAGGGCGCGGACGCTATCTGCCACGGCTGTACGGGCAAGGGCAACGACCAGGTAAGGTTCGAGTTGACCATTAAGGCATTCGCGCCGGATATGACAATAATCGCTCCTTGGAGGATATGGGATATCAAGTCGAGGGAAGAGGAGATAGCTTATGCCGAGGCGCATAATGTGCCGTTGAAGATAAAAAAAGAGACCAATTATTCCAAGGACAAGAACTTGTGGCACTTGTCTCACGAAGGAATGGACCTTGAGGACCCGGCTTCTGAGCCGCAATACAACAAAAAAGGTTTTCTTGAGCTTTGTGTTTCGCCCGAAGAGGCGCCGGATAAGCCGGAGTACATAACGCTTTCCTTTGAAAAGGGAGAGCCCGTTGCGCTTAATGGCGAAAAGTTAGCGCCCGTTGCGCTTATTGAGAAGCTAAACGGGATTGTGGGCAAGCACGGCATCGGGCTTGTCGATATAGTCGAAAACCGTCTTGTGGGAATGAAGTCGCGCGGCGTATACGAGAATCCGGCGGGAGCGGTGCTTTATCGCGCACATCAAGTGCTTGAGACGCTTTGCTTGGATAGGGACACTCAGCATTATAAGGCGATAATAGCAGAACAATACGCCGAACTCGTTTATTTTGGCAAGTGGTTCACTCCGCTACGCGAGGCGCTCGACGCGTTCGTTGACAAGACTCAACAGAACGTGACGGGCGAGGTAAAGCTGAAGCTTTACAAAGGCAATATCATCAATGCGGGCACAACCTCTCCTTATTCGCTGTACAATGTAGACTTCGCGACTTTCGATATGGACGAGGTTTATAACCAAAAAGATAGCGAGGGCTTTATCAACCTTTACGGATT
Source organism: uncultured Christensenellaceae bacterium (assembly GCA_964408255.1). Lineage (GTDB taxonomy): Bacteria > Bacillota > Clostridia > Christensenellales > CAG-1252 > SACC01. Next base: position 6,924 of record CAYOYS010000048.1, on the reverse strand, counting down.
GCCGATTACGGTAAGGGCGATTATGAACGCAAAGACGAAAAAATGATAAGATTGTGTTGCGCAAACAAGCTTGTTTGAGGAACACAAAGGGGCAGTTATGGAAAAAATATGGACGGGACGATTCAAAAAACAGCTTGACGGCGGCGCAGAGGATTTCAACTCCTCTATCGCCATAGACAGCAAGATGTTCAAAGAGGATATCGAGGGCAGCATAGCTCATGCGGCGATGCTTTCGGCATGCGGGATTATCGGCAAAGAGGATTTTGCGGCGATAGAAGAGGGGCTTAATTCGATTCTTTCCGAGTTGCTGTCGGGGACTCTCGAGATAGACCATAGGGCGGAGGATATTCACACATTTATCGAAAAGGAATTGACCGAGCGTATCGGTACGGCAGGCAAAAGGCTGCATACCGCAAGGAGCCGCAACGACCAGGTAGCGACCGATATCAAGTTGTATCTTAAGAGGCGGATAGCCGAATTGATAGATGCGATAGACGCGATGTTGTCCGTTATCGAAAGGCTTGCATCTAAGCATACCGGCAGTATACTTGCGGGCTACACGCATCTCCAAAAGGCGCAGCCAATAAGCTTCGCGCACTATCTTTTGGCGTATGCGAACATGTTTATCCGTGATGTGGGAAGGCTTAAGGACGCAGTTGCGCGAATGGATTATTGTCCACTTGGAAGCGGAGCATTAGCGGGTACGACCTTTCCAATTGACCGCGTTATGACGGCGCGGCTACTTAAGTTTTCCGCGCCCACTGCGAACAGCTTAGACAGCGTAAGCGACCGAGATTACTGCATTGAGACGGCATCCGCCGTAGCAGTGCTTATGATGCATTTGTCAAGACTTTCGGAAGAGCTTATATTGTGGTCTTCGTGGGAATTCAAATATATAGAGCTTGACGACTCGTTCTGCACGGGCTCGAGCATGATGCCGCAGAAGAAGAATCCGGATATCGCGGAGTTGGTGCGCGGCAAAACAGGCAGGGCATACGGCAACTTGATTACTTTGCTGACCGTAATGAAGGGATTGCCGTTAGCTTACAATAAGGACATGCAAGAGGATAAGGAAGCGATATTCGACAGCTTAGAGATTGCGACGGTATGCGTCAAGCTTGTTGCGCCGATGCTCGAGACTGCAAAAATTATGACGGACAACATGGCAAGAGAGGCGGAAAAAGGCTTTATCAACGCGACCGATGCCGCGGATTATCTTGTCGGCAAGGGCGTTCCTTTCCGTACCGCTTATAAAATAATCGGCGAACTAATCGCATACTGCATCGACAATAATAAGACGCTTAATACGCTGACGCTAAAGGAGTACCAAGACGCATCGGAATCCTTTGAAAAGGATATTTACCAAGCGATTGAGCTTTCCGCTTGTCTTGCACGGCGCGCAGCTAAGGGCGGACCCGCCGAGCGGGAGGTTCAAAAACAGCTTGCGGAATTGCGCGAATATTTGGAGCGGTCATGATTAAGGTCTTTATCGACGGTAGGGAGGGAACAACCGGACTTGAGCTTCAGCAACGGCTTAGTCGGCGCAAGGACATAACGCTGCTCGCGCTTCCTACGGAGTTGCGCAAAGATATAACGGCTCGCGCAAGCATCATCAACCAAAGCGACGTGACTTTCCTGTGTCTGCCCGACGCCGCGGCAAAAGAGAGCGCGGGATTGGTAGAGAACCCGCGCACAAAACTTATCGATGCATCTACTGCGCACCGCACGGACGAGGCGTTTGCATACGGCTTTCCCGAGCTCGGCGCAGACTTTAGAGAAAAGATTGTAAGAAGTTCGCGCGTTGCGGTTCCGGGATGTCACGCAAGCGGCTTTCTTGCCCTTGTTTATCCGCTTATCGCAAAAGGCATAATGCCCGTTAGTTATCCGGTTTCGTGTTATTCTTTGACGGGCTACAGCGGCGGGGGAAAGACGATGATTGCGGAGTATTCCAAGCGGGGCAAGACGGCTCCGCGCCAATACGCGCTAAAACAAGAGCATAAGCACCTTAGGGAGATGCAATACGTATCGGGACTTACTAACGCGCCCTTGTTTTCTCCGGTGGTGTGCGACTTTTATCGAGGCATGGCGGTAACCGTTCCCTTATACATGGAGTTGCTTAAAGGAGTGGAAACGCTCGAAGGACTGCGCAACGTCTTGGAAGATTATTACAAGGGGCAAAAACTTGTCAAAGTGATGTGGGAGTGCGGCGAGGATATTATGCTTCAAGCGGATTCCGCGGCGGGGCGCGATGATATGCACATTTACGTTACCGGCAACGACAAGAGGGCGGCGCTTATTGCGTTGTTCGACAATCTGGGAAAGGGCGCGTCGGGCGCCGCGGTACAGTGTATGAATATTATGCTCGGGCTTCCCGAGAATCAGCTTTAGGGAGGAATGATGAAATTCATCGACAACGGAATATGCGCCCCGAAAGGCTTTCGAGCGAGCGGAGTGCATTGCGGAATAAGAAAAAATAAAAACAAAAAGGACCTTGCGTTGATTGTCAGCGAAGTAAGAGGCAGCGCCGCAAGCGTATACACCACCAACCTTGTCAAAGGCGCCCCCATTCTTGTGACGAAAGCGAACCTTAAGGACGGTTTTGCGCAAGCGATTATTTGCAACAGCGGCAACGCCAACACCTGCAACGCAGACGGCGTAGAGATAGCGGAAAAGATGTGCGCGCTTGTAAAAAAGCATACAAGCATAGAGGCGCGGGATGTAATTGTCGCGTCTACCGGTGTAATCGGTCAGCCGCTTAACATTGAGCCGATTGCTTCGGGCATGGACGCGTTGGTCAATAATCTCGGTACGGACGCAAAGCCCGCCTCGGACGCTATAATGACGACGGATACTATCAATAAAATAGCGGCGGTTTCGTTTGAGCTCGAGGGCATTGAAGCAAGAATTGGAGGTATTGCCAAGGGCTCGGGCATGATTCACCCGAACATGGCGACCATGCTTGCGTTTTTGACGACGGATGTCGCGATAACTCCTGAGATGCTCAAAAAAGCAATAAGCGAGGACGTAAAGGACTCGTTTAATATGGTCAGCGTGGACGGCGACACCTCGACCAACGATATGGTGAGTATAATCGCGAACGGGCGCGCGGGCAATAGAGTTATAGCATCGCAAGGGGATGCGTACAATGCTTTTTGCGAGGCGCTCAACGCGGTTACTACCGCATTGTCTAAGCTTATTGCAAAAGACGGCGAGGGCGCATCGAAAGTAATTGAATGTAAGGTAACCGGCGCATGCGGAAAAGACAACGCGAGAAAAGTGGCAAAGAGCATAATAACGAGCAATCTTTTTAAGGCGGCGATGTTCGGCGCGGATGCGAATTGGGGAAGGGCATTGTGCGCAATCGGCTATAGCGGCGCTGCGGTGGACGTTACAAAAATCGATATGGATTTTGCCTCCGCTAAGGGCAGGATTTCGGTGTGCCGAAACGGCGCGGCAATACCGTTCAATGAGGAAACGGCGAAGCTTGTGTTACTCGAAAACGAGATAGAAGTTCATATCAACCTTAATTCGGGCAACGATAGCTCGACGGCTTGGGGCTGTGATTTGACATACGAATACGTAAGAATAAACGGCGATTACAGAACCTGATAAAGTGATAGGCAAGCACCGCTCGGGCGCGCACCAATTAACAAGACAATAGCTCAAAAAGCAACAACCGAACAAGGCAAATAGAACAAGGCAACCGAACAAGCGAACCAAATCGCATAATAGCAAAAATACAATTATAAATCGATGAAGAACGAACTATGATTGTCTAATAGGGCGATAAGCAGACGATGTTACCTAACAAGCAACAGCACCCGAATATATAACTGTAAACAAAGAGTGGATAAAATATTAACAATTCAAAATTGTCCACTCCGAAAAAACAAAAAGGAAAGGTTTATTATGAAAATTAGCAACACAATAAAAGCCGAGGTGCTTACGCAAGCGCTTCCGTATATCCAAAAGTATTACAACCGCATAGTCGTAGTAAAGTACGGCGGCAACGCGATGCAGAGCGAGGAGTTGAAAAAATCCGTAATGGGGGACGTGGTACTACTTGCGCAAATAGGGGTAAAGATAGTACTTGTTCACGGAGGCGGCCCCGAAATCAACGATGCGCTTGCAAAAATGAACATCGGAACGAAATTCATTAACGGCATGAGGCAGACAGACAAGGCGACTGCCGAGGTTGTACAGATGGTGCTTGCGGGCAAAATCAATAAAAATCTTGTCAACCTAATCGAAGCGTCCGGCGGCAAAGCGTTGGGTCTTTGCGGTGTGGACGGGCATATGATTGAAGCGGAAAAATCAAGCGAGGAGCTGGGCTATGTCGGCGAAGTCGTAGGAATCAACACCAAACCGATTCTCGACACATTGGAAAAAGGTTATATTCCCGTTATCGCTTCTTTAGGTTTCGATAAGGCGGACGGAAGCATTTATAATATCAATGCGGACATGGTCGCCGCGCGGATTGCGGGGGAGCTTCAGGCATGTAGTCTTATATCGATGACGGATATCAAGGGTATACTTGCGCATCCCGCCAATCCCGATTCCCTTATTCCGGAAATCAATGTGAGCTACGCCCCTCAATTAATCAAAGAAGGGATAATTACCGGCGGCATGATTCCCAAGGTCAACAGTTGTATCGAAGCAATACGGCGCGGCGTCGGGCGGGTATTCATAATAGACGGCACAATCCCCCACGCGATATTAATCGAAGTGCTTAGCAACGAGGGCATCGGAACGATGTTTTGCAGCTAATGGAAAGTAAGACGATAAAGGAAAAAGACAAGACTTATATTGCGGATACATACCGCCGCTTTGACCTATTGCTTGAAAGGGGCAAAGGCGCTCTTCTTTACGGCGAGGGCAGAGAGTTTATAGACTTCGGGGGCGGCATCGCCGTCAATGTTTTCGGCGCAAGCGATAGCAAGTGGGTCAAGGCGGTATATACGCAAGCGAAGCGGCTTGCACATACAAGCAATCTATATTTTAGCGAACCGAGTGTTGAGCTTGCCGCGTTGCTATGCGAAAAGACCAAGCTTGACAAAGTGTTCTTTTCCAACTCGGGCGCGGAGGCGAACGAATGTGCGATAAAGGCGGCGAGAAAATATTCCTTTGACAAGTACGGCAAGGGCAGATTCGAGATAATTACGCTTAACAACTCTTTCCACGGACGAACTATGGCGACAATTACTGCGACAGGTCAGGAAAGCTTCCACGATTACTTCTTTCCGTTTTTGGAAGGCTTTGTGTACGCCGAAGCAGATATTGAGGATATAAAAAGCAAGCTTAACGCGCGCACTGCGGCGGTTATGCTCGAGCTGATACAAGGCGAGGGCGGAGTTGTTTTGCTTGATAAGACATTTGTTATCGAATTGGCAAAGCTTTGCGCGGAAAGGGATATCCTATTGATTATCGACGAGGTGCAGACCGGAACGGGGCGCACGGGTAGCTTGTTTGCGTTTATGCAGTACGGCGTTATGCCGGACATATTGACTACGGCGAAAGGCTTAGGCGGTGGCTTGCCTATCGGCGTTACTCTGTTCTCAAACAAGACGGCGAACGTCTTAAGCGCCGGTACTCACGGCTCTACCTTTGGCGCGAATCTTGTCGCGTCCGCCGGTGCGCTGTGCGTAATGGAGCGGCTAAACGATAAGTTTTTGAAACAGGTGAAAGCCAAGGGCGAATACTTGAAAAAAAAGCTATTGACGCTCCCAAAGGTTAAGTCGGTAACCGGCTTAGGGCTTATGCTCGGAGTCGAAATAGAGGGCGATGTAAAAGCGGCGGTACTTCGCGCTATGGACAAGGGCTTGCTTGTGCTTACCGCAAAGGAGAAGCTGCGGCTTTTGCCCCCTCTTAATATAAGCTATAAATTACTTGATAAAGGATGGGAGATTTTGAAAGAGGTGCTTGCATGAAACATTTGACCAAGCTTGCGGATTTGAGCAAAGAGGAAATACTCGAGGTAATCAACCTTGCGGACCAGCTAAAATACGAATACAAACACGGCTTGCCGCATAAGCGGCTCGAGGGCAAGACGCTTGCAATGATTTTTTCCAAAGCGTCAACGAGAACGAGGGTGAGTTTTGAGGCGGGAATGTATCAGCTCGGGGGCTATGCGCTGTTTTTGAGCGGAAACGAGATTCAGTTAAGGCGCGGCGAGCCGATTGAGGACACCGCGAAAGTGCTTAGCCGCTACGTTCAAGCGATAATGATAAGGACGTTTGACCAAAGCGAGGTGGAGTTGCTTGCCGAGCACAGCGAGATTCCGGTCATCAACGGGTTGACGGATTATTGTCATCCGTGTCAGGTGCTTGCCGACTTAATGACGATACGCGAATATAAGCACACATTTAAGGGACTCAAGCTATGCTATATCGGCGACGGCAACAATATGGCAAACTCCTTGATAGTCGGCTGCGTCAAGCTCGGTATCAAAATAGCAATCGCTTGTCCCGACGGATACTTGCCCGACGCCAAGCTTGTCGAATGGGGCAAAGAAAGCGGCTACCTTATGATTACCAAGGACATCAAAAAGGCGGCGCAAAACGCGGATGTGTTATATACTGATGTATGGGCGAGCATGGGGCAAGAAGAGGAGGCGGCGCAAAGAAAAGAGATTTTTCGTGGCTATCAGATTAATTCCGAGGTTATGAAAGCGGCAAAGTCGGACGCGATAGTATTGCATTGCTTGCCCGCGCACCGCGGCGAAGAGATTACAAAAGAGATAATGGACGCGCACTCGAAAGAGATATTTGAGCAAGCGGAGAACAGGCTTCACGCACAAAAAGCGGTACTTGTTACGGCAATGCGCGGACGCCGACATTAATTCATAATCATTTGTCGGCGCGCCAATCTTTGCGGAGCACCAAGATAACACATACAACCATATATATGTATAAAAACATTACATTA
>CAYOYS010000047.1:0-10798 GCA_964408255.1 uncultured Christensenellaceae bacterium | reverse complement strand
AAAGGAATTGTCCGTATTCTATAATTGCGCGTATTGCGCGGCGAATAGAACTCCCACTATTTTATATTGCGCGCGCCCGAATAGAAATCCTGCTATTATCGCGTTAGCCTTGCATGATTAAATTCTGATTTTTTATAGCCACTTAACTTAAAAAACTTTGTTGACTATGATTTTATGAAAATTTTAGACTGATGTCGAGCGCCTTTGCCGAATGTGTCAGCGCGCCGATTGAGATGTAATCCACTCCGGTAAGCGCAACTGCCGCAAGGTCTTTGCTCCCCATGTTGCCCGATGCCTCGCTCTTTGCTCTTCCGCCAATCAGTTGAACAGCCTCGCTCATTGCCTCAAGCGTCATATTGTCGAGCATTATTATATCAGCGCCCGCGTCAAGCGCCTCTTGCACCATTGCGAGGTTCTCCGTCTCAACTTCGATTTTTAAGGTGTGCGGCGCAATTGATTTTGCCGCGTTGACCGCGGCGGTTATTCCGCCTGACGCTTTAATATGGTTGTCCTTAATCAACACTCCGTCCGCAAGGCTGAACCTGTGGTTGCTCCCGCCGCCCGTTTTGACCGCGTACTTTTCCAATGCTCTTAGCCCCGGAATAGTCTTTCTGGTATCGCAAATTTTTGCGTTCGTTCCTGTTGTTGCAGCAACACATTCCGCCGTCTTTGTCGCAATACCGCTCAAGTGCTGCAAAAAATTCAACGCGGTACGCTCGCCCGTAAGGATTGCGGCGGCGCTTCCGCTTATCTCCGCGATTACATCTCCCGCCTCGACACGCGCGCCGTCTTTTAATCTCGACGCAAAGACTATTCTGCTATCGAGTAAGGCGAATACGCGGCACACCAACTCGATTCCGCAGACTATCCCGCTTTCCTTGGCAATAAACTTGCCGCATGCGTTCGCCTCGGTGGGAACGGTCGCGACAGTCGTTATGTCGCCTGTCCCTATATCCTCTTTGAGCGCTTGTCTTATCAATTCATCGACGAATAACCCTTTCATACACACCTCTTAATTTTCTCTATAATGGGCTCCCACGCTGTCTTTTTGCAACACGGCGGCATTGAGAATCTCGATAGCGGTTTCTGCCATATTCAATGTTTCGAATTCTTTCGTGGAGTTAAGCGCGGTTGATTGCAACTCCCGATAATAGCCGCCAATCTCCTTTGCCGCCTCTGTAAGTTCGCGGAAATTGCGCACAATACCGCCCTTTTTGGTCATCGCATCGCGGATTCGCGAACGGAAAGTCTGACAATCCAAACTTTTTTGCGCCTTGACCGCAAGCTCGGGCAAAACGGCACGGGGACGCCCCGCCGCCGCGTTGTTGATAGCCTGCGCCGCCCTAGCTCCGAAAACAAGACATTCAAGCAGCGAATTGCTCGCCAAGCGGTTCGCGCCGTGTACTCCGGTACATGCCGATTCGCCCACGGCGTATAAGTTGTCGATATTGGTAGCGCCGTTGATATCCGTCTTAATACCGCCCATAAAATAATGCTGCACGGGAAACACAGGTATCCAATTGACCGCTATATCTATATTCTTTCTGAGGCAGTTCTCATATATTTGAGGGAAACGCTCTTTCAACTCGTTGCGCGGCTTGAAAGTGATATCGAGGTATACATAGGGCAAGTCGTGTTCTTTCATCTCCTTGACTATCGAGCGCGAAACTATGTCGCGCGGGGCAAGCTCCGCAAGCTCGTGCGCACCTTGCATGAATCGCTCGCCCTTGCGGTTCCTTAAGATGCCCCCGCTGCCGCGAAGCGCTTCGGATATTAAGAAAAAGCGCATTCTGTCATTTGGATATATCAATGCCGTCGGGTGAAACTGTACGAACTCCATGTCCTTAAGCTTTGCCCCCGCTCTTTTCGCCGCCGCTATGCCGTCGCCGGTAGCGCATACCGAATTGGTGCTGTTGCGATAGATTCTGCCTATACCGCCCGACGCTATAACGATGTGTGAGGCTTTTATTATGATATTCTTAGTAGCGCCCTTTGCGACTGCGCCGACAGCCTTGCCGTCCTCGGTCAAAATATCAAGCGTTAACATGTTCTCGATAATCTTGATATTGTGTTTGCTTTTACATCTTGCTATAAGGGTTTTTGTAAGATGATAGCCCGTCGCGTCACCTCCACAATGCATGATGCGGTCACAGCTGTGCGCCGCCTCTCTTGTTACACAAAGCTCGTTATTCGCATCTTTATCGAACGGAACGCCAAGCCCGATAAGCTGCTCGATTATCGCCGGACCTTCCTTAACAAGAACCTTTACCGCGTCCGCGTCGCACATGCCTGCGCCCGCTTTTATGGTGTCATTAAAGTGCGCTTCCCAATTATCTACGGGTAGTCTTACAGTAGCGATTCCCCCTTGCGCAAACATTGAGTTGGACTCTTCAAGCTCGAGCTTACTTAAGACGATAACATTAAGGGTACTTGCAAGATTGAGCGCGGTATACAGTCCCGCCGCGCCCGCGCCGACTATAAGCACGTCTGTTTTTATGGTTTCGTCAATCTCGAATCCCTTATAAATTGCGTAATCCCTCATTTGACTTCAAGCATCCTTATTATCGGCAAAGAGGCGGTGCGGATAGTCTCATTGTCAAATTCGATTTTGTACTGCATTGTTTCGAGGCTGTTTAAGACCTTGTCTAAGGTAATCTTTTTCATATTGCCGCAATGCAAAGCGTTGGACGCAAGATAGAAGCTTTTGTTAGGGTTCTCCTTTTTTAGCCGATACAGTATCCCTTCTTCGGTGCCGACTATGAACTCGCGTGATGCGCTTTTGCCGACATATTCGATTATCTGCGAGGTACTGCCACAAAAATCCGCGGCAACTATTACCTCGGCAAAACATTCGGGGTGTACGACAAGTTCCGCTTGCGGATGCCTCTGCTTTGCCTTGCGGACTTGGTCTATATTAAGGTCGTTGTGTACGCTACAATGCCCGTCCCAAAGAATCACTTGTTTGTCGGTGAACCGCGAAACATAAGCGCCTAGGTTTTTGTCCGGTAAAAATATAATCTTATCGCAATCAAGGGAATTGACAATCTTGATTGCGTTGGAGGAGGTACAGCATATATCGCTGACCGCCTTGACCGCTACCGTCGAATTAATGTACGCGACTACGGTAGCGCCCGCGTTCGCGCGGCGAAGTTCATTGACCTTTTGGGGCGTAGCCGTATTCGCCATTGGGCAGGTCGCGCTATATTCGGGCAAAAGTACAGTCTTGTGCGGCGCAAGAAGCTTGGCGCTCCCCGCCATAAAATCCACTCCGCAAAATACTATAGTATCCGCATCGTTTTGCTGTGCCTTGCGGCTCAAATCCAAGCTATCGCCCACAAAGTCCGCTATCTCTTGTATCTCGTCGCCTTGGTAATAATGCGCGAGTATTATCGCGTTCTTTTCCTCTTTTAACCGATTGATTTTAGCTAAAATGTCCATCTTTTGATTCCTTCTTTTGATTGAAGCGCAGAAATTGCGCCTTGCGGCGAAAAGACTTATCACAAAATCCTTGTCAACCGTAACACTATAATATCAAAAACCCCTTTCATTGTAAATAGTATACGCAATGATAAAAAATCCACCTCGCTTAAAGAGCAAAACCGAGGGCGACAACGGCGCGCCCCCGCACACAATATACACGCACTAAAAATTTAGTGACATCCGTTCTTATGGCGGTGTTCGCCGCATACGCCGCCGCCGCTTTTCAATTCTCCTTTGATATATGCCTTCGCCATAGCCTCCGCTTCGCCAACTGCGCCGGTGATTACTTCGATGCCCTTTTCGTTGAATATTTCTACAGCACCGCTTCCCATACCGCCCGAAATAATGACCGTCACTCCAAGCTCATGAAGAAAAACGGGCAAAAACCCCGGTCGGTGTCCCGGATTAGGTATACTTTCCGCCTTGACCACCGCGCCGTTTTCGACGGTGTAAATATTAAAATTCTCGCAATGCCCAAAATGACCCGTAACGATATTCCCCTCGCTGGCTACTGCAATTTTCATAAAACTACCTCCGTTATTTTTTCTCGATAAGGCTGTCAAGCGCATCTATTGCGCCTTTAAGCCATTCACCCTCGAATAGTTCGATAAGTCCTCTGTCGCAAGCCGTCGCAAGGTTAGCATCAATGGGCAGCTTTGCAAGTACAGATATCCCGAATTCCTTAGCGGTCTCCTCGACGCGACTCTCGCCGAACACCTTAATTTCCTTGCCGCAATCGCACTTAATATAGCTCATATTCTCAACTATTCCGAGTATTGGTATATTCATTTTACCCGCCATATTGATAGCTTTAGACACTATTGTTCTTACAAGCTGCTGCGGAGAAGTCACAACGATTATACCGTCTAATGGCAGGGATTGGAATACGGTTAGCGGCACATCTCCCGTGCCCGGAGGCATATCGACGAACATATAATCGATATCTCCCCAAATGACGTCCGTCCAGAATTGTTTGACGATGTTGGCAATAAGCGGACCTCTCCAAATTACGGGGTCGGTTGCTTTTTTCAAAAGAAAATTGGCGCTCATCACCTTAATGCCCGTCTTACTGACCAATGGATACATTCCAATATCGCTCGTGTCGGGGCTTCCCGCAAGCCCGAACGCTTGCGGTATCGAGGGTCCCGTAACGTCCGCGTCAAGCACGGCGGTATTCGCTCCTCTACGGCGCATAAGGACGGCTAACATCGAAGTTATTATCGATTTCCCGACGCCTCCTTTTCCGCTGACTATGCCGATAACTTTTTTGATTCTTGAAAGCTCATGCGGCTTTTCTCTAAAATCCTCCTTGCGTTCCTCGCAAGATTCAGAACAATTTCCGCAATTGTGGTCACATTCCTTGCTCATTAGCTTCTCTCCTTTTCCTTAAATTTCATAGCTACAGCCAACGGCTGCGTATTCTATTTTATCGCCCAGAATTTCTTTCAAAATACCGTAGGGGCAAAGCCCTGTACAATGGCAGGTAAATATCTTTGCCTTGTACGCTTTGAGCCGATTTGCAAGCGACGATATCTTTTTTTCGCTTTCACTGCCGCACTTGTCACAAAGATGCAGTCCACCAAGGATATAGTCCGGCTCAGATTGGAACAACTCTTCGTAGCGGTTTAATATATTGAGTATGCCGTTATGCGCGCAGCCCGCAAGTAACAGCGTCTTATTGTCAAAATTAATAACTGCGTTGACCTCATGCGCGAAGTCGTCCTCGATACAGCATAACCCCTCTTTTTTTAACAACCGTTTATTAAGAGCGGGACGCGGAGAGTTTCCGCACACGTTTGAAAACAGAGTCAAGTAGGCGTTGACCGTCTTTACACTATCCACATACTCGATGCGGCGCTCGCCCCTAAGTGTCTTGTCGAGCCCGATATAATGCTCGCCGCTGTCCGCATAATAGTCGCCAAAGGCGCGTCCGCTCATATATATTTTGGCGCATTTGTTGAGCTTCAAAAACGTCGGCAGTCCGCCGCCGTGGTCATAATGACCGTGTGACACCACCGCTATATCGACCGCGCTTATATCTATGCCGAGCTTTTCGGCGTTTTTGGAAAACAACGGACTTGCTCCGGTATCAAACAAAAGCGTCATGCCCTCGCTCTCGATATACACGCTCAAGCCGTGCTCCGCCCCAAGGCTTGGGGACGAGGTAATATTATCACATAGAATTGTAATTTTCATAGTGTTTTTAATATTTCCTTTGTTTTTTGATATATTTTGCGCGCCGCGCTTCCCGCGGGGCAGTCTATATCCACGATGCTAACGCATGAGTTGACCGCTTCTATAGCTTTTTCGTCGTACGGAACTTCTCCTACGAACGGCAAACCGTTCTCGTTGCAAAATTCTTTTATTTTTTGGGTATAGACTCTGTTCAAGTCCGCCTTATTGACACAGATTGCCGCCGGAATGTCAAAGGTCCGGACAGTCTGCAACACCCTTTCCATATCGCTTATGCCCGAAAGTGTCGGTTCGGCGACGATTAACGCCATATCCGCGCCCGAAACGGACGCGATAACGGGACAACCTATCCCCGGAGAGCCGTCAATTATCGCCGTATCGGCGCGGGGCGCGGCATTTACCAAACGCTTTTTCACCTCGGCAACAAGCTTGCCCGAAGCGCCGCTTCCCACTTTAAGCCGCGCGGTAGAGAATATCCCCGCGCTCGCGGCGGCATACAGCGACAGTTCACCCGAGACGGCGTCTTGCATGGTTATCGCTTGTTGCGGACAAACAAACGCGCAAACGCCGCAACCTTCACAAGCGATAGGGTCTGAGAAGTAGTCGTCGCCATTCATCTTTATCGCTCCGAAACGGCAAGCGGCGGCGCAAGCGCCGCATCGTATGCATTTGTCACCGATAACCGCCTTGGGCAGTCCAAAATAATCCTCTTTTTGAGGAATATCCGTCCTACTTGCCACAATGCTTAAATTGGGCGCGTCCACATCGCAATCAGCGTAGGCGCGAGCGCTCTCGAGCTTTATGAATGCCGCGGCAAGAGTTGTCTTGCCCGTTCCCCCTTTTCCGCTTATTATAAGAAGCTGTTTCATTGTGCCGCCTCCTTGACATTCGAGAGAATATCCAAGAAAAGCGACCGATACCGCTCGCTTTTATAAACCGCGATTTGTGCATTGGAATTCAGTTGTGCAAGCTCAAGGTCAAAAGGTATTTCGGCGAATATCTTTATCCCGTTTTCTTCGCAATAAATTTTGGAAGGATTTTTATAATCACCGCACTTATTGAGCACCGCGCCGCAGGGTTTCCCAAAAAGCTTCACAAGCTCATGAACCATTGCGAGGTTATGCGCTCCGAACAGAGTGGGTTCCGCAACAAGCAAACAAAAGCCCGCGTCTGAGATGCTTTCCATGACGGTACAAGCGCTCCCCGGCGGACAATCCAAAAACACCTCGTTCCCGAACGGCGCGCTAAGCAACTTGTTGAGTATCGGGACGCCCGATGCCTCGCCTATATTCAAAATGCCCGTATGCACGGCTACTTTATCCGAAATTCCTCGCTCAACGACACCGACTGTCTTTGGTCTTTCCTCTATCGCCCCAACCGGACATACCAAGCGGCATCCGCCGCAAGAATGACAGATTTTATCGAATACGATAAGCTCTTTGGCGTATGCAAGTGCGTTAAAACGACAGAACTCCACACACTTTTTACATCCCGTGCATCGCAAAGTATCAACGACGGGTATCTGGACTGCAACCTCCTCGCGCACAATATCGGACGGCTTAAAAAACAGTCTTCCGTTAGGCTCCTCGACGTCACAGTCCACATAATCCGCAATGCCGGCAACGGCTGCAAGATTGACGGATACGAATGTCTTACCCGTACCGCCCTTGCCGCTTAAAACCGCTAACTTCATCTCCTACCGTGATTATGCAGCCCCGAATGTATCTCGCTAAGCAAAGATAAGCGGTTATTTTGGTGCAATTCGATATTCTTCATCAAATCATCGCCCTCGGTCTTGTAAAGCTCCACTCCCGCCGCTTTGAGTACGGCGGCGGCGTTTTCGCCGCAACGCGGCGTAATCACGCACGAAGCTCCCGCATCAACCAATAACTGCGCCGCGGCAATTCCCGCGCCGCCGGATGATGTCGCCGCCGAATTGACTATATATGCGATAGTTTTGCTTTCGGTATCGTACACCGCAAAATACGGCGCGCGTCCGAAGGACACGCAAACGTTCGCATTAATATTATTGTCTGCCGGTAATGCAATTTTCATAAAATACTCCTTATTGTGTTATTTTTCTTTATTATATTGCGTTATTTTATTTATTATGTCGTATCGCTCGTATTTGTTATATTGCGTTGTTAATCTTTGTTATGTTGCCTTATTCGTATTTATTATGTTGCATTAATCTTTGTTTGCCATGCTATTCGTCTTTATTTTCACTTTCAAAAAAGCGGTTCCCCTTCCTTCTGCAACCTCGCCCGCCGCAGCCCTCTCCGACACCGCTGCATAACCTATAATCGCCGCCCTCTATCACAAGAACTTTGCCGTTAACCAACGCTTCGGCAAGCTTTTTTCTTGCCTCGTCGTAAATACCTTGAACGGTAGTTCGCGCAATGTTCATTCTCGTAGCACACTCTTCTTGCTTGAACCGCTCGAGGTCGATAAGCCTTATCGTCTCGTATTCGTCCACGCTCATAATAACACGCCCTATCTCTTTGCCGTCCGCATTAAGCGGTCCAAAACGGCTGTTGACAGGCAACGCGCATACTCTTCTTCTTTTTCTCGGTCTGGGCATACTTTACCTCATTTATCAGGGATTCGGCGGAGCGTCCTCCGCCTAACCTTTCTATTGTAATAGCTTGTTGATTGCGTCTAACCGCGCCTCAAGCGCTTGCTTTTCCATAGCCAAGTTTTCCTTGCTTAGTACAGGATAGGCAAAACCTCTTCCGCAATAGCGTCCTCCGCCAAAACCTGCGCCGAGTCTTTCGCTTCCGCGTAAACATCCGCCCAAGGCTCTGCCCGACGCCGGCCCCAAGCCCATAGGCCCTGTTCCGTCTCTTCTAGGCATATTCGTACACCTCCCGTTCTTAGTATTCGACATATGTCACTTACATTATACACCATTTATGACATATGTCAATAACTTTTTTAATTTTTTGTAAAAATAAATTATTCAAAGCAAAAGAGTCCATGTACCGCTAATTTTGAAAATAAATTTTCGAATTGCTCCAAAGCCCGATTTATATGGTATTATATCAATATAATATATTTAGACGAGGCATTATGAATAAAGTCGTTATCGTTTCAAAAACACACCTTGATTTGGGCTTTACCGATTACGCGGAAAACATCAGACGCAAATATCTTGCAGAATTCATTCCGTCCGCGATAAAAATTGCGCGCGCAGTCAATACGGACAAAAAACGTTTTGTATGGACTACGGGCTCTTGGCTTATCTCCGAAGCGCTCGAGTGCGGCGACCGCGAGCTTAAAGGCGAGTTGGCTGTCGCGCTCAAAAACGGGGATATCGTTTCTCACGCGCTGCCGTTTACCACCCATACGGAGCTGCTTGACGCGGATACTTTCGAATACGGTCTTTCTCTTATTGACGCAATTGACAAACTCCGCAATAAAAAGACGATATCCGCAAAAATGACCGACGTGCCCGGTCACACCGCATCGGTTATACCATATCTCGCAAAAAAAGGAATTAAGTTACTGCATATCGGCGTCAACGGCGCCTCCGCCGTTCCCGAGGTTCCGCCCTGCTTTCTGTGGAAAAAGGATAATTATGAGATAGTCGTCGTCTATTCGGGTGACTACGGCGGAGAATTCAAGAGCGAATATATAGACGACATATTATATTTTGACCATACGCTTGACAATCACGGAGTACGCAACCCCAATGCGATAATAGATAATTTTGATTGCATTTCCAAACGGTACGAAGGGTATGAAGTCGTTGCGGGAGGTCTTGACCTTATTGCGGAAAAGCTGTGGGAGGTTAAGGACAAGCTACCGGTAATAACCGACGAGATTGGAGACAGCTGGATACACGGCGCAGCCTCCGACCCCTATAAGACGGGGGCGCTACGCGAGCTTTACGCGCTGAAGGACAAGTGGCTTGAGCAAGGGACAATGACAAGGGACAGCGCGGAATATAGAGGACTGCTTCACAACCTGTTGCTAATCTGCGAGCATACTTGGGGCATGGATATGAAATGCTATCTCGGCGATTACGAACATTATCTCCGCAAAGATTTTGAAAGAGCAAGAGCGCGCGACAGGGTAAGAGTCTTCCATATATTGCGAGACTTCCCCCATAATCTCAACAATTTGCGCGCAAGGCTGCGCAAGGAATATAAAAAAGGCAGTTATTCGGTAATAGAAAAAAGCTGGCTCGAACAACGCGGTTATATCGACAACGCGCTATCTGCGCTTACCGAAGAACACGCAAAAGAGGCGCGCGATACGCTATCTGCGCTAATTCCGCACGATATAGCGCCGAGCGTAGGAGCGGCACTTGTAACGGACAAAGCTTACACTTTTGGCGGTTACTCGCTTAGGCTCAACACTTGGGGCGGTATCAGTGAGCTTAGCTATAACGGTACGGCTTTGATTAACGCCAACGATAATGCCGTTCTCGAATATCATTCCTACGGGCATAGCGACTATTCCTATTGGTTCGCCAACTACACCCGCGACGCCGCAAGGAACAAAAATTGGGCGTTCTCGGATTTTGGCAGACCGCTGCTCAAATACGCGGATAAAAAATATCGTCAAGGGCGGTTTGGTTACACCCTCAAGAGCGGCTCGGTAACGGAGGACGCAAAAGGGTTGTCGATTACAACACGGCTTGTTATCGATTCGTATTTTTCGGACATGCTCGGCGCGCCCCCCGAAATACAGATACGGTACGCGCTTAGCGCAAGCGGACTGAAAATCGAGGTCGCATGGCTCAAAAAGGCGGCAAACCGTCTTACCGAAAGCATACATTTTAGGCTGTTCCCGAACACGGAAAAAAATAATTTAATTTATAAAAAGCTTGGATACGCAATCAATCCTTATACCGTTGTCAAAAACGGCAACCGCAACATCGCCGCAGTAGAGGGCGTAGAATACGCCGTAGATAATGTCAAAATCTCTCTCATAAACCGCCATGCACCCTTGGTCGGCTTGGGCAAAGGTAAGATATTACAGTTCGACAATGTATTCGAGGACGTTCAAAAAGACGGATTGAGCTTTATTCTACACAATAATGTGTGGGGCACCAATTTTCCGCTGTGGTACGAGGGCGGCGCGGCGTTCGAATTTACAATAAGCGCCGATTGACTTCTGT
>CAYOYS010000046.1:6579-10811 GCA_964408255.1 uncultured Christensenellaceae bacterium | reverse complement strand
TAATGTCGCGTAACACAATTTATTAATAGGGATTTTGTATTTTATGTAAAATGAATTGATTAATTTTATTTTATATATTAAAATAGATAAGTATAATTTAACTGCAAAGGTGGTCAAATGAATAATTCGTCAATATTAAAAAAATTGTTGTTACTCCTCCTTATCTTGATTGTTTCCGCAAGCCTTTGTTTTTTAGCAGTCGCTTGTAATCACGAAACGGAGGAAACCCCGACGGAGGAAGAGCCCGACGAGACCGAAACCGAGTCTCCCCTTATACTCAACGGAGACTTTGAGTCCGCTACGGGTACGACATATCCCAAAACGCCCTCCTCTTGGTCGGGCTCTGCGGGCTCGGGCGCCGTTACCGGCTCGGAAAATCTCATTTATGGAGTTGTTAATCTCGGAGAGAGCTACGACAACCGAAAGTCAGAATGGGACAATCTTGCTAACCCCGACCCCTCAAAAACTGACAATGTTTTGATGATTTACAACAAAAACTCGACAGTATACAGCTATTCCAACAGCTTTACGACCGCTATCGGAGCATATTACAAGATTAGCGTAAAGGTTAAGGTTGTCGCAATCACCGAAAATGGCGCATATGTGCGCTTCACCAACAACGCTTACGCTTTGTTCGGCCCCATTGTCCCGCTTGACGACAATGATTGGCAGACTTTTACCTTATACCTTGAGGCGTCGCAGATTACGACCGCCTCGGTCAGTATCGCCTTGTCCATGGGGATTGGGACAACCGGTGCCGTGGGATATGCGTTCTTCGACGACGCAATCGCCGAGAAAATATCTCAATCCGAATACAAAGACGCCGACATCGACAACGTTACAAGTAAAAAATATTCCATGCTTGTCCCCGACCAAGATTTTCTAAATACCACATCTACATCTATGCCCTATTCACCTGCGGGCTGGACGGCGACTGCGGGAACGGGAACGGGCAACACCGCTCCGACCTCATACACCTATAAGGGAATCATGAGCCTTGATTCTGAAAAATGGACAGAATCCATAACGACCACCTACGGCGAGAATCCCGGACTGCACGAGGACGCATCGGACAACAACGTTCTTTTCATAAAGACATACAGCAACACCCCCTCTGCATACGGCTACGTCGGCAAGCAGGATATAAGAATCACACTCGGCACCCTTGTCAAAATATCGGTCTTTGTCAACACTTCGCTCGCCGAGGTGACCGGACTTGATGAGGACGACGAGCCGTACGACAATTCGACGCGCGGCGCATGGCTTGTGTTATCGGGCGCCGGCGAATATATGATTGAGCACATCGACACCGGCAATCAATGGATTGAATGTTCTTTCTATGTGCTAGGCAACCAATACCGTAACAAGGACTTTACTCTCGAATTATGGCTCGGGCGCGGCGGCGCGGACGACAAAACCACGCTTACGCTCGGCACGGTTTTCTTTGACACCGTAAGGCTTGAAGAGGTACAAGTCATCAACAGCATAGAAGATAGGGACGATTTGCTCAACACATACGGCAATCCGGCGCTATACAACCCGAATTATACCAAGGTTATAGACTTGCAATCGATTTCGGGCGGTTCCGCCGAGGACAACGAGCTAATCGATAACGCCAACTTCAGCGTCTTAACAGGCGAAGGACTCCCCGAAGGCTGGGTTTTCAGCGCGATTGAGGACGTCAAAAACACCGATGAGGACGTGGATGTCAAGGTTATATCCAAAGCCGATATCGAGAATTTGGAGATGACCAACGCCCAATGGCTTGAGAAATACGGACTCACGCCGAAGGCGGTTAAAGAGGGTGAGGAAGAGCAATCCGCGAACCCACTAGCGCCATACACTCTTGCTCCCGTGCTGCTAATCAACAACAAGCAGCCCTCCGCATACAAAATGGAATACGGGGATACTTTGACAATCAAACAAAACCTTCATTACAGGCTTGCGCTCTGGATTAAGACCGCGGATATACCCGACGGAAAGGGCGCGACCATCAACCTTTTGAAAGACGACGACAGCTCTTTCCTCAGCTTTACGACCGTCAACACGCAAGACTACGCCAATGAGCTTACCAACGACTATGTCGAGTTTGTATTCTTCATTCAAGGTAGCAATACCGTATCATACGATAGTTTGGACAACAAGACGCTTACCCTTAGTATTACCTTAGGCAGCGGAACAACCTATACTCCGAGCTCTTATGTCAGCGGCAAAGTCTTTATCGCGAACATCAATATGGAGCAAGTAACCTACGACGAATACAACAATGCAACAACGGGGACTTACCTTAAGAAAAGCTCTTTTTCCTCAAGCAGCGCAACCGTTACGAACGGCAACTTTAACTTAATCGATTATACCGAAAGCGATGTCAATCAGCAAACCGGACTTCTCAACAAGATTGCAAAGCCCGACTCTTGGACTCGCTACGAGGAAGAGGATGTGTTAGATGTCGGCGTAATCAACGTCAACAACACCGCGCTTCTCGAATCACTAGGCTTGGGAGACAAGAACGATGTATACAACGATTGGGTTGACGACTTCGCAACCTTTAGACCGGTCGACTTCGGCGCGCCCAACCTCGGAATAATCAAGACCGTGGGCGCAGCTACCACAAAATCCATGCTCGCGTTGAAATCGGCAAGCATGTCGCTATCCACCAACAGTCGCTATATTTTCAAGGCATACGCGAAGTCAATTGGAACAGTCGGCGAAATATATTTGACTACTACCTCTACGAACGCCGCTCCGTTAGTCGTCGAAATCGATACCGACGGCAAATGGAAAGAGTATGTCTTTGTCGTAGAAACAGGGCTTATGAGTTCGGCGACTGCGTATTTTGAGGTTTATTTTGGCAACAAAGACGACGCCGACGAGACCTACAACGGAACCATTCTTGTCGATAGCTTCACATACCTGACTATCGAGAACGAAGAATATGAGACTCTTGCCGCGTCAGGTAGCTCCACAAGCTTTATGACGGACGCTTTCGAGACCACTTCAGTATCAAGTACCCCGTCAAAGCCCAACAATTGGACGGGCGCAGGCACCACGACTTCGGGTTATGTAAAGACCGAAACGCAGGTCGTCGGAATATTCGCAAGGGATTACGGCGACTACGAAGCTATCGGTATCCGCAACGATATAAAGGACGACGAGACCACCGAGGATGACGAGACCGACACCGATATAATCCCGACAACCGCATTGACAAGGGAGGAGATATTCGACAGTACAGGCATGGAAGACGGCATGACAGTCGGCGCAAGCGTCCTTATGATTAACAATCTCAAGCCGAGCTATTACAACTATAAGACCAGCTCGCTGTCCCTTTCCGCGAACAAATACTATGAGATAAGCGTATATGTCCGCACGGTAATGCTAGACAAGGACGCGGGCGCAAAAGTATTCGTAACGGTCGGCGGCGAGTCCACTTATTCCTTTGCCACAATCAATACATCTACCTATGACGAGGACGGCGTTGAGACGCGCGGCGGCTGGCAAAAATACACTTACTATATCAAGACGGCAGAATCGACAAGTATGTCAAGCGTGTATCTCAACCTAACGTTTGGCGAGGATACCGACGACGGCAAGCTGACGGGGTACGCTTTCTTTGATAACGTGACACTGAAAGAACTTGATAGCGAAACATTCCTTATCCAATATGCGAAGCAATATGATTTGGACGAGGACGGAGTCGCGCTGACCAACGAGGACGGCACAAAGGTCAAGGCGGCGACATACGATGACTTTATGTTATTCAACAGAACTATCCGCGTGGACGACCCCGACGACCAAGACGAAGAAGAGCCTGTGACACCCGAGCCTACACAGCCTAAGCCCGACACATCTTATCTGTGGGCGTATATCTCGTCGATTATAATAGCGGTTGTGCTGATTGCAGTAATTGTAGTAGTGCTGTTTAGAAGATACCGTCCGACAAGAAAAGGCAAAGCGGGTACGCCGAGCTATGATAAGGATAGAGCGGCAAAAGCAGTTGCGAAAAGCAAAACGAGCGAAGACACTACCAAAGACGAATACAAGGATTAAAATTTATCGAGCAAGAAATTGCCACAAAAAACTGCCGAATTTCGGCAGTTTTTTTATACCCCTAACTTCGGCAACACCCTAATTAAAACAGTAAAACACAAGCTACAATAGCTGACTGTCATAAAAACCCCCATTCCCGACAAAAGACCCCAACAGCGAACTCACCCTTAGCCAAGCCACCC
>CAYOYS010000046.1:0-6479 GCA_964408255.1 uncultured Christensenellaceae bacterium | reverse complement strand
CCCCCATTCCCGACAAAAGACCCCAACAGCGAACTCACCCTTAGCCAAGCCACCCCCAAAAACAAAAGATTGCAGCTTAAATAACATCAATCTCAAAATGGATAAAGAGAACTAAAAAACCCCCATTATTTTTGCACTCCGCAAAAATAATCAAGCCCCCTTTGACTCGCTCCGCTCGGGACTAGCGCCCTAAAGGGTGGGTTTGCTTGAGCTAATCCGTTGTAAATATAGCAACCCAAGAGGAATACCCGAACAAAAGAACCTGAAAACGGGCACGCAAGTAGCCGTTGAGGGAAAGGAGCAACGGAGCGAAAAGGCGATGTTTCGTCACGCTTGACGGAACAAGCAAAAGCGACAGTTGCGACGCGGGTGGGTTGCCACTTGTCGAGCAAGGAGTACCCCGTAATTAAAAATTTTAACAAGTAAAATTACCCGATTTTATCCTTTTCGGGAACAAAGATAAGCTGCCCCAAAAACACGCGCGCGGTGTTGTTCAATTCGCACAGTTGTCCGACGTCAACATTGAACTTGCTTGCGATTGATTCCATATTATCGTGCGGTTGAACAGTGTACGGTATCCCTTTGCGCAAAGGAATCAGCAATCGCATTCCGGGACACACCGCTTTGAGATTGTTGGTCAATGACAGCTCGATTACGCTTAACTTATATCGCTTTGCGATACTCTCTAAGGTATCGCCCTTAACTACCTTATAGACATTCATAGAATTACCCCGGTTACAATCTTTTGTCCATTGCCGCGATTTGTCCGCGCCGAATCCGTGGCGCGGTCGCCGCAAAACGAACATGCTTTAATATATGCGGTGAGATAATCATATATTATTTTAGCACTGTTTTTTAAGGAGATTGAATGAAAAATTCCTTTCGCCGCACCACGCTAATTGTAATGGTTTTTTCCATAGTCACGCGGCTTATTGCATTCGTATTCAAAATCTATTTGTCGCGGCAAGTCGGCGCGGAAAATCTCGGACTTTATCAGATAAGCTTTGCAATGCTCGCGCTCGTTACCATGTTCGCATGCTCGGGGATACCGCTCACCGTATCGCGCCGTACCGCCGAGCACAACGCGCTCGGCAACCAAAAGAGGGTTTTTGGAACGGTGACAAGCGGACTTATCCTATCGCTTGGGATTACCTTTATCACCATTGCGGGCGTAATGGCTTTTAGAAAGCCGTTTTTGACGCTGTTCGCAGACAGCCGCGCCGAGCCGCTTTTTTACATAATGCTTCCCACCTCGATTTCGACCGCGATTTACAACATCATTCGCGCCTATTTTATGGGCAAAAAAAAATATCTTATCTATTCCTCTACCGAGCTTGTCGAAGAACTTTTGAATGTATTCTTTGTGCTTCTACTCCTTTCGGGCGCGGTAGTGGCAGTAAGCGGCGCCAAGGCAATCGCCATTGCCTTTACGGTTGCGGATATCATCTGCTTTGTAGTAATTCTTGTATTGTATATTGCAAACAAAGGCAAATTTGCAAAGCCCGCTCCGTTTAAGTCCATTGTGAAAAGTAGTGTGCCGCTTACGCTTATGCGTTTGTTCACGAGTCTTGCGTCCATTCTCACCGCCATACTGCTTCCGCATCGCATGGTAGACAGTGGACTGTCGGTCGCCGAGGCAACGGCGGAGTACGGGCGCGCAGTCGGCATGGCTTTTCCTCTCCTTTATTCGCCGCTCGCAATTACCTCCGCACTGTCAATCGTGCTACTTCCCGAAATCGCCGAGCTTTCGACAACCAAAAACCTTGCGGCAATATCTCGCAAGGTGGATAATTCGATGGGGTTTATTACGATACTATGCGGTCTGTTTTTTATTACGTTCGCCTCGCTCGGCACCGAAATCGGAACAATCCTCTTCAAGGACGCGGGTGCGGGGCGCTTCCTTGCGTTCGCCTCGGGAATGGTTCTGCCCCTTTCTCTGTCTCAGCTAACAAGTACCGCGCTCAACTCGATAGCCAAAGAGAATGTCTGCTTCGCAAACTATATGGTGGGAATCGCGTTCATGGGGCTGTCCTTATACTTTCTCCCCCCTTATATCGGGATACTAGCATTGGCAGTCGCGATGACGGGGTTCTATTTTATTTCCTTCGCCCTAAACAGTATATACCTCGCAAAAGTCGGCGCACTCAAGCAATCATACTACAATATCATCGTCAAGACGACGATTTTTTCAATATTGATATTCGTTTTTGTCAAGCTGATGCAGATGCTAATAAAGTCTTATCTTTCGGTATTTTGGGCGACCGCGATATGCGGTGCAACGGGCATAGCGCTGTATGTTATACTCATATTAGCGTTCAAGTTAGTCAGCATAAAGGGCTTCGTCACAATGTTTTCAAAAAAATCCTCGATAAAATAACCGTAATCGCAAAATATCCTAAGAATATGCCCGAGTTATGCCGCACTCTCCTCGCTTTTCGGCGGCATTGCTTTTTCTTTGAAAGTGCCGAATTTGAAAACATACCTCTTCAAAGGGTTGTATACGGCATATGTGATACCCGCGTTAACGCCCACCATCAAAGCCTGCCAAGGAAGCCGCGAAATGAGAAACGCCCAAAAAGTCTTTGACCTTGACCCATAAATCCAAATACCGAAAGTATTAAGCCCCGAGGTACAGACTACTAAGCATATCAAGAATGAAATAATAATCTTCGCGTAGTCGTTGCACTTGAGATAACGGAACACAAGTCCCGGAATTAGTCCAAGCAAGCCGCTTGCTAAAAGGATAAACGGATTGAACAGTCCTATAAGCCCTCCCAACACCAATCCCAAAAAATCGCCTATCAGTCCCACCGCCAAACCATATACGGGACCGAGGAACACTCCCGCAACAAAACAAGGCAAATAGGTAAACGATACCGCTAAAACCCTATTAAGCAAATATATAGTATAATAATTTGCAATTGTCGAAAGCGCAATCAGCACGGCGGTATATACCGCCTTTTTGGTGTCGATACGAAATCTTGTTCTCATAAAAAAACCTCCCATATTTAGAGAGGTCCATTGTAAGTAATCGTTGCATTAAGCAAAAATCAATTAGCAACGGACGCGACCCGATACCGCAGGCTTTTTGCCTTTCGTTTACGGGCTACATCCCATCCCGCAACACTTAACGCACCGAATCTACTCTGCTTGATACTATTATAGCATACCCGACCGATATAGTAAATACATTAAGGAATGGAAAAAGAAAATTGATAAAATATCTCAAAGAGCAACCGTATTCAAGGTTCAAGGGCAACTGTGTTCAAGGTTCAAGGGCAACCGTATTCAAGGTTCAAGGGCAACCGTATTCAAGGTTCAAGGGCAACCGTATTCAAGGTTCAAATGCAACTGTGTTCAAGGTTCAAGGGCAACCGTGTTCAAGGTTCAAATGCAACTGTGTTCGAGGTTCGCCGAATGATTATTCTATTCCGTATCCCAACTCAAACGCCTTAATGTTCGCAGGTATTACCTTGGGCTTATCCGCGAACTTCGTCTTTATCGCGCCAAGCGCGGATTCTTTGTCGATTAGCCCACTCGCCTTAACATACGCTCCAAGAATTACGATATTCGCAGTCTTTGCGTTGCCGGCTTCCATAGCAAGCGCGCCCGCGTCTACATATAGCGTTTTTACGTCCGTTCTCGCCACTTTATCGGGTATAAGCGAGCTGTTTATGATAATAACCCCGCCCGCCTTGACATTGTCTACAAACTTATATAAGCTCGGCTTACTCATAGCTATAAGGGTATCGGGAATCGCTATTATCGGGGATGCGATAGCCTCATCGCTGAACACCACGCTACAATTCGCGGTACCGCCGCGCATCTCGGGACCATAGGACGGTAGCCACGTTACTTCTTTGCCCTCGTTGATTGCCGAATAAGCTATGAATTGACCAAGACTCAAGACACCTTGACCGCCGAAGCCCGCGACGATTATTCTCTCTACCATAGCTTATACCTCCTTGAATACGCCGAGCGGATATTTTGCGGTCATCTCGTTCGTTACAAAGTCCATTGCCGAAGTAGGGGTCATTCCCCAATTGGTCGGGCAAGTGGATAGGATTTCGACAAGGGAAAAGCCCTTTCCCTCGAGCTGACATTTGAATGCTTTGCGGATAGCCGCCTTAGCTTTGTTGATATTCGCAACGGTATTAAGTGCGACGCGAGCGATGTATGCCGGTCCGTCTTGTGTCGCTAACATCTCAGCGACCTTGACAGGATTGCCGTTAAGCAATGCGTCCCGTCCCGCCGCGCAAGTCGTGCTTTTCTGTCCCTCGAGCGTCGTCGGCGCCATTTGTCCGCCCGTCATACCGTATATGGTGTTGTTGATAAAGATAATTGTGATGTTCTCGCCTCGGATTGCCGCGTGTACCGTCTCCGCCATACCAATACTTGCAAGGTCTCCGTCTCCTTGATAGGTAAATACAATATTCTTCGGATTGACTCTCTTGACTCCCGTCGCGACCGCAGGCGCTCTGCCGTGCGATGCTTCCATCATATCGCAATTAAAATATTTATACGCGAATACGGCGCAGCCTACCGGCGCGATGCCAACTACTCTACCCTCCGCTCCTATCTCTTCCAAAACCTCAGCGACCAACCTATGCGCGATACCGTGCGTACAGCCCGGACAGTAATGAAAGGGCACGTCGGTCAGCATTTTTGTTTTTACAAATACCTTAGCCATTGTATCCTCCTTCCTCGACAACCGCGGCGATATCCTCCGCGCTCATCACATTGCCGCCGCCTCTGCCAAAATACCTTACGGGCTTTTTGCCCTCTACCGATAGTCTAACATCCTCTATCATTTGTCCGCCGATTGACAACTCAACATCCAAAAACTCTTTCACCTCGGGTCTTAGCGCATGTTTTAAGTACACCGCGGAGGGGAAAGGATACAAGGTAATAGGTCTTATCAAACCCGCTTTAATCCCCTTTTTTCTAAGCGTCTGCACACTACTTTTTGCAATGCGGCCGACTGTTCCGTACGCGGTAATGATTACTTCTGCGTCCGAAGTCATGTATTCCTCGCATCTAACTTCTTTCTCGCTCATATCTTTATAGATATTGAGTAGCTTTAAGTTCATTGCCTCAAGAACATCAGGCTCAATATATAGCGAATTGATAACCTTGCGGTCGTCACCTATGTGCGAACCGTCTGCCGCCCAATCCTTCTTTGCGAGTTTGGAAAGGTCTTTCATATCGGGAAGTGTTACGGGCTCCATTATCTGCCCGAGCATACCGTCGCCGAGAATCATTACGGGAAGCCGATACTGTTCCGCCTTGTCAAACGCGGCATATATTATATCGACTGCCTCCTGAACAGTACTCGGTCCATACACAAGCATGCGGTAATCGCCATGCCCACCACCCTTGACCGACTGAAAATAGTCCCCTTGCGCGGGCTGAATCCCACCAAGACCGGGGCCGCTTCTCATCATGTTGACAATGACACAAGGCAGTTCGGCGCCGGCTATGTAGGAGATGCCTTCTTGCTTAAGGCTGATACCCGGACTGCTCGAACTTGTCATCGCCGAAGCTCCCGCGCCCGCCGCGCCGTATACCATGTTAATCGCGGACACCTCGCTCTCCGCCTGTATGAATACGCCGCCCACTTCGGACATTCTTCGCGACATATATTCGGGTATCTCGTTTTGGGGAGTAATCGGGTATCCCGCGAAAAAACGACAACCGCCGCGAATAGCCGCTTCGGCGATAGCCTCATTGCCTTTCATAAAAATTCTTTCGCTCATCTTTCCACCTCGATAACGCAGTCCGGACAAATTATTGCACACGCCGCGCACCCGATACACGCATTCGGGTTCCCGTTTTCGACGGGGAAGTATCCGTTGGCGTTGGCATGCTCACCGCGTATTACGAGGATACCTTTCGGACACGCACGAACGCACAGCCCGCAACCCTTGCAAGCGGCTTGGTCGATAATCGTCTTTGCCATAATAATTTTTCTCCTCATTTGCCGGCAGGACTAAAGGCTTTGGAAGCGTTGCAACGCATCGCAAAACATTCACGCAATCTTTATTCAAAGTTCGGCTTTACATAACAACGGTCTTAATCGTCGTCATGAAAATCCACGCTTGAAAACCGGGCTTATAAAAATATATATAACACTATACATTATATAATATACTAAGTCAACCGAATCCCGAGTCTTAGCCTTTGCAGTAAGCGCACTTATTACATTTTTTTTGCACTTACCTAAGGTCGCAATTGTCAAAAGAAGTGGGTAAAAGAAAGTTGATAATATATTCTGAATGGATTTTCGAGATTAGATTCGTCAAAATTTTTGACTTATAGCAGCGCTATGTTGTGAAAAATTTAGCTACTTAGTGCCGATGACGAATATGAGCCGAAAGACTCCCAAAATATTAACGACTCGATATTGTCCACTCCGATTATCAAGGTTTTCTTGACACCGTCAAACGCTAAGTATATAATAGTTCTATGCGGAAGTCGCT
>CAYOYS010000045.1:4104-10963 GCA_964408255.1 uncultured Christensenellaceae bacterium | reverse complement strand
ATTAGATTATAATGTATAATAGCTGAGTTTCGAAATTTTTTTTGAATTTTTATTCTTTGCTAAGCGTTTTCAATATATAACCGGAGGTAATTATGGATAAGAACATCTTGCTTGCAGCCACGGTCAAAGGCATTGACGAGGCAACTAAGGATATACGCGCCTTTGTAAACTCCATGGTTGATGCCTCTTCTTTTGTGGAAGCGGATAGATTTTTGACGGGCAAATCCCTACTTGACGGGAGTAGCTTAGCGGGCGAGGGCGTCCTTACCGGCTATGCCGCAATAGACGGCGCACCCGTCTATATTGTTGCGCAAAATAGTGCGGCTCTCGGTGGAAGTTTCGGAATAGGTCAGGCAAAAAAAATAATTAATTGTATGGAAAATGCCATTAAAAACGGGTGTTTGCTCATTTCGATTATCGACTCCAACGGGGCACGGATTGGAGAAGGCGTTACCGTTATGGACGGCTACGCGGCGCTTTTGAAAAAGGCGACGGTGCTCAAGTCCTCGGTTTTGCATATTGCCGTAGTAAGAGGCAAAGCGGTCGGTCATATGGCGGCATATCTTGCCTTATGCGATTATGTCTTTACCTCCCAAGACGCCGTCATCTCTTTCAACCCGCCCACTGTGCTTGCGCAAGCGTCCACAAAGAGTGTTAAGGACTTGTTTGGGCAAAAGACTCATGCCGCCGAATCGGGTGTTGCGGATTTTGTCTTTGACGACGGCTTGGACTTAAAAGGTAAAATCACATCTCTTATCAATTATATTTCGGGTGTGGTTGAGGACAGCGCGGACGATGCCAACAGAGAAAGCGCAGCGCTTGCATCGGACATTTCCGCCTCTTGCTTGCTTGACGCGCTGTGTGACGACGGTCGCCGCTTAGAATACTGCTCAGGCTACGCCAAGGAGATTAAGTGCTGCTTTGCAAAAGTCAACGGTATTTCAGTAGGCGTCGCAGTAAGCAATAGAGCAGACGGGGAGTATCTTTCTCTTTCGGGAGCGGATAAGCTTACCGCCTTTATTTCGCTGCTTGCCTCTTTTAATATACCTTTTATTACCCTTGTCGATTGCAAGGGCATTATAACGACAACGGACGAGGAGCAGAATGCGGCAATAGGCATTATCAGCAACTTGTTCGAGTCCGTTGCGCTACACGCCGCTCCTAAGATATCGGTCGCGGTCGGCAATGCGATTGGCGCGGCTTATACCGCGCTTATTTCCAAAAGCATGGGCTTTGACTACTCAATCGCCTTTCCCACGGCGCTCGTTGCCCCGCTCAACTTAGATACCGCGGTCAGTCTTGTTTATTCAGAGCAACTTAGCGCAAAAGGCAATTCGCCCAAGCTAAGGAGCAAGCTCGAAGAACTGTATAGGGAAGAGCGCGCAAGCGCGATTGCCGCGGCGGAGTCGGGTAGCTTCGACGAGGTAATTGCTCCCGAAGCGCTTAGACCTTATATTGCCAACGCACTTCTTATGCTTCTAGGATTATAGGAGGAGATATGGAATACGGATTGATAGTAACCGTTCTTTGTCTTGTCGTCGTGTTCGCGGTACTCACGCTACTTATATTTATTTTATACGGCATGCGGCTCTTTAACAAAAAAGGCGACAATTCTCAAGTATCCGAAGACTCAGAAGGAGCAATCGCCGAAACTAAAGAGGATATAACGGACGAAGCCGACAACATGATTGCCGCGGCAATCGCCGCCGCGCTTCAAGTATATTGCGAAGTGGGGCAACCCGACAAAAAGGCTTCATTTATCGTACGTTCAATAAAAAGGATTTAGGAGGTAATATATGCGCAAATTCAATATCACCGTAGACGGTCGTAAATATTCGGTAGAAGTCGAGGAAATCGATAATTACGCACCCGCGTCGATTAAGTCGGCACCTGTATTGGAAACGGCAGCAGCGTCCGCGGCGTCCAAAATTGCACCGACTCCGGCGGCTCCTGCCGTAGCGGCAGTCAATGGCACCAAGGTCGCGTCACCTATGCCGGGCATGATTCTTGACTTTAAGGCGGCGTCCGGAGATGTGGTTAAGAAAAATCAACCGATAATCGTTCTCGAGGCAATGAAAATGGAGAATAACATCGTAGCGCCCTGTGACGGAACGGTCACTTTCAAAATCGCTAAGGGCGCAAACGTTGAGACGGGCACTCTGCTTGCCGTCATAAGTTAGGAGGTTGTAATGGCGCAGATTTTTTTGTGCGAGATAGCAAGCTGGGGCGAAACCTTAAAAAAGCTGTGGTTCAGTACCGGTCTGCACACGATTGACCTTGCATTCTTGCTCAATATCGTCATGATGGGCATCGCGTGCGTTCTGATGTATCTTGCCATAGTCAAAAAGTTCGAGCCGATGCTGCTTTTGCCGATAGCGTTCGGAATGTTCATAATCAACATTCCCGGAGCGTACGAGATATTATTCGGCATCTCGGGCTATACCTTTACCAACGACTTGACCAACACCGTAATAGCCGAAGGAACGTTATCCGAGCTGTGCCGCAATCTCGGCATAGCGTCCGAAAACCTCGAAGACCTTATTGCAACGCTTGCGGCTAACAATGGTATCAATCCTATCGATATCAGTTATTCCTACGGTATTATATCCGAACAAGGGCTTTTTTATTATCTATATAAAGGTGTAGATTGGGTAATCTTTCCGCCGTTGATATTCCTCGGTATAGGCGCAATGACCGACTTTGGACCCCTTATCGCGAACCCGCGCAGTCTGCTGCTCGGCGCGGCGGCACAAATTGGTATTATTGCGGCATTTTTCTTAGCAATCGCAGTTGGCATGACTCCGCTTGAGGCGGCGTCTGTCGGCATAATCGGGGGCGCGGACGGTCCAACGGCAATATATCTTACCGCGAAGCTTGCGCCGCATTTGCTTGCGACAATCGCAATCGCGGCATATTCGTATATGGCGCTCGTTCCGGTAATTCAGCCTCCGATAATGAGGGCGCTTACCACAAAGAAAGAAAGGCTTATAAGAATGGCACAACTGCGTGAGGTGAGCAAGACCGAAAAGATTATCTTTCCAATTATAGTAACGGGTGTAACGGGTATTATACTTCCCTCCGCCTTGCCATTACTAGGTATGCTTATGCTTGGCAACCTTATGAAAGAATCGGGGGTTGTGCCGCGCCTTACCAAGACCGCGTCCAACGAGCTTATAAATATCGTTACGATATTCCTAGGCGTGGTAGTCGGCTCAAAGGCTTATGCGGCGACTTTCCTAACAGTCGCGACGCTTAAGGTTTTAGTGCTCGGTGTGCTCGCATTCTCGTTCGGAACGGCGGGAGGAGTGCTGCTCGGCAAGCTTTTGAATGTACTATCAAAAGGAAAAATCAATCCGCTAATCGGCTCTGCGGGAGTTTCGGCGGTGCCGATGGCAGCGCGCGTCTCGCAAGACGTCGGCGCAAAGGAGGACCCTAACAATTACTTGCTTATGCATGCAATGGGCCCTAACGTTGCGGGAGTTATCGGCTCCGCGGTAGTAGCGGGCGTACTGCTTGCCATATTTTCTTAAGGAGGTTATATTGAATGGATAAATTATTGATTACAGAGACCGTATTAAGAGATGCTCATCAGTCGCAAGCGGCGACGAGAATGGGGCTTAAAGATATGCTCCCCGCATGCGAAATACTCGACAAAATCGGATATTATTCACTCGAAGCGTGGGGCGGCGCAACTTTTGATTCTTGCTTGAGGTTCCTCAACGAGGACCCGTGGGAGCGGCTACGGCAGTTGAAAAAGGCTTGTCCTAACACCAAGCTTCAAATGCTGCTCCGCGGACAAAACATTCTCGGATACAAGCATTACGCGGATGATGTTGTGGACTTATTCGTAAAAAAGAGCATCGAAAACGGCGTAAGCATCATGCGGATATTCGACGCGCTCAACGACATACGGAATATGGAGACGGCAATCAAGGCGACGAAGAAGTACGGCGGCATATGCGAAGCGGCTATGAGTTATACTACAAGCCCCGTGCATACAAGAGATTATTTTGTTAAGCTCGCCGTTAAGCTCGAGGAGCTTGGTGCGGACAATATCTGCGTCAAGGATATGGCGAATTTGCTGTTGCCCTACGAAGCTTATATGTTGATTAAGACGATTAAGTCAAAGGTCAAATGCCCTGTTCATCTCCACACCCATAACACCTCGGGCACGGGGGACATGACCTATCTTAAGGCGGCAGAAGCGGGCGTCGATATTGTAGACACTGCGCTTTCACCGTTCGGCAATGGAACAAGTCAGCCCGCAACCGAGCCGCTTGTCGCGACGCTTAAGGGAACGGCGCGCGATACGGGGCTTAGCCTCAACTTGCTTAGCGACGCGGCGGCACATTTTCGCGGCGTTGCCGAAAAGCTTAAGGCGGAAGGCTATCTTAACCCCAAGGTGCTTTCGGTCGACGTCAACGCGCTCGTTTATCAGGTGCCGGGCGGGATGCTTTCCAACCTTATTAACCAGCTAAAAGACGCGAACGCATCGGATAAGTATTATCATGTTCTTGCGGAGATTCCCATTGTCAGAAAAGACCTTGGCTATCCGCCGCTTGTGACTCCGACTAGTCAAATTGTGGGGATTCAAGCGGTATTCAATGTTTTGTTCGGCAGATATAAGAACGTTACCAAAGAGACAAAAGCGCTGTTAAAGGGGGAATATGGCGCGCTTCCCGCCGAGCCCAACCCCGAAGTCGTCAAGCTAGTGCTAGGAGACGAGGAACGGATTACTTGCCGTCCCGCGGACTTACTAAAGCCCGAACTTGAAAGTTATAAAAAAGAGATACAAGAATACATTGAGCAGGAGGAGGACATATTGTCATACGCGCTGTTCCCGCAGGTCGCTTTGAATTTTTTCAAAAAACGGCAGGCGGCAAAATACGCGTTTGATTCTGAGCTTGCCGACAAGGCAAACCTTGTCCATCCTTTTTAATGAATTTGCTACTTGTCAACGACGACGGAATCACCGCTCCGGGTATTGCCGCCTTAGCCGCCGCACTGTCTTTTGAGCACAACGTCATAGTCGTTGCGCCAACAGTTCAGATGTCGGGCTCAAGTCACGCGATTTCCTTCCATAAACCCGTTACGTTTACCAAAGTGCCTTTTTGTTGCGGCATAGAGGGATATTCGCTCAACGGCACTCCCGCCGACTGCGTCAAGTTCGGATTGGATATAATATGCGCCGATTTGGCTATCGACGCGGTTATTTCGGGAATCAACGACACCTTGAATATCGGTACTGATATTTGCTATTCCGGCACGGTCAATGCCGCGCTCGAGGGCGCGATTCTCAATGTAAAATCGCTTGCGGTTTCCATGAACAACAAGGATGGCGACTATTCGTTCGCCGCAGAATTCGTACGCGCTAATCTTGACAGATTACTCGCTATGATTGAAGAACCTACCACTATAATATCAATTAACATCCCTTGCAGCAGCAAAGATGAGATTAAGGGCATCAAAATAGCGCCCGTTGGGATTAATAAGTATCTTGATAAATATATCGTAAAAGAAGACGGGTATTACCTTATCGGGCACCCCATACCCGTTTTGAACCCTGTCCATTGCGATGTGGAATATATCAAAGAGGGCTATATCGTAATAACCCCGCTTTCCTTGCAATTTACCGACTTTGCGGCGATTGAGCGCATCGAATCAAGGGCGGATACATTGTGCTTGTAATCGGCTGCGGTGTCTCGGGAATGTTTGCCGCGCTTACCGCCGCAAGGCTGGGCGCAAAGGTCACCGTCCTTGAAAAAAACGAAAAAGCAGGGAAAAAATTATATATCACCGGTAAGGGGCGATGCAACATAACCAACAGCTCTGCACTTGAAGATTACTTGGACAATATCCCCGTCAACCCGCGCTTTATGATATCGGCGCTTACCGCGTTCGGAGCTTTGGAGACAATGGAGTTTTTCGATTCCAACAATGTTCCGCTAGTTGTCGAAAGAGGTAACAGAGTATTCCCCGCATCGGGCAAATCGAGCGATATAATCGGCGCAATATACAAAGCGCTTATACGTTTTGGGGCAAATGTGTTGTTTAACACCGAGGTCAAAAGCTTGAAGCGTAGCGAGAACGGCTACGAGGCAATAACGGACAAGGGCACGTTCGCCGATAAGACTGTGATAATCGCAACGGGAGGGATAAGTTATCGCGCTACCGGCTCAACGGGAGACGGTTACCGCTTTGCAAAAGAGTTTAATCACACGATTATAGAGCCAAAGGGCGGACTTGTCGGATTGCTTGCCGACGGCACCGCGAAGCTTGCCGGCTTGAGCTTAAAGAATGTGACCGCGAGCATTGTGCGGGGCGGCAAGACGCTTGCGTCACGATTCGGAGAACTGCTGTTCACGCACAGAGGGCTTAGCGGGCCGATAATATTGACCTTGAGCAGCCTTGTTAACCGTCTTGACGCATCCTCGCTTACTGTCGTTATCGACCTAAAGCCCGCACTTGACGCCTCGACGCTTGACAAGCGTGTAATAAGGGATTTTTCCGAAAATATCAATCGCAAACTATGCAATTCACTTGACGGATTATTGCCTAAGTCCCTTATACCCGAGCTTATAAATCAAAGCGGTCTTGACGGAAGCGAAGTAATCAATCAGATAACAAAAGAGCAGCGCGCCGCCCTCGTTGCCGCGCTTAAAGGTTTGCGTTTTCCACTCAATGGCTTTGACGATATCGATAACGCGATAATCACAAGCGGCGGGGTAAGCGTCAAAGAAATAGACCCAAAAACTATGGAGAGTAAAATTGCAAAAAATCTGTATTTTGCGGGAGAGGTTATCGATGTTGACGCGCTTACGGGCGGATACAATCTGCAGATTGCGCTTTCAACCGGCTA
>CAYOYS010000045.1:1705-4004 GCA_964408255.1 uncultured Christensenellaceae bacterium | reverse complement strand
CAAGCGAAAAAGAATTAATAAAGGTATGATTATGATAAATATCGCAATTGACGGCCCCTCGGGAGCGGGCAAGAGTACCGCAGCAAAAAGTGTAGCAAAATCACTCGGGATAATCTATCTCGACACGGGCGCGATGTATAGAGCGGTGGCGTGGAAAGCGCTGTCTTTGGGTATTGAGCCTTCCGATGCTTTGCGGGTAGAAGGGTTCCTTGAAGGCCTATCAATCGAAATCAAGTACGTAGATGATGCACAATATATTTATGCGGACGGGGTAGACGTTACTACTGCGATACGCGAGCATCATATGTCAAAGGCGGCATCAGATATATCCAAAATTCCTAAAGTTAGGCTTAAGCTTGTGGAGATACAGCGCAAAATTGCCGCCGAAAACAATGTGGTGCTTGACGGACGCGATATCACCTCTTATGTGCTGCCTAATGCCGAATATAAGTTTTTTCTTACGGCGAAAGCAGAGGAGCGGGCGCGCCGCCGACAAGATGAACTTGAAAAAAAAGGACAGCGTATTGAATACGACAAAATACTTGCGGACATAATCGACAGGGATTATAATGATAGTATGCGCGATTTTGCTCCGATGATAAAGACTTTCGACAGTGTGGAAATCGACAGTACATATATGAGCGCCGAGGAGGTTGCAAAAAAGATATTAAGTTATATAAAGGAGGCAAGATGATGCTTTTTTATAGCGTTGTAAGAGCGCTATCCTATCCATTTTTATCCTTGCTTTTCCCGACTAAGGTCATTGGAAAAAGCAACTTTACGCATGAGAAAGCCGTTATTTGCTGCAATCACTTCTCCTCGTTCGATTCAATACTCGTCGCCTCAAAGCTTATGCGTGAGGGCTGCCGTTGCATCGGCAAAGAGGAAGCGTTCAAATCCAAGCTTGGTGGATGGTTTTTGCAAAAAATGGGCGGAATTCCTATTAAAAGAGGGGAAAATGACCTTGCCGCTTACCGCAAGATTCTTAACGCGCTAAAGGAAGGCAAACAGCTTTTGATTTTCCCCGAAGGGACTCGCAATAAGGGCGAGAATACTGATATCGCGCCATTTTATACCGGCGCCGCTCTGTTTGCAATAAAAAGCGACGCGCCGATAATACCCGTTTTGCTTTTTCGAAAACCCAAACCTTTTCAAAAGAATTTTTTACTAGTTGGCGAGCCTTTCGGACTGAACGAATACCTCGCTTTGCCCCCCAAAGTGCAAAAAGAGAAAGCAACTGAGTTTTTGTTCGCAAAGATGAAAGCAATGCAGGCAAGCTTCAACGAGCGCGTATCCGCTTCGGGACGAAAACTCTTAAAATGATAATAAAGGTAGCAAGAAGCTGCGGTTTTTGCTCGGGGGTCAGCCGTGCGATACGGCTTGCAGAGACCGAGACGAATAAGCCGGTGTATCTATTAGGAGAACTGATACATAACGAATATGTGTTAAATCGCCTTGCCGAACGCGGCATAATGACAATTGAGCCCGAGCATGTCGCACAACTTGATGCGGGTACGGTGATAATAAGAGCTCACGGGGTATCTCCCGAAGTTAAGAAAACGCTTAAACGAACAAAACTAAAGATTGTGGATGCGACTTGTCCGAACGTGCTACGAATCCATACAATTGTAAAAAAAGCGTTCGATGAGGGAATGGGAATCATCATTGTCGGCGATTCTGACCACCCCGAGGTTATCGGCATCAACGGTTGCGCGGATAATCAAGCTGTAATTATTGGCGGAGAAGAACTGCCCCCGCTCGAGCCCAACAAGCGTTATGTTAGCGTGGTACAGACGACTTTCCCCGAAGAATCTTATATTAATATACTAAATATGCTCAAAAATAATATAAATTCGCTTGTCAACTATAATACTATTTGTTATACTACAAAAGTACGGCAGTTAGAAGCGGAAACGCTTTCGCGCGGCTCGGATACGGTATTCGTAATCGGCAGCGGCACAAGCTCCAATACAAAGAAATTGTTCGAGCTCTGCACAAAGAATTGCCCGAACACCTATCTCATAGAAGATAAGA
Organism: uncultured Christensenellaceae bacterium; assembly: GCA_964408255.1. Classification (GTDB taxonomy): domain Bacteria; phylum Bacillota; class Clostridia; order Christensenellales; family CAG-1252; genus SACC01. The sequence goes on along the minus strand of CAYOYS010000045.1, from coordinate 1,970 downwards.
ACGACTTAACAAAGGTTACAAAAAAATCAAATATACATAAGCTTGGTGTAACGACAGGAGCATCAACTCCCAAAGAGTTGGTTATGGAGGTAATTTTAGGAATGAGTAACGAAGTGGACAGCGTAGTCGTCGAGGACTGCGTTAACGAAGTGGCAGCAGTTGACACAACTGCAACCGAGGCGGATGCCGAGGTTAAAACATTAGACACCAAAGAGAACATCGAGACCGAACAACCGAATACTACGGATACGGACACCAAAGTCGA
>CAYOYS010000045.1:0-1605 GCA_964408255.1 uncultured Christensenellaceae bacterium | reverse complement strand
AGGATAGTAAGGAAGCGAAAGATAGCGTAGAAGTCGCACAACCGGTGAAAAAGCAAAAGATAAGCTCTATGGAAGATGTAATGAGAGCAACGGTATTTGGGCTCAAAGAAGGCAAAAAGCTCAAGTGCACAGTTATCAAAGCGGACGAGACGGGCATATTAGTCAATTTTGGCGGCAAAAAAGACGGCTTTATAGAAAGTGATAGGACCGGACTTGTTGAATACAATCCCCAAGATTATAAAGAGGGAGATAGCTTTGACGCCATAGTCGTGGAGAACAAATCAAGCAACAAAGAATGTATAATGCTCGATAAAAGAGCTATCGACGAGGTACTCGAGGTAGACAAGGCACTTCTTTCCGATGTGTTCGAGCTTAAGATAGATAAAGCGGTCAAGGGCGGATTGTTGGGCAGAAAGGGTTCTTATACCGTGTTCATTCCCGCCTCTCAGGTAGACCTAAAGAGGGTAGAGGACGATGCGCTCGCTACCTATGTAGGTAAGATACTTCAAGTATCCAAGCTTCCTGACAAGGAAGAATCCGACAACAGAAGAAAGCGTATTGTTGCTTCTCACAAGGCAGTTTTGTGGGCGGCAAAAAAGGCAGCGAGAGAAAAAGCAGAGAAAGAATGGCAAGAAAAACGTGCGAGAGAAGAGCAAGAGAAAAAAGACATTTTCCATGCCAATATAGATAGATTTGAGGTCAATAATGTGGTTCCGGGCTTAGTCAAGAGGTTCACAAGCTTTGGAGCTTTTGTCAATGTATATGGTTTTGACTGCTTGGCGCCCAAAGGCGAACTATCTTGGGAGCGAGACATCGAACCTGCAGACATTTTAGAGATTGGCAAGGAATACGAGTTCGTAATCATCAAGGTTGATGCCGATAATTACAAGATTTCGTTAAGCTATAAGCTTTTGCAAGAAAGACCAAAATCCATAAGCGAGATAATCGCAGAAAAATATCATCCGGGCATGATAATCACGGGCAAGGTGCAGACGCTTGCCGCGTTCGGCGCATTTGTCAACCTCGAGCCGCGCATCGATGGACTTGTCCATGTATCCAACATCTCTGATAGAAGAATCAACGCTCCCTCAGATGTACTCAAGGTCGGCGACGAGATTCAAGCTAAAATTATCAGTGTTAAGGATAACCGTATTGCGCTTTCTATCAAAGATGTTAGCGATACCGAGGAGGAGCGTGAGGATAGACCGACGAGAACAAAGCGGTTCGAAAAACTACTCGGAGACAAGAAGCCACGCAGAAGCGGCGCGAACGATTGGCAAATGCCCAAAGAGGAAGAGGAGAATGTTGCAGAATACGGGGCGACGGCGAACGCAAAGAATACCGTACTTAGCGATCTTCTCAAAGGGTTCGAATTCAAGTCGGACGACGACACTAAGTCAGACGACGAGAGCAAGCCTAAGAACGACAGCAAGTCTAAGAACGACGGCAAGTCTAAGGACGACGGCAAGTCTAAGGAAGACGGCAAGTCTAAGGAAGACAGTAAGTCTAAGGAAGACAGTAAGTCTAAGGAAGACGGCAAGTCTAAGGAAGACAGTAAGTCTAAGGAAGACAGTAAGTCTAAGGAAGACAGTAAGTCTAAGGACG
>CAYOYS010000044.1:3551-10997 GCA_964408255.1 uncultured Christensenellaceae bacterium | reverse complement strand
TTCTTGACGGAGTAAATGTTGAAAAATCAATAATTAAAATTGATGAGCGACTGCGTCGGGGCTGCACCAGTCTAATAATCTTATACAAAATGCTAAATAAAAAGATATAAATATGCAAAAACCGCCTTTGATTTTAAGACGGTTTTTGTGGGTTTTGGTCTGGGTGAGAAGATTTGAACTTCCGGCCTCTTGAACCCCATTCAAGCGCGCTACCAAGCTGCGCCACACCCAGTTACTTTTATATTGTATATACGGAAAGGCATTTTGTCCAGCGATTTTACAAGTAAACAAAATGCTTATTGCCTGCGTTCGAATTATAACGAGAAGTTTTGGGCTTTTCGCATGTTTTCAAGTATACAATCTCTGCAAGAGCAAGGCCGCCCTTTGCAATGGCAAATTTACCCTTTGCGTTTGAATAATTTGAACAGAAGTACCGTCACGATGCTCGCTGTCACGGTAACAATACTTAGTGCAAGGGCTAGGATTTGACCGTTTGTTAATCCCTTTTCCATAAGGTTATCGGTCACAATATAGCCCATAGTACCGTTGATTCTTATCTCCGAGAACGTAGATGCTTTGTCGTACGGCGCGGTAAGTTCAACCCTTGTGCCGTCCGTAATCGATGCAATCACCTCCGAATCGAGGCTCGGCGCAGAATAAACCTTTATTGCGGCGCCAAAATGGGCGGATTTTGCCTTAACATAGTACCTTGTAACGGGCACATGCGGTCGCTCCGCGGTCACTACGCTCGATATCTGAACATAGCCCTCGCTTCCCTCATATACTACTCGATACCAGCCCCAAATGTCCGCTTCTTGCGAGCCTGCAACGTACGATACCACCTCTATAATGTTCTCGCGCGTCAAGCCCACCGCAATCTTTGGGGAGGTCGCCGACGGGTATTGGTAAATATTGACAGTGTCATATAGACAAGTAACAAAAGTATCCTCGAGCGCCTCGCCCTTTGCAAGGGAACAACTCGCCTTAGGGACATACATTCGTCTGCCGTCATATTCTACAAAGTAGTATTCTACTTGTTGATATGTAACTGCGGCACTGAATATCATCAAATATTCCTCTTCACCGACATAGACAACGTCCTCAAAGTTGTTGGGCGAGCTTTGCAAAAAGCCTTTTCCATAAGCTATCCGAATAGGGAACTCAATCTCTTGAGGGTTCTCGAATACGCTTCCTTGCGTGGTAACCGCGCCAAGTCCGCTTAATGCGAGCAACGAATGTCCTGAAGTAATATACATCTTATCGTCGTCGGACAGCGTTGCACCGCCAATTGCATCAAGCGCCTCAACCTCGAATTCGGCAGCACAGACATAACGTTCCGCCTCTCTTTCAAAGCGAAGCACGAGGTTTTCGGTAACTATGAACACGTTCCCGTCATAGTCGGGACAGATTGCCGTTACAGCTGAAGGCTCGATTGCGTACTCGGAAAGAATAATCTTTTGTAGATAGCGCACCTCGGACGAATAATAACAGTATATTGCATCACCGATTAGAGCATAGAGGATTTTGCCATACAAGCCTCCTGCGACAAGCAGTATCTTGTCCTCCGCCGCGATATATTCGGAAAATGCATCATCATTAGGCGTCATTATAAAGATTTTGCTACCTGATGCGGCATATACCGCATCGTTTGACAAAACGGTGACCGAAGTAACCGCTTCGTCAAAAGAATATGTTTTTGCATAGGTGTTGTTTTCGTAATAAAAGAGGTGATTGTCGCCCTTGCCCGCATACACCCCAGCGCTTGACGCTGCGAGCAGTTTAGGTGACGCAGGCGTCGAGCCGTAAAAGACTTCTGCGTTGAGCATGCCATTTGACTCGGTATAAGCGACTATGCGGTTGTTGCCTCCGTCCGCGATATATAGACCCGCTTTAGTGCGCGCAACGCCCGTAGGTGAGTTAAGCCGCGTCGCCCCCTCACCATAGCTGCCGTAATAGCCCGCAAAAGTGTAGTCTGCGGCATCGAACATCTTGATTGCGTTATAAGCGTTATCAATAACATAAATATAGCCGTTTTGAACAGTCGCTCCGCTTATTGAGACAGGCAAAGCGTCTGTTGCGCTCTCCGAAACCGCTATAATTTTGTTATCGTAGCCATTAAGGTAGATTCCGTCTCCCTTTACTAAGATAAAACCCTCGGAATGCGGACAAAAGAGCGTCTCAACCGAGCTGTCTGCAACAAGACTCGAATATTCTTCCAAAATATTCTCCCCGACCGAATACGAATAAACCTTGGACGCGTTGGTGTTGTACATAAAAACCTTACCTTCCGCCGCCGCCAATCTGTTGGGGTTGACAAAGTTCTCATCAAGGGGAAAAGTGTATCCGCCGCCGGGCGCGATATTCAAGCCGACTCCCGCGGTAAGCTTGTACCAAATCAAACCGCTGTTGGTCAAAAGATACAATCTGTTCTCGGATTCGGATACCGCAATATCGTAAAGCGCTTGCGTTGCGGATACCCCCGTAACGTTAAAGGCGTCCTCGGATATACTGTAGACGCTGAGTACATCCAAGCCAAAATTGCCTATTATGTAGTTGCCGTAGATGGATATTTTGGTGACGCTTGACTCGGGCGAAAGCAAAGGCCTTTCCCTCGATACCGCGCCCGCGACCCGAAGCCGCTTTTCGCCGCCAACGCTCTCAATCGCCGCAATAGTTCCGTCCAAAGCCACAGTTAAGCGACCGAGGCTTTGGAACTCGTAGTAGCGCTCGGGCAGAATCCTTTCTGCCTCGATTGCAACGCGGATATCTGACTCAGCGCCCGCATAGACAAAAGAAACGCTCAAGCCGAGACCGAACATAAAAAGAAAAATTATGCAGACAACAAGAGTTTTCTTCATCCGAGCGCCGACTTTAGCGGCTTATTTTTCAGCGGCTTCGTTAAGCTTCGCCAATAGCTCGTCAACATCGAGGCTATGAACCTCCGCCGCTTCCTTAACGGTCTCCCCGCGAGCAAAGGCACAGCCTAGGCAATGCATGCCCATACCATAAAGAACTTCGGCAATTGCCTCCGAATTACCCTGCTTAATAGCTTCCGAAATCATCATTTCACCGGTTATTTTTGCCATACTTCTCCTTATGTCCGCTTGTTTTGCGGCATTTTGTTATTTTTATCGCGGCATATGCCGCGGTAATTTGTCATTTTATCGCAATATTATATTGCAATGCTTTGCTATTAGTATCGTAACGTATGTCAACCATTTTGGCGTTAGCATTATATATTCTGACGTTAGCATTATATATAGTGCATATCGTACCTTTGGTTATCTTTTATCATGGCGCTTGCTGTAGCGTTTTCTTTGTATCGTAGTGCTTATTGCAACAGCTTGTGCCTTATCAAGGCGCTTGCTTAATATTTTGTTGTCCTGTCACGGCGCTTGCTAAGCATGCTACGCTTTGCGGTACTTGCTAGTTGCTTTGGTATGTCGCTTGCTCTTTTATCTCGCCACACCACACAACAATCAACCGAGATAGTGAATCAGCACCGCAATAAGCGCAATAACCGCAAGAGCAAAGAAAGCGACAATGGATACCTTTGCGGGGGATATGGGTGTTTTGCCGGTAATTTTGCCCGTTCTGCCGTTCATTAAAAACCCATATCTTTTACCGTTATATTCATAGGCACACATCCACACGGGTACCAAAACATACTTATATGCAGTATGACTATGAAAAGTGTCGAGTTTTATGTAGTCTACGACGTCCGCATGATACATTTTGACAATCTGTTTGCGGATAGTATCATCCATTATCTCTCTCGCTATATCCCAAGTTTGATTAAGCCCTTGATTATATCTCAAAGCCGAAAAGCCCGCGAGATAATCGTTTTGGTATTCTACGGCGTTAAAGGTATCGAAAGGCATGATTTTTTCCATTTCATTCTGCGATACCTTATCGCAAGCCTCGACCATTAGCTCTTTGAATTCCCTCAAAAGGCTACCGCTGACTCTGAACCATTCTATATAGCTTTCGGTGTATGTCTTGCCGTTGCGGTGTACCGTGCGTGTTTTTCGTTTGCCAAGTCGTCCCTCGTATATGCTTTCCGCCTTGCTGTCGAAAGTGAACACCGGCATATACACACCCTTTATAGTATCTGTCTGAAACTGCTTTTTTAATTTACGCGGGGCGAAAAACCTCTTTTTTATCCATTTTTGAGCGAATTCGGCAGTATCCTCGAGTGTCCTTGAAAATGGCAACACCGCGTTCGGCTTTAGTCCGGGAAGCTCGGTTATCTCAACAATGTTCGAAGCGCCGCAAAAAGTACATAGCGGTGAAATCTCATATCCTTCCACTATGGTTTTAGCGCCGCAGTTGTTGCAGCGATAGGAATGCATTCCAATCGCCCAATCCGTATCGCTTTCCTTGGGCAATTCATAAAATTCGACTTTAGCGGCGAGCTTGCCCGCAATAGATTGTGTCGTACCGCAATGAATACACTCAAGACAATACTTTTCGGGCTTGTATTGGAAGTCCGAGCCGCAGTTCGGACACTTCCTTATATCGGTAGCAAGTTCTTTCGCCTCGGAAACCGACAACGGCTTGACTTCTAGCGGCTGTTGTTTATCCATAGCTTACAATTTTTTGCCGCAGTTCGGGCAAAATGCCGCGCCTTTTGGACGCTTCGCTCCACATTCGCACAATTCGGATGTCGCCGTATTTGCGCCGCAAGTCGAACAAAACTTCGCGCCCGCGGCAAGCGCCGCGCCGCAAGCCGAGCAAAAACCGCCACCACTTACAGTCGGGGCTCCCGCGTCTTTTTTGTCCGAGCTCATGGCATCTGAGAACATTTTGCCCATAGCCACGCCCGCGCCGAGCCCAACACCCGCACCCGCTAAGCCGCCACCCTCGTTCTTCGCAGCGTCTCTTATCGCCTGCGCCGCTTGGAATTGAGTGAACGCCCCCATACTGCCTTGGAGCACACCGAGAGATGTGCGAGTGTCCATGGTCTTTTCGACTTCTTCGGGCAAAGAGATATTCTCAATATGCAAGGAGGAAATCTCTATGCCGTAATTGGCAAAGTCGCGGCTTACCTCGCGCAAGATAAGAGCGGACAATTCGTCATAGTTTGCCGCAAGGTCGAGCGCGGGGATTTTGGAGGACGCTATCGCATCGGAAAGCTTGGATATTATCATCCGCTTGAACTGCTCGACTATATCTTGGGTCTTGAATGTCGATTTGGTGCCGAGTAGCTCTCTCAAAAACTTCGCCGGCTCGGTCACGCGGAAAGTATACACGCCGTAAGCGCGTATCCGAATCATGCCGAATTCGGCATCTCGCATCATAATCGGATTGGTAGTACCCCATTTTTGCGAAGTGAACTGAGTAGTGCTTATATAATAAACCTCGCCGGTATAAGGGGTCTCAAAAGCGTATTTCCACGCCATGATATTGGTAAGTATCGGAATATTTTTGATATCGTCTAGCTTGTATCTGCCCGGATTGAATACGTCCGCAATCTTACCTTCCTGCACAAAAATCGCCATTTGTCCTTCGCGAACGGTAAGCTGCGACTTGTTCATAATCGCATATCTGTCGGGCATTTCGAATCTGTACGCTATCATATCGCGATTGTCGCCCGTCCATTCGATAACCTTTAAGCATTGTCTTTTTATTTTGCTAAAAAATCCCATATATAACCTCCCGAGCAGATAACGGTATAATCTACCGATTTATTAGCTTATTATATCACGATTAATATTTATATTACAAGCATACCTTAGTCAATCGAGCGGATATTTGCGTTTAAGGAAACTTAGCTGTTTAATTCAATGTATTTGTTCACCGCTACACATTGACAAGTGTATTTGCGTATAATGATTCTTAGCTCTTTATCTCAACATATGTATTCACCGCTACACATTGACAATTTACTGATTAACGGACAAGAACGACAACCGTGTCCACTTATCATAAGCGGCGAAAACAAGTTGATGTTTGACAAAAACACTCTTCGCACACTTATTCCAAAACATCATAACGACCCCGTTCCGCCGCAAAATCTAAGCTTGCTTGCAAAATAGCTTTCAAGCTCCTTGTGAAGAACGCGCGCTTTAAGAAGCGATAAGTACATTTTGCTACTGTCGTAGCGCGCGTCGTGCGCCGAATATACCTCGCCAAACAGCTTTATCGCGAGCTCGGCGGCATCACTATCACTAACGTTGTAAAAACAAGAAAGCTCTTCAAGTGACGGGTACTTATAATGCCCTCTTGGAGAGGGAAGTTTGAGTCTTTTGGTGAATTCGCGCATCGTGCAAAAACGTTCCTTGAACCAAAAACGCTTACCGTGCCGCTCGAATTCCGCTCTCATGAACGACCAATCAAAATTGAAGTTGTGAGCGACAAGTACTTCGGCGGACAAAAAATCCTTTTCTATCTCGTCGATAAATTCGCCCAGCCTCCGCCCTTCGGAAAGCACAAGCAGTCGAGGCGCGGTAAGCCCCGTTATCGCCGCCGCCGCAGGCTCGACATAATCCACCGCAAAATAGAAGTTTTTAGAGGCTATGCCCCTTTCCGATTCAATGATATACGCGAGCTGACATATCTGACCGGGGAACAGCCCCGTTGTTTCCGTATCAAAATAAAGTACCGACATAACATAATTGTATTATACCCGATATATTTTGTCAATTCCTGACTTAAAAATGCGCGGCGTTCATAACCGCTTGGGCTTGCGAATAATAATTATCAAAAGAAGCGAGGTGAATTATGAAAAAATTAAGCGATTATTTGGGAAAACAAGTCATCAATCTATCGGCGGCGAAAGAGGAAGGCGTAATAATCAACGCGGTTTTGGACGACAGGCTAAAAAAACTCTTATACTTCGTAATCATCGACGAGAACAACTATGACGAAATTGAGTTGTTATTACCCTTAAAGTCCGTCTTTCACGGCGCGGATATTCTCTATGTCAAGGACTCGAATATTATAGAGTGTTTGCCACCGCAATATATTAAGAGTCCGATGAATGCGAGAGTTTTCAATACAGACGGAGAGAGCGTAGGCATTGTTAAGGACATTGCCTTTGACGAAAAGGGCTATGTCAGCGCCTTACTGCTCGAGAACGGCGAACTCGCACAAAGCGAGGTACTTGTAGCGACGTCCTCGCTCGTCACCGTAAAAGGAATAAGCAAGCTGCGCATCGCGCGAAAGAAAAAAGAAACGACTCCCGATATCGGCGAAACAATGAACCTTCCACAAACAGACTTGATTGTAGCTAGACTCAAGGTCGACAACGAAGAGGGAGAAAACGAGCAGCCGCCTAGAATCATTGCCGACTATTCATTCTTACTCGGACGCAAAGTCACAAAGAATATCCGTTCCGCGGGTGAGATAATCATATCTGAAAATACGATAATCGATGATACGGTCGTCAAGCTTGCGCGCCATAACGGCAAACTCGTGGAGTTAACAATCAACAGCAAATAGCCG
>CAYOYS010000044.1:0-3451 GCA_964408255.1 uncultured Christensenellaceae bacterium | reverse complement strand
AGAACCGTCAAGCAGTCAATAAAGAGCCTCACCATATGCAGTGAATACATAATGTTCACGAAGTGAATACATAATGTCGAGCATCGCGAGATACATAATGTTCACGAAGTGAATACATAATGGAGTGTATTAGATATACACGACTAAGGCAACGCGCGTCAAAATTCACTTTGCTTGCCGTTAACATACGCTAAATTTATATTTTTGTTTCTCTTTATCATTTTGAGGCGGCGGGGTGGATGCAGGTTAAGAATTCTTGGCGCAAGGTGCCGAAGGAGTGTATTAGATATACATGACTGAGGCAGCGCGCGCCAAAATTCTTAAGATGCGCCGCCCCGCCGCCTCAAAAAGCAAGAGGGCTTGAGGATAATTCACTCAAGCCCTCTCACTAATTATATGATAAGGGGGAAAATTATAACAATTTTAGCACATCTTGCGCTTACACCAAAATATTACCACAATAAAAGGTATATGTCAACCCTTTTTCAAAAAAAGTTAAATTTTTCACCAACTTTTCATATTTGCAATAGTGTCTTACTTTTCAGACCTGTTTTGCCGACATATTTTGGTAAGTTTTAGTCGTATTTTAAGAATCTTTTGACAAGCATCTCGCCCGCAATCGCGCCGTCGGCTGCCGCCGTAACCACTTGCCGCAACGGCTTTTCGCGTATATCGCCCGCCGCGTATACCATGGGGATTGCCGTCTCCATCTTATCGTCGGTGATGATATAGCCCTCGGGTGCAAGCTCCTTGACAAGCTCGGTTCGAGGTAATTGACCTACCGCAACGAATAAGCCGTCTATGTCTATTTCGCGCTCGATTGAAGTATCAAGATTCTTTACTATTGCGCGTTGAAGCTTGCTATCCCCTATGAGTTCGGTCACCACGCTCCTCATTATCAACTCTACGCCGCTTTTTTTGATTCGCTCGGCTAAGGCAAAGCCGGCGCGGAATTCGTTGCGCCGATGTACAAGCATAACCTTTTTTGCGAACTTTTCAAGATACAACGCGTCCTCTACCGCGGTATTGCCCCCGCCGACCACCATCGCGGTCTTGCCCTTATAAAAAGCGGCATCGCAAGTCGCGCAATACGAAATACCCGCGCCGAGGTATCTTTCCTCACCCTCAACGCCCAAGTTTCTCGCGCGAGCGCCCATAGCAAGAATAATCGCCTCACCCTCAAGGGTGCCGCTTGTTTCGGTGATTGCTTTTTTGACGCTGCCGTTAAGCTCGAGCGAACGCACACTATCGTATATTATATTGACCTTTAGCGCGCTTAGCTGTTCGGTCATCTTCATCGCGAGCTCAAAGCCGCCGATACTTAAAAAACCGGGATAATTCTCGATTTCACCCGTCAAGCTTGCTTGACCGCCCATGGCTGTTTTTTCGATAAGCGCGACGGATAGACCGCCCCTTGCGGCGTATATCGCCGCGCTCATGCCGGCGGGACCGCCGCCAACGATTATTACATTATACATATGCTACCCTCTTATTTTGGATTTTATCTTAATTATACTAATATAACGGCGAATTAGCAAGATAAATCCTGATTGGGGTCAACACGAACCCGCTAAGATTAGATATTATTGCCCCGAAAGACAAATGAGCATCATCGATAAAAAAGTACATTCTCAAAGATTGCCGTCGAGATATACTGCCCAAGGCAACTGTGCCGAACGCGAAAACCGCTCACCACGCAAAAGATATCGGAAGCAAACCCCGCATATCGCCAAGCAAGGCGCATATAAATTAGATATGAAGAAATGTCTTGTTCTCTTTTTGGTATTAGTATTCGCCACGCTCTCCGTATCAAGCTTCGCCGCGTGTTCTTTTGCCAACGATTACCAATACAAGGAAAGCGACTATGCAATCGATTTGACACTTGACCCAAGCACACAGACGATTACCGGTAACACCTCGATAACCTACTATTCACGCGCGAAAAACACTTCCTCTCTTTCCCTTCAGCTTCATGCGAACGCGTACCGCTTAGCGGTAGTCGGAGAACGTATGCTCGAGTACTGCTACCCCAAAAACAAGTTGAGTTACGGCGGTATAACCATTGATAAAATCACAAGCTCCACGCATGATATTGCTTCTTACGAGATAGTAGGTGAAACGCTTACCGTGTTGAGGGTTAAGCTATCCAAACCGCTGAAAAGAAAGGAAAAAATCGTCTTTGACATCAGCTATTCGATAAATCTCGCGAATCTCAAACATAGACTCGGCTATTATGATTATGTATATAACATCGCGAATTTTTATCCTGTGATGTGCGTTTTTGAGGACGGCGCGTTCAAGGAATACGACTATACCCTTATAGGCGACCCCTTTTACACCGAAACCGCCGATTATAAGGTAAACTTCACCTGTCCCGCCAACTTCGTTGTCGCGCATACGGGAAACAGTTCGGAATCCGTCCTCAACGATGACAACACCAAGACGCTTGCGATTTCGGCAGAGAACGTGCGCGATTTTGCGATATGCGCCTCGCCGTATTTCATTCTTCGCACTGCTCAAGTCGGCAATGCCACCGTAAAATATTATTATACGCAAGAGAGCGACGCCGCAGCAAGGCTCGAGCATATATCGTCCGTGCTGTCCGCGCTAGGCGGCTACTTCGGCAGCTATCCTTACGACACCTTTTGCGTAGTTAAGACTCCTTTTGCGTTCGGAGGTATGGAATATCCCGGATTGGTATATGTGTCGGATTCTTTGGAAAAAGAGGAGCTCGACATGACTATCGTGCATGAAACCGCGCACCAATGGTGGTACGGCACGGTAGGCAATGACCAGATAAGATACGCATGGCTTGACGAGGCGCTTGCCGAGTTTTCCACCTTTTACTATTACAGACAAACAGATTCCAAAAAATATAAACTTTATTTTCAAGAAAATTACGACCAATACGTGCGCTATGCCTCAATAACCGGACTAACAGGCGACATTGCGGCAATGGACGCGCCGCTCTACGAATACGATGATTACCGTTACAGCGCGAACATCTATCTCAAAGGCATGCTTATGCTGATGTCGCTATACGAAATAAAGGGCGAGGCGCTGATTGGCGCACTTAATTCCTACGCGGAAACTTACCGCTACAAAACGGCGACACCCGAGTTGTTCATCGCTACGCTGTCAAAGGTTATGAAAAGTCCTCTGCAAAACTATTTTGACGCTTGGCTTAAAGGTAAAGTAATACTGCTTTGATACTTGACGCAAGATAAAGTAATACTACTTTGACGGCTTGGATTAAGACAAAGTATACTGCCTTGACGCTGACTTAAAGGCAAGGTTATACTGATTTGACGATTTACTCGCACAAGCGGATTCGCGTTGCTCCATGAGGACGCGTTGCGTACGCTCAGACAATCGATAAAAGCAACCAATGCGCATCGAGCATACCTCAATTTTGCAAAAGGATTAAAAAAACGCTTCGCAATAGCGAAGC
>CAYOYS010000043.1:9755-11022 GCA_964408255.1 uncultured Christensenellaceae bacterium | reverse complement strand
TAAGGCTTCGGGTATCCTATGCAGTTGTCAATGTGCGTTATACGGCTACAGCCGTATTCGTGGTGGGCTCAAGTGGGCTCGAACCACCGACCTCGCGCTTATCAGGCGCGTGCTCTAAACCTACTGAGCTATGAGCCCCCGTGGTGGAGATAAGCGGATTCGAACCGCTGACCCTCTGCTTGCAAGGCAGATGCTCTACCAACTGAGCCATATCCCCGTCTGCAAGACAATCGATTTTATTTTCGACAGCCTTATAATACTACCATCTGCGTTTTTTTTTGTCAATCGGTTTTCGCTATATTTTTCAAAATTTTAATAATGATTAGTATCGTATTCTTGGTATTTTTTTTGCTTTTCTATTAACTCTACATCATTTTTTTGCGGTATAAGAGAACGCCAAAAACTCCCGCTAACGCAAGTGAAAAAAAAATAATTATAAGAAATCCGAGCTTAAAATTCGCGAACGGTATCCCCCCAAGATTCATTCCGAAAAGACTCGCAATTAAAATCGGTACCGAAAGCATTTTTGCCGTAGTAGCAAAGAAGTGCCTGCAAAGCGGATTTTGAAAGCTTTCAAAACTGCCTTTTAAGCGATGTCAAGTTTATCTTGAGCCCTAATCTTTGAGAAAGCGTCTGTTGCCCGCCCATTCGTTCTTGATTATCGAAACAAGCTGCAAATAAGCCCTTTTCCCCCTGCTTTCAAAAAGGTACAGTTCGGCGATGTAGAGCAATCTGCTGAATATAATAAGGGGAAGATGCGCAAATGCCGCGAACAATATAAGCGACATGCCCTCCCCTTTTACTAACGCCGCCGCGATATTCAATACAATTAATACCGCTATTATTCCGTCGTAGAGCGCAAGCATTAGCTTATGCCGTCCCTTGAATAGCGGCTTGAGCACAGCACCTTCAAGCGCCGAGTAATCCTCGACGCCTTCCGCCGCTTTGTAAGTCAAGGCAAATACGGCGGGCAGTCTCTTAATACATTTTTCAAAGAATATCCCCGCGTTTTCCGAAGTAAGCAAGCCCGCCTTTTTTACGAACCGTCGCGCTTGAAACGCCCCCGAGATAAACTTTCCGTGCGCCGTAAAGCTGAGCGTTAAGGTAAGAAAGGCAAGCATAAAAGCGGGCGCAAACATAAGCGCCACGGGCAAAATCTTTTCGTTAATCAGGGATAACACATAATAATAAAAAATCAATCCGTTAATCATAACCACTCCGATGAATTATGTAGTATTATCGCGGGAGTTATAATTGGATTCGGATT
>CAYOYS010000043.1:2042-9655 GCA_964408255.1 uncultured Christensenellaceae bacterium | reverse complement strand
TTATGTTTCAACATCATTCCTCAATAACCGTTACCGTAGCGTCCGAGCCAAACACGTACAGCGCCGCAATGTCTACTTTTATGTTCAACGCCTCCTCCGCCGCTCTTTTATAAATTTCGAGTTGCTTACGGTACCGTTCCTTAAGCGTAGGCTCGGGCAACCGTGAACGCTTAAAATCTACTATAACCGTTCTTTTTCCCAAAATTAATAAGTCAATCGTGCCTTGAACCAACACTTTTTCGTGCGGAGCGCCCCGCTTAATCTCGTCGGCAAAGACGGAGAGCATGAACCGTTGTTCCCTTAAGCATTTTGCAGATGCGGCGTATCGCATGATTGGCGAAGTGAGACAACGCAATATCTCCGACGGGTCTATAGCATCGCGCGCTTCACGAGAAATGCGCCCCTCTTTTTCCATTCTTTTGAGTTCGGATGCGACTGCGTCAAGCGTCAGCGCGTCATAATCAATGTACTGCATGACCTTGTGATAATCCACTCCCATTGTTCGACTCGTGCTATCAAACAACGGCAACGCCCGCTCCGTCTCCTCCATATTTATTCCCGTCGCGGTATATTTTATACCCAAATCCACCGAAGCTATATAAGGATATTCGTATGCCGTTTCCTCCGCTATTTTTTGAGCCAATATAGGGTCAGGCGCCCCAAAAAGCATAGGACGGGCACTCTCTCGCGGCGTCGCTTTGGAACTTATTGCGCATATGGTGATGTTTTTATCCACATTTTTGTTCTCTGCGGCGGCAAAAAGCAGCCATTCAAGATAGCTTGATGCGCTCCTTACGGTATGTTTTTTTGCAAGTTTTTGCGGCGTAATCTCGCCGGTGATTATAAGATGCGACTTTGCTCGCGTCATTGCGACATAAAGAAGCCTCAATGCGTCCTCTTTATCCTCGAACCTCTTTTTGGCGGCAATCGCGTTCAATACGATAGACGAAACGCTCGAGCGCGTATTTTCGTCATAATAATTAGAGCCAATCCCCAAGACATTGTCTGCCGCCACTCCCCCCACCTTGTTGGGTCTTGTCATCAAATAGCCCGCACCCGCTAGAATTACTACCGGATATTCAAGCCCTTTGCTCGCGTGGATTGTGCAGACATTGACTCCGTTCTCCGAGGACAATTCGCCCTTGCCCAAATCCATATCTTCGCTATGCTCGGCGTAATAATCGGCAAATGCGGCAAGGCTACGAGCGTAGCTTTTGCCCTCGAGCTTTGCAATGAAACGTTTAAGCGCGTCAAGTTTGTCAAGCCCCGATGCAAGCGTAAGCAGGTAATCCGCATAACCACTTTGCTCGATAATCCGCTCCGCAAGCTCGGACAGCGCGGTAAACTCGGCAAAAAAACGGTAGTTGTCCGCTCTTTTGTAAAACGCGCGAAGCTTTTCGCCCAATTCGTCAAGATGTGTTGCGGCGCTTTCCGCCGCTTGATAAAATCTCCCCCGTCTTTCGCGATTCCGCATCTCGGCAAGCTCCTCGTTCGAAAACATGCCGAATCGGGAGCGCATCGCCGAAAGCAGCAAGTAATCCTCGCGAGGATTATCCAAAAACCTCAAATAATCGATAAGCTGCGACAACTCGACAGACTGCTCGGACAACGCGAACGCGCCCGCTCGAAGCGGTATGCCTGAGGCGACCAACTCGGAAAGAATACCCGAAGCGTTGCTGCGTTGCTTAAACATAAGAGTAATGTCGCCGTAATCAATTAATCTTGCGCCCTCTTTGTCGGCAATATATTCCTTGCCGACAAGGCTCATAATCTTTTCGGCTATAATTCTGCCCTCGGCTATACCTTTGGTGCTTTGCACAAAGCGCTGTGCCTCACGAACGCTGTATACTCCGCTCAACGCGCAATCGCCGCCCTCTTCGTTCTCCTCCTTGGTGATAGCGCATACCTCGACTGCAGGATATGAAGATACTTTGCGATATTCGTTCAAGATATTAAACGCCGCTTCGCTCTTGTAGTCGATGCCGCCAAAACTCCCTGTCATCAATACGCCAAACACATCGTTGACGAACCCAAGTATCGGGGGTGCGGAGCGAAAATTGTCGTTGAAGTATACCGCCCGTTCTCTCAGTCTATGCCTTTTCAGCATATCGATAAAAATCTTCGGTTCGGCAAGGCGAAAACGGTATATGCATTGCTTGCTGTCACCGACCGCAAAAAGGGTGTTATCGGGCGACACCTGTCTTATTATGCTTTCTTGAACATAATTGGTATCCTGATACTCGTCCACGAACACAAAGTCGTGCTCTTTGACTATTTCCGCTCGTATGTTCTCATCGCGAAGCACTTCGAGCGCGAACCTTTCAAGGTCAGAAAAATCCAAGACATTATTCTCGCGTTTCAGCTTGGAATACTCTTCGTCAAAGCCGTTGACAAGCCGAATAAGCTCCGCCACTTGCGGTGCCGAGCCCTTTAATATCTCAGATGCCTCCGCGTAGTCGTAGTCGCCAAGCAAACCTAATATGTAATCCTCGAACGCCTTAACCTCCTCCCTTAGGCTTTGCGCTTGCTCGAACAACACCGAATCTTTGAGGCTTCCCGTTAAATAGCGCCATTTCGATACTCTTTCGCGCGCTCTTTCGAGGTAGCAATCTCTAAGACTTACGCTGTTCGTGTAGCCCGCTATGCGCTCATAAAGACTTTGGGCATTGTTGATATAAATCTCCTCGTTTAGACTTGTTGCCCGCTTTTGAAACGCGGCAATGTGCGTTGAGAGGGATTCCGCTTCGCTTTTTATGTTCGCCACAATGTATTTTGCCGCCGCACTCTCCTCAATACCCCCGCCGTACTCCGAATCAAAAAGCTCTTTCAGCCATGCCCTACGGTCGGGCTGCGCCGCCGCATACTCATACAGCATGCGGATAATCTTGATTAGATTGTCGTCATTGCGCGCGGAGAGCATGTCGCGAAGTGCGATAAAAGATTCCCTTGATGCTTTGCTCTCCTTGTCAAGAAGGTTTTTTATTGCTTTTGAGGCAAGTACTCCTGCCGTTTCGGCGTCCGCGACCTCAAAACTCGGCGATACCCCCGCCGCTTCAAAATTATCTTTCACTATTCTTTTGCAATAGCCGTGTATCGTCGATATATCCGCAAAAGCCAAGTCGTCTATCTGCTCGCGGATATAATCTTTGTCCGTGTCGCTCTCTTTGGCGTATCCGATAAGCCCGTTAAGCAGTTTTTCTTTCATCTCGGACGCCGCCGCCTCCCCGAACGTCAAAAGCATTAGCTTAGTTACCGGCACGCCGCTTTTTATCAAGGTAAGTGCCCGTTCGACCATAGCGGAAGTCTTGCCGCTTCCCGCGGACGCGGCAACGACCAAGCTCCCGTCTCTGTCATTAATCGCCTTACTTTGGCTGTCCGTCCACCTAAATGTCATAATCTTCCTCGAAGTTTTCGAGCTTAACCGCGCTTACCGAACGCTCCTTGCTCACCGACTTGTCGAATCCGCAAAAGTTCTTTGCCGCGCAATACGCACATTCCTCTTTGACAGGATTCGGGGCGATATAGCCCTCGCTTATTTCCACAAGCGCCTTTTCGCAAAGCTTGGTGACATAAGCGATTAAATTGTCCATATCCACTCTTGTCAACAACACCCTTTTACCCGCGGTAAAGCCCTTTTTCTCACTGTACGCAACGGGAATAATAGGACTTTCGCCCGTCTGTCTTAGCTGCGTGTCGAACGCGTCGAGCAAGCGTTCGTCTCCTATTAATTGTCCTTTATACACATATCTGTCCTTACTCTTGCCTCGCTTGTCATAATCCGCCCTTAAGGGGAGATAAAAAGCGCCCGCGGGTCGCTTGTCCGCTTGTTTTAAGGCGGCAAGATAGGCATAAAGCTGTATCTTTTTGCCGAAATAAACATACTTTAAGTCCGCGTCGATTTTGCCTGTCTTGTAATCGATTACCGCCGCGTCCTTTCCATATTCGTCTATTCGGTCGATTTTGCCCGCTAATTCGACGGCTCCATCCATAAGACGTATTCCGGGATAATCCCCGTCTTTTCCAAAACGCACTTCAAAGCCCGTAGGAACAAACTCTGTTTGTCTAGCAAGCTCGGTAAGCTCTACTGCAAGAATAACACATTCCCGCCGCAAACGCATAAGTTGCGCGGCATTCGCCCCCTCTGCCATACTCTTAAACCGCGGCTGCTCGAATAGGTTGTCCACTATTGCGTTGACCCTTTGCGCCACCTCCTCTTTGCTGATTCGGCAGTCTTTCAGCGTTCGAAAATATTCTTCAAGCATATCGTGAATGACTGTTCCCGTTTCACGAGCTTCGACCGTGTCTTGTTCTCTTTCCTTTGCTCGAAGCCCGTAGCGCACAAAATGCTTATAGGGACAGCCAAAATAACATTCGAGTTCGCTGACGCTAGTCTGCCCCGATGTCAAGAATGTCCCCTTGCCCGTATTAAGCCCCTCAAAACTCTCCTCAAGTAAAGCGTTAAGCGTCTTTTTCTGCTCGGCAGATAGAACGTGATACAGAGTATCGGCATACGAAAGCGTCTTCGAATCGAATGTGCCGCGTCTAATCCCCCTGATGATGTCTAGCAGCCGCTTGTACGCGTTCTGCGGAGTGAAAAATCCCTTTTCCGCGGTCTGTTCCGCGGACTCAATAGGAGTATCAAACATGTAAGAAAGCTGACCTATTATCACCGAAGGGTTATTCTTTGCACCCGCGGCGTCGAGTTCGCTATACCCCACATAAAGCTTATCGCTCGGCGTAACCAAAAGTTGCTCGGCATAGAATCTTGCGTATAGATTCTTTTCCCTTAGCGTGGGACTTATCTCGATGCCCGAGACCTTCCACAGCGCGTAATCACGCTCCCCGAGTATTCCCGAATCCGAGCTCTCGAAAGGAATCTTGCCGCTTGAAGCGCCCGCGACAAAAAGTATCCGCTTGTCCTCAAAGCGGCTGTCCTCCGTCTCCCCGATGTAGACGCAATCAACGCTTTGCGGAATAAGGGCGATACTTACGCTTGCAAAGCCCGATTCAAGCAACTTGTAAAACTGCTCGAGGGTCTTGTTCTCCTCTCCCATAAGCTCATCGAGCTCGGAAAGAATGTTCTCGAGCTTTTCCCAAACTTGCTCGCTTCGCGCGGCGCTCGCAGTATCCGTTTGCCTCTGCCGCTCGATTAACTCAACAAGTAGCGGTTCAAAACGGTTATGCGATATAAATTCCCTCAATATCCCTATATATTCCGCGACCTTTGCGCTTTGGGGCAACGGCAAAATCCCCCGAAGCAACTTCGCCCGAATCGGCTCGGCAAGGCTAAGTTCCTCTTGCTCGCCGAGCGAGAACGCGGCGGCAAAGCGCGTATAATCTATCGAATACTTTATACAATAGTTCTCAAAATAGGACACGTTAGAAACATCGGAAAAATAGTTCTTAGCATATTCTAACATTGCGCCGCGGGAAAAGTTGGAGATACATACCCGCAAATAATTAAGCAATTGCTTTGCGAGCGGCTCTGCGGCAAGCGAAGAGCGGGCGTCCCAAAAATAAGGTACGCCGTACCGATTGAATACTCGCTCTATCACGGGAGCATACTTTGCAAGGTCAGCGCACAATATCCCAATATTTTTATACCGTAACCCCTGCTCTCTTACCGCCTCGTTGATACGACAGCAAATGTATTTAAGCTCTTGCGTTGTCGAAGCGGCGCGATACAGCGTAACATAACCGTCATTGCAAAACTTTTGACTGCCGTAGCCAAAAATATTGTCCTCGATTGCCCTTTTTGGACAAGACAGCTCCTCGAATGCGGGCACGGATTCGACACGCACTCCGCAATCGGTCGCCATAGCCTCGATGCGGCGACGAACGTTTCGGGGATAGATTCTTCGGTTATCTCCGCCTATGTCGGCGATAACGGAGATATGCACACACTTTGCCGACAACATAAGCTCTCTTATAATATCGTATTGCCGTCCACTGAACGCGTAAAAGTCCGTTATGTAGAATTCTGCCGACGCGCAAAAGGCGCTTTCCTTAATATCTTTCGTCAACGCTTCGAGTCGGGACATCGAGTCGGTATAATTTTCTTGAAGCTCGGCAAGGTATCCCCCGTACAAGGTTATTATATCGGTCAACTTCTCCTTAGCATAGCCTTTTAGCTTTGCCGCGGCTAAGGCGAGCGCGGTATCCGTTATGCCGCCGCTACGTATCGCGAATATCGCCGCTTCAAGCTCCTTGACGAATCCTTCTGTGCGCGAAGCCCTTTTGTAGCAAAGCAACTTTTCCCTATGCTTTTCAACGGTCTTGGCAAGCAGCATTGCCGCGCCCTCGGGCGAAATGCATTTTTTCGCCTTGCCTTCAAGAACTCGCGCGGCAAGACGCTCGAAGGTCATCACTTCGATATTAAAGGTGCTTTTTAACGAGTTCATAAGCTTACTTTCGGTGGAGAGAGTAAAACGGTCGGGCACGATAAGGATATGCGTACCCTTCAACCGATTCTCAATGAGGGTATCGATAATCTTCGCACTGCAGCCTGATAAAGTGTTGCCAAAATATAATTTTATCATACTTCCCATATAATTTATTTTGTTTACAAAATAAATTATATACATTATACCACCGTAACGTTTTGAATGCAATAGTTTGCCAAAATTATCGCGGTACTTTAATAATAATTCCCAAACCTTACAACGCTTTTATATGGCTTGCCCTTTATTCTTTACTTTGGTAAAAATTTGTTTTATACTGTTAAAGAAACTAATTAACCATAAATAATTAGAGCGTATCGTTAATAATCGGTCTTGTTGAGGTATCTGTATGAAAAAAGTTGTCACAATTATATCAGTTATTATAATTATTGCCGCATTCTCTCTTACCGCGCTTGCGGGATGCTCGAATGTCTCACAACTTAATAAACTTGAAGCGCCTTGGCTAGATTATGAGCAGTTTACCTATACGCTCAGCGAGACAGTCGGCGAGACGGTAACTAATATCGGCACTTTGGTAATAACGGTACGAAGGCTTAACTCCCAAGCTGTTACTCTCAATGAGGAGAATTTTGAGAATATCACCGGTTCATACTGCACCTATGAACTCAATGTGACCTCGGGAGACAACGCAGATGACAACATTCGTTCCGATGTTTTGTTCAAGAGGGACTTCACACCAATTGCAAGCTATAAAGTCACCGACCTTTCGGGTACTGTCAACACCTCATATATCAAATATAACACCTCAAAGAACAAGAGTACGCTAACCTACAACGGTACGCAAAGCGAGTTCAAGCAATCGGCATCAGTCTACGACAATGAAATGCTGTATCTACTTGTGCGCGCATCTGATGTCAAGGATTCTAAATATACTATGAGCTTCTCGATAACGGATAACGTCGAGGGAGGCGCAAGAAGTATAACCGTATCACAAGGCTCGGAGCTTACCGTTAATCTCCCCGATTACGGAAAAGTCGAATGCAGAAGCTTTACGCTTAGCGCCGCCGCAACGTATGGCGACAATGTTTCGCTTTCCCTTTTGCTCGCATCTTCCCCAATCTCTATAAGTAACGGAGAGGCCACGACGGACATTGTCAAGCCTATAATTAAAATTATCGAGGGCGCGTACAGCTACACCCTTACTGACATCAG
>CAYOYS010000043.1:0-1942 GCA_964408255.1 uncultured Christensenellaceae bacterium | reverse complement strand
TTTGAACACTACCTTTTACTATAATTAATATCATTATTTAGCTTTTTGGCGCTATATTATCATAGCGAGGACACCTTTTACATATTTTATATTGTTATGGCAAAGCTAGTTTTTGAGGGGTTGGCGATAATCGACGGCAAAATTGTAAGCGAATACCTTGCTAAGCCCGACGAGCGGCTTTTGCTTTTTCTGTTCTCTCCGCCGTCCGCGTACTGCTGCGACACCTTGGAGCTTTGCGGCGGCAAACCGTGCGAAAACAGCGGTTTTTGCATAACCGACTACGGGGAGACTTTTTTAATACGCGCGATGCCGCCTCCGCCCACTCATCCTCCTATCGCGCTTTGCAAAAAAAGCGGCGCATTGAGCGGCAATGAATACATCCTTACGGCGTATAAAGATAATTCGATAAAACTCTTTCTCGAAACTGAGGGGAAAAATCGCTTCATTGTCCCCAAAGTTGATATTTCAAATCCCGATATCTCCATAAGTTCTCAAAAAAACAATCTTTTGTTCGCCGTTAGCGCAAGTTGTGCAAAGGGCGATTATCTTTTGATTTTGTCCGCTTCCGATATGCAGACGCTATTCGAGGACTCTGCGCAAAGTATCAGTTTAAGCGGCTCGGGCTTCACCGTCGTAAAAGCATATGAAGATATGTGCATGCGCGAAAAGAGCTCGATATACGCGATTGAGGAAGGGAAAATCATATTAAAATCAAATATGTTCACATATTCAAATGAGCATATATACATAGACGCGCTTAAGCCGTATCTTTTGCTCGAGGCGCTCTTCGCAGACGATTACGAATACGCGCGCATGTTGCTTACCGACGAGCTTGCAGAAAACGCGGAAAGCCTCAAGGAGTATTTTGGCGAAATAGCCGAGATAGAGAATCCGCGCTACAATAAAGATTATGCGGATATTGCAATAGTCGGTAAAGACCGTATTGTCCGCTACTATAAATTCGAGTTCTCCTTTGGAGATATCAGTAATATCATTCTGCTTTGATAATTTTTTTATTTTATTTATCGCTCGGTCAACGCTTTCCCTACCGCTAGCCAAAACGAAACAGTTTTAATAATAGAAAACATTAGGTTTAATTATACTAAACTATTTTTTGTTTAGTAAAAATAATAAAAACGTTTGACATCACTAATCTTATAATTATATAATCAAACTTACATCGTTGCCAAAACGAACTTTTGAGGTGAAAGATGAACATTGGTCACAAGATAAGGGAATTCCGTCTTCAACGCGGTTTGACACAAGAGGACTTAGCGGGTCGTTCGGAGCTGACAAAAGGCTATATCAGTCAGATTGAGAATGATATTTCCTCTCCTTCTATCTCCACGCTTATCGATATTCTCAATGTGCTCGGCGTCACGCCTCAGCGCTTTTTCGCCGAACAAAAAGAGGAAAAAATCGTCTTTTCAAAAGCGGATTTTTTTGAGTCACAAAACGGTGACGGCACGAATATTTGGCTGATTCCCAATTCTCAAAAAAACGAGATGGAGCCGATAATACTTATTCTGCCCGAGAACGGCAGTTCGGATATCCGCTATCCTTTCGAGGGCGAGGAATTCGGGTATGTGCTCGAAGGAAGAGTGATGATAACGGTCGGGGATTACAGCTACAAGGCGAAACGTGGCGAGGCTTTTTACATACTCGGCGACAAGGAGCACAAAATAGTCAATATAGCAAGCAGGCAAAGCAGGGTATTATGGATTACCACCCCTAGCAATTTCTAAAGACAAACGCAAAAACTAACGATAAAATTATTTATCTAAAACCGCCCGAATAACGGCTAACAGCATGCGCGGCTTACAATAAGATAACCAAACTCCCATAATAACCGTCCCGAATAACGGCTAACAGCATGCGCGGCTTACAATAAGATAACCAAACCTAAGAAAACCGCCCGAATAACGACTAAGGGTACATATGC
>CAYOYS010000042.1:0-11213 GCA_964408255.1 uncultured Christensenellaceae bacterium | reverse complement strand
GTGCAAAACAATATACAATATGCGCTTTTGTATCATTGAAAGCGGGCGCGTACTGTGCTATAATAAATTAAACAAAAATAGAGCGGGCAAAAGAGAATTGAAAATATTTTGAATGGCTTTTCGAGATTAAATTCGTCAAAATTGAAAAACTTAGGTACCTTTGTGCCGATGACGGATACGGGTCGAAAAAGCAAAATGTTAACAATTCAAAATTGTCCACTTCGCAAAAAATATCGGTGAGGTAGTTTATGAAGATTCTTGCGGTACCCAATAGCTTTAAGGGAAGCAGAACGAGCGCAGAGCTATGCGGCGACCTCCAAAGAGGACTCCTAAGTGTGGATAAGAGTATCGAATTCGTGGGGATTCCGGTAGCGGACGGCGGGGACGGTTTTTTGACATCCATGCTTAACGCGCTACGCGGTGAGGAACTAATTATTGATACCTTTGACGCGCTTAACCGTCCGATAAAGAGCCGTGCGGGAATAGCTAATAACACGGGCATTGTAGAAATGGCGCTATCCTCGGGACTCGCGCTGCTTAAGGACTCCGAACTCGACCCGCTGAAAGCGTCCTCGTACGGCACGGGCATAGTCATTCGCACCCTTCTTAAAAAAGGGGTCAAAAACATCGTTCTCGGAATCGGCGGAAGCGCGACGAACGACGCGGGAATAGGGTGCTTATGCGCCTTGGGTTATAAATTCCTTGATGCGGCGGGCAAAGAATTGTATCCGTCGGGGGAAGCGCTTGGCTATATCGCCGCAATAGATGTTAGCGAAGTGACGCCTTGCCTTAGCAACGCAAAAATCACAGTAATCTGCGACGTTACCAATCCGTTACACGGTAAAAATGGCGCAAGCTATGTCTACGCTCCTCAGAAAGGTGCAACTGCCGAAGCGGTAAGGCAATTAGACGAAGGACTGAAAAACTTTGCCGCGGTAGTCGCGAAGCACACGGGCACAGACTTTGCCGCCGCCGCGGGAAGCGGCGCGGCGGGCGGAATCGGCTTCGGTCTAAGGTCGCTTGCCGGCGCAGAGCTTAAAAGCGGCGTCGATACGATACTTGAGCTTTGCGGATACTTTCGTGAGCTTGAGGACGCGTCGCTTGTAATCACCGGCGAAGGCAGGTTGGACGAGCAAACCAAACAAGGCAAACTCCCTATGGGCGTGGGCGTTAGCGCTCTTGCAAAAGGTATTCCTTGCGTCGCTATATGCGGTTACTCCACCGTATCTCAAGCGGAGCTGTCTGATATCGGCATTACCAAAATATACGCATTGCTCGACATAGGCAAAACGGTTGAATATTGTATACAGAACGCGGGAAAACTAACAGAAGAAATAGCCGTAAAAATCTATTATGACTTTATTGCAAAATGACAACATGGTTTGGGATAAAGATGTGATATAGTCACAGCATTTATTCTTGCATCGTGCTAAAATGCAGAAAAAGAAAGGAGATTACGATAATGAAACCTATCATATTGACTAGCAAAAATTACGAGCAAGAGGTTACCAACTACGATAAGCCCGTACTTATAGATTTTTATGCCGATTGGTGCGGTCCATGCAGAATGGTAGCGCCGGTAATTGCGCAGCTTGCCGAGGAAGTAACGGACGCCAAGATTTGCAAGGTAAACGTGGATGAAGAGAACGCCCTTGCCGCCGAATTCGGGATAATGAGCATACCCACACTAGTGGTATTGAAAGGCGGTCGCGTGGTAAAAAAGGCGGTGGGCGTACAATCAAAAGAAGCGCTGCTAAAGATGATTGCAAGCGCATAACGGCGCTGATAGCTGCTTTCGAATATTCGACGATAACTTTTAGGGGAGAGCATCAAAACAAGCTTTCCCCTCTTTTTTTATCCTCATTACCACAATTAGCGCGTTTTCGACAAGAAAAGTCAAAAAAAGAAAATAACAGTCAAGATATCTTTCACATAGCCCGATAGTATATAATAAAAACACACATTCTGAGGAACATTATGGAAGAAAAAGAATTAATAAGAATACTAGAAGCCGCCTTAAGCAAAAACAAATTCATCAAGGCGGTCTGTACATACCAAGGTCAAAAGGCGCTGCAGTTGCTGACTTGCGACGGCACAGTTTTTAATGTTATGCCCGTCAAGACTACCGGTAAAGTCCCTAATTTATGCAAATAACAATAATCATTACTATTTCGTGACTTAGTTACAGCTTTTTTATATTTTTGTGTTATAATAAAGGTATTAAATGAGAAAAGGAGTAACTATTATGGATGAGATTAAAGCAACCAGAATGCCATTGATTGGCGACCCCGCACCCGCTTTTAAGGCGATAACCACACAAGGAACGATAAACTTCCCCGAGGATTACAAGGGAAAATGGGTGATACTATTTTCACACCCCGCGGACTTTACCCCCGTTTGCACAACGGAGTTTATGACGTTTGCGTCAATGAGCGACGAATTCAAAGCGCTTAACACAGAGCTTGTCGGACTCTCCGTAGATTCTTTGTACGCACATATTGCTTGGCTTAGGAAAATCAAAGAGATTAAATGGAAGAACTTTGAAAATATCGAAGTCCATTTCCCCTTGATTGAAGATATCAAAATGGATGTCGCGAACAAATACGGCATGATTCAGCCGGGACAATCCAATACTCAAGCGGTACGCGCCGTGTTCGTCGTGGACCCCAAGGGAATTATCAGGACAATTCTGTATTATCCGTTGTCTATGGGTAGGAATTTTGATGAGCTTAAGAGAATAATTCTTGCGCTACAAAAAGCAGACAAAGACAAGGTCGCGACTCCCGCGGATTGGAGACCGGGCGATGACGTAATTATCCCTACGGCGGGCTCATGCGGAACGGCAAAAGAGCGTATGGAGGACACGAGCGAGGACACATATTGTTTGGATTGGTTCATGTGCTTCAAGCGCGAGAAAAAATGATTTCATATTATCCCCTATAAAAGAACGGCACTTCGCAACGGAGTGCCGCTCTTTTTTGGCTAACTTCAAACTCAAAATAAGCCATGCAAAGCAAAGACCAACAAGAGATAATTGACTAATATATCATGTACAAAGCGACTGCCTCTACCTCGCGGATTAACATGTTATATGATAAGCGACTGCCTCTACCTCATGGGTTAATAGTCAATACAAAGCGACTGCCTATATCTCATGGGTTAATATGTCATGGACTGATAGTCATATCCAAAAATGACTGCCTTTACCCTATGACAATAAATAATATCGATAATAAGACGCGGGGATTTTCTTATCGCGCTAATAAGTTTTTGCTCTACGCTCCTCTATTGAAGCTCGAACATCTCCTTTCCGACACCGCAAATCGGACAAGCATAATCCTCGGGAACGTCGTCCCACTTCGTTTCGGGAGCGATTCCGTTATCGGGCTCACCTAATGCCTCGTCGTAAACATAACCGCATGCCGTGCATACGTATTTATCCATAATAAAAACCTCCAAAATTATATTTTTTTATTAGTTTAGCATACAGAACGACGAGTGTCAATATCAGATTTATACTAGTTGACAACAGTGAACTTAACTGTGCGCTACGCAAGAATGGGGATTGACTTTTAATTATATTGGTATATAATTATTATATAACGGTGCGGAGGACAGAATGCGACTATTTTCAATAGGTGAGGCAATAATTGATTTTTTACCATTTGAGGAAAAGGGTTTTATTCCGATTACCGGAGGTGCGCCCGCCAATGTTGCCGCATGCGCGGCAAAGCTTGGCGCCGAGGCTTATTTTATAGGCAAAGTCGGCGAAGATATGTTTGGCGACAAGATAATTCGTGAACTTGCCGAAGCAGGCGTCAACATCTCCTATCTTAGCAAAACTTCGAGCGCCAATACCGCGCTCAGCTTCGTAACACTGCAAAAAGACGGGGAACGAGAGTTCGCATTTTACAGGAAGCCTTCCGCTGATATGTTCCTTGAAGAGGCTGATATAAGCGATATACGCTTTACGCGCGGGGACATTCTTCATTTTTGCTCAGTTGACCTTATCGATATGCCAATCAAATATACGACACTTAACGCAATCGAACGCATCAAAGCGGAGGGCGGCTTGGTGTCATTCGACCCCAATGTGCGCAAAGTGTTGTGGGATGACCATGAGGAATACAGACGGGTTATCAACGAATTCATTCCTTACGCGGATATAATAAAGATATCCTCGGACGAATGTGCTTTTATTACCGGCTCAAGCGATTTTGATGCGATTGCCGAACGGCTGCTTGACACGGCAAAAATTGCAATACTTACCTTTGGCGCAGAAGGTAGCCGATGCTACACTGCGCAATCGGTAACCGAACAAGAGGCTTTCCCCGTCAACTGCGTGGATACAACGGGGGCGGGCGACAGCTTTATCGGGACATTTTTGACTTATATAGATATGGATGCGATAGAGGATACCGTAGCCTCGGCGATGTATTATGCAAGCGCTTGTTCGGGCTTGGTATGCTCCAAAAAAGGCGTCATGAGCGCGTTGCCCTCGCTATCAGAGTTAAAAGAATACATCGAAAGCGTACAAGATTAACATTTACAATGTTCTTATAAGTTCGGATAGCTTATCAAACAAGGCTATCTGTTACAAAACTTCTTAAAAGGCGGATTATGTAATGAAGTTTAATCAAAACGAAAAGGTCAATGCGGACGCGTATCGTCCGAAATACCATTTTTCCGCGCCTAAGGGTTGGCTTAACGACCCCAATGGCTTCGGATATTTCAACGGGGAATGGCATCTGTTTTATCAGCACAATCCGCGCGCTCCGCGCTGGGGCAGAATGAGTTGGGGTCATGCGATAAGCGGCGACTTGGTCAATTGGAGGCATCTGCCTATCGCGCTTAAGCCAAAGACCTTTCTTGACAATTTTCTTGGTTGTTTTTCGGGCTCGGCAATCGAGCATAACGGCAAGCTGTGCTTGATGTATACCGGCGTACCTTTTTTCAAACAACATCAGGCGCTTGCATATAGCCGCGGAGGCATCAAGTTCAAAAAGGTGCCGACTCCCGTAATCGGTTCGGAGATAAGGCCGCCACATTCGGGTATTTTTTCGTTCCGCGACCCAAAACTTATAAAAAAGGACGATATGTATTACGCAATAATAGGCGCAAGCTACAAGCGCGGCAAGCAAATCGCCCTTTATAAATCGGAAAATCTTATCGATTGGGTCTTTATTTCACCCTTTTTCAAAGACGAAACTCCCTCGCGCGGCATATTCGAATGTCCCGACTTGCTCCTTTTACCTGACGGCGATTGCCTTATTTATTGCAATATGTTCACAAAAGCTGAAGATGCTCGCTTTCAAAACCTGCACTCGAGCGTATATATTATCGGAGATGCCGACCTTGTCGCGGGCACTTTTTCGGCGCTTTCCGAGCCTCGTGAAATCGACTTTGGAGCGGATTTTTACGCGCCTCAGACGGCAGTCGCAGAAGACGGCAGAGTAATAATGATTGCGTGGATGCAGATGTGGATGCGGAGCATGCCGACGCGATACCTCAAGCATGGCTATGCGGGAATAATGACTATACCTAAAGAATTGCGCATTGAGGGCGGCATTCTGTATCAAAAGCCCGTCAAGGAGCTTTATGCGTATTTTGATATGGACAAGATAGTCAAGGAAACGACGATTAAGGACGAAGTATTCTTCAAAGGAATCAGCGGCGAATGTTTCAGACTCAAAATCGCTCTTGAAGAGGTCGAGGACTTTACCGTGCATCTCCGCAAGAACGGCGACACCGAGACGACTATCACCTATAAAGACGGATTATTTACTTTCAACCGAGAAAACGGCGGCTTCCCGATTACCGGCCTTGACGACTGCAATGTGCGATATATGAGGACGGAGGGCGAAAAAAATATCACTCTTGAGATATTCGTGGACAAATCTAGCATCGAGCTGATTGCCAACGAGCGCTACGCTATGAGCAATACCGTCTATCCTTATCCGAACTGTACGGGCATCACCTTTTCTTCTGAAGCGGGCTGCAAGGCAAATATCTCCTTTTCTCCGCATATTACAGAATAGCATATGGACACGTTCAAAAAAAGATATGTAAGCGGCAAAGAACTTGCCGCATATTCTTTCGGACTGTTCGGCGTCCAAATGATAGTGGGTCTGATGAATTCGTATCAGGCGCAATTTTATAACAAGACCATGGGCGCGAATTTTATGGTACTCGGCATAATAATGCTCGCCGCAAGGCTTGCAAGCGCGTTGGCTGACCCCGTCTTTGGTAAAATAATCGATAAATCCCATTTCAAATCGGGAAAACTGCGCCCCTTTATACTTCTTTCGCTCTTTCCCTTCTTTATAATGACCATAGTGATTTTTGTCGTAGTACCTTTTCGCGGAACGGGGCTATACATCTATATATTCATAACCTTTTTATTGTGGTGTATGTCAATGACATTTGCGGATATCCCCACACAAAGCATGCTATGCGCGCTTTCGCCGCTCCCCGACGAGCGCAACAAGGTCGCGGGCTTTTCCAATATTATGAAAAACATCGGGCTTAGCGTAAGCGTTGCAATGATGCCGGTAATCTGTATTCTTACCGGTTCGGAAAACGGCGGAATATTTGCGAAGCAATATCTAATCGCCGCGGTAATCGCAGCAGTCGTAGGCGGCGCTTGCATAAGTCTTATTTTCTTTTTCAATAAAGAGAAAGTCCCATATCAACGGAACAAAACCTCAATAAAAGAGATATTCAAAATGCTCAAGGTCAATCGTCCCATGGTGTTGTTCTTAATATCTCTGCTCCTCGGCTTCTGCCGCGGCATAAGCGTTGTAATCATCGCGCAAGCGGCGGATGCCCTTGTCGGTCCGATAACGGTCGCCGGCATAACGGTAAGCGGGGAAAACACAATCATTCTACTTGGGATAACGTCGGCCGCCGCAAGCCTTCTCGGCATGATAGCAACCCCCCGAATGACAAAAAAACTCGGCGAACGCGCAACTTTTATAGTAATGGCAATCTACGGCGGAATAATTACCGCAATCGCGTTCGCAATATTCGTCGCCGGCGTAACTTCGCTTATATTCTTGCTTATTAGTATGTTCTTCGTAGGTATAATGTACGGCCCTCATTCCTTTATGTCTATGGTCATGGTCGCGGATTGCGTGGATTATTACGAACTAAAGACAGGGATAAGAGCGGAGGGCATGCACTATTCGGTGCTGAGCTTTACAATGAAAGTGACCGCCGCACTCAATATAGCTTTGGGGTTAGGGCTGATACAACTATCCGGCTATGACGCAAATGCTATCGAGATTACAACAAGCACGAAAAACATCATCTTTTTTGCCTTAGTACTCGTTCCCGGAATCAGCACATTGCTAAGCATGCTCCCCATATTTTTCTATAAGCTTTCGGGCAAAGAAAAAATAAAAGTCGCGATAGAACTTGCCGAGATGCGTCAAGCAAAGGCGCTTGCAAATCGCCCCGATTTTGCGGCGAATCCAAATGATGCGGAATAGGTTTTCTATCGCGGTTTTCAAGGAAACGATGAATAAAAACTTGTGCTGAATGCGGATAACTTTTTGTTCATTGCTTCCTTAATTCGTTGATTAAGTCGATTAAATACAAAAAATTGCTTTACTTAAAGCGTTGCCCAAACAAAGTATTGTGCAGATTTGCCCTTACTGCAATAAAAATCAGTTCATCACGCTCGGTTATGTTCTCATTATCTTAGGAATGGAGGTCAGTGTTAATAGTAACGGCAAGATACCGCCGCCCACAAGCTTAGCCCAAAAAATCCTCTTTGTTGTCCGAGTCCGTATCCTCTTTATTGTCCGAATCCGTATCCTCGAGGTTATTGTCCGAGTCCGCAGGTGTTACACCATAACATCCGCAACCGTATTTTGCACAGGTGTTACAATCCGAACAGCCCGAGCACGGACGTCCTTTGCGGCGCTTATATCTTATTATATTATATATGACTGTGAAAAGGACAAGCGCCCCCGCAACTGCAATAATAATATATTCAATAGGTTTCATAATTTATCTCCTAAGGAAGAACGACACGGCTGCCTGCAAAGATTGCAATATCTTATTGCAACGCTCGTGCGCTGCCGTTTATTCGCTCCGTCCTCCAATAAAGTCTTCGCAAGCCTTACCTTTTTTTAATTTAACCGCCCATTTTATCGTCGCGGCGACCGCGATTACACCGACAAGAATCAAGCCTATCCACCAATACGTACCTATCCAATATATCGCCAAGGATACCGTATAGGCAGTAAGCATCCAGAATCCGACCGCGCCTATGAGCTTTTTTGCGCTTTTCAGCTCTCCCTTTGCCGCGGCGACCGCCGCCATACAGGGAATACTTAGCAGATTGAACGCCATAAACGCGAACGCCGCGGGTGCGGATATCCCATTAATCATGTTCGCGATTCCTGTGCCGCGAAGCGTTTCCGCCTCTCCGCCGAGCGCCGACGCATCCATTCCCGAGAATACCCCCATAGTCGCTACTACCATCTCTTTGGCGATAAGTCCGGTGAATGCCGCAACGACGAACTGCCAGCCACTGCCTTGTCCGAAGCCGAGGGGAACGAACAGCCACGCAACGACTTTGGCAATCTGACCAAGCATACTCGCCTCCGGCTCCACCATTCGGAATCCAAAATCAAACGCGGTAAGCGCCCAGATTACAACTACCGCTCCCGCAATGACCGTTGCCGCTCTTGCGATGTAGTGCTTGAGTTTATCCCAAAGATGTACACCGGTATTTTTGAGCTGCGGCAAGCGATAGGCGGGAAGCTCCATAATGAACGGAGGAGTATCTCCGCGAAGGGCTGTCTTTTTGAGAATAATTGCCGAAAGCACAGCAACGACAATTCCGAGCAGGTACACTCCGAACACTATCAGCTCGGCGAACGCTCCCGCGAACATTATGCCCGCAAAAGTTGCCCAAATAGGCATTTTTGCCCCGCATGAAATGAAAGGTGTCAGCATAATTGTCATTCGTCTTTCTCTTTCGTTCTCGAGTGTTCTTGTCGCCATTATCCCGGGGACGGCACAGCCAAAGCACATCAAAAGAGGTAAGAACGCCTTGCCCGAAAGCCCGAATTTCCGAAATGCTCTATCCATTATGAACGCGACGCGCGCCATATATCCGCTGTCCTCGAGAAGGGAAAGGAAAAGAAACAGCACAAGTATCTGCGGAATAAAGGATAATACCGCGAACAGACCGCCAAGCAAACCGTCCACAATCAGACCGCTGACCCAAGCGGGCGACGACTGCAACGCTCCCGCAATTACATCACCGAGGCTTGACGTTGCAAGCTCCATCAAATTGAAGAGCATAACGCCCGGAGAGTTTATCGCGTCCGTACCGATTATCAGAATGTCAAAAGAGCCCTTGGGTATAAGATAGCCCAAAAGCAAGAGGTTTTCGCTGAATGTGAAGTGAAACACCGCGAGCATTATCAGCAAAAACAGCGGTATGCCCCAAAACCTATGCGTAAGTACCTTGTCTATTCTATCGCTTCTTGTCTCGGCGTAGCTGTGCTTAGATTTTTTGAGCGCGGTCGAGAAGTGTTGGGTTATGTATTTGTATCGCGCATCGGCGACCATGCCTTCAAAATCTCCCTCGAACTCGCCCGTATCCGTCTTAGCTTTCAGCGCCTCGATGCTTGCTACAATCTCGGGACGCTGAGCAAGCTCAAGTTCATCACCCTCTAATAGCTTGACCGCGTGAAAGACCGCATTACCTACCTTTTTGTCCGTAAGCATTGCGGAAATCTCGTTAAACAACGGTTTTAGCGCGGAGCCTACAAGCACGGAAAACCCTTTGCGTCTTTCCTTCGCGGCGGTGTATGCCCTCTCCATAAGACGGCATATCCCTCTGCCCTTAAGCGCGCTTATCGCGACCACCGGTACACCAAGAGCCCTTTCCAACCGTTCTGCATCGATAATGTCTCCGCTTTGTTCAACTGCGTCTATCATATTGAGCGCAACAACTATCGGCACATCCGTCTCAAGCAGTTGAGTTGTCAAATACAAGTTTCGCTCAAGATTGGTGGCGTCTACTATATTGATAATCGCATCGGGACGCTCCTCAAGCAAAAAACTCCTAGAGACGACCTCCTCGGGTGTATACGGCGAAAGCGAATATATCCCCGGAAGGTCAACTATTTTTATCCTTTCTTCGAGCTTTTTGTACCAGCCTTCTTTTTTGTCGACCGTAACACCCGGCCAATTGCCGACATGCGCCGTGCTTCCCGTCAGCATATTGAACAGCGTGGTTTTGCCGCTGTTCGGATTGCCCGCCAACGCGAATCTCATCCTTCTACCTCCAAAATCACCAGCGCTGCCTCCGCCTTTCTCAAGGACAACTCGTAGCCTCTTAAGGTCACCTCAATGGGGTCTTTAAGCGGCGCGGTCTTGCGCAACATTATTTCGGCGCCCGGCGTTACTCCCATATCAAAAAGGCGTCGCCTGATTTTACCTTCCGCGGTTACTCTCTTAACAACGCCCTTTTCGCCTATCTTGAATTCATTCAGTGCTTTTTCCATATTCTGCACCCTTTATGCAACTTGTATTTTCATCGCAAGCGACTTATTCAAGGCGAGCTTGCAATCCTTGACCTTAACAATCACATCTCCGCAGATATCGTACATCGACATAACGCCCGCACCTACCAACAAACCGAGATTCTCGAGATGGC
Source organism: uncultured Christensenellaceae bacterium (assembly GCA_964408255.1). Lineage (GTDB taxonomy): Bacteria > Bacillota > Clostridia > Christensenellales > CAG-1252 > SACC01. The sequence goes on along the minus strand of CAYOYS010000042.1, from coordinate 532 downwards.
GTCTAGTTTTGTCATCCGCATTGATTTTGACTATCTTCAATTCCCTACCGAACGGGGCGAACGCTAATGCCATGTTGCTGCTCCTTGTTCGCATATGCGAACTCAATTTTATTATAAAAGGCGAACTTATCAACGCCTTTCGTTCGCATATGCGAACTCTACAATATTATATTATCACGAGCGTACATACTTGTCAATCGATATTTCATTATTTTTTGGTTTTTTTCAAATGTTTTTTGATAGCGTCCAAAGTCTCCGTGCAAATCACATGTTCGATACGGCAAGCGTCGGCCTCGGCGTTCGCCTCACTCACTCCTAAGCTAATCAAAAAATCCTTAAGACAACTATGCCGCTGATATATAAGCTCGGCACGTAACTGCCCCGCCTCGGTAAAGGAGATAGAGCCGGTGACCGAGTCGATTAATATCAGTCCTTCCTTTTGCAATATATTGACAGCGCGCGAGACGCTCGACTTTGAGTAGCCGAGTTCGTTGACGATATCAACCGAGCGGACATTGCCCTTCTTCTGCTG
>CAYOYS010000041.1:8405-11299 GCA_964408255.1 uncultured Christensenellaceae bacterium | reverse complement strand
CGCGATAAGCTTATAAAAGCCGAGTCATCTTCGCTTTAGTAATATATAAAAATCACGCGGATTTTTTTATATTACTTTACTTATTTGGGAAAAAATAGTAATATATTCAATAAAGCCGTTATCAAATTGCGGCTTTGACAATAATCTTTATGAGGTGTTGTAATGGGATTCTTTGATAAAATATTCGGCACGGCGAACGACCGTCAGGTAAGAAAACTCGAAAACTTGGCGATGCAGATTGAAGAGCTGTCCGAAACATATGCGGACATGACCGACGCAGAGCTTAAAGGTTGCACTGTGGAGTTCAAGGCAAGACTTGCCGCGGGAGCTTCGCTCGACGAACTGTTGCCGGACGCGTATGCTTGCGTTAGAGAAGCGAGTACAAGAGTGCTTAATATGCGGCATTTTCACGTTCAGTTGCTTGGCGGCATCGTGCTGCATCAAGGGCGCATAGCGGAGATGAGTACGGGCGAGGGCAAGACCCTTGTCGCGACCTTGCCTTGTTATCTTAATGCGTTGACCGGGGAAGGAGTGCATCTTGTGACCGTCAACGAATACCTTGCGCGCCGCGACGCGGAATGGATGGGAAAAGTGTATCGTTTTCTCGGTCTTACCGTGGGTGTCGTGGTCTCGGGTTTGAGCGCGGACGAAAAACGCGCACAATATGCCGCGGACATAGTGTACGGCACTAACAACGAGTTTGGGTTCGATTATTTGAGAGATAATATGGTCAAATCCAAGGAAAGAATGGTACAGCGCAAGCTAAGGTTCGCGATAATCGACGAGGTTGACAGTATTCTTATCGATGAGGCGAGGACGCCGCTTATTATATCGGGTCAAAGCGGCAAGTCGAGCGACCAATACTTCACCGCCGACCGTTTTGCGAAGTCGCTTAAAGCGCCTGATTCCGACAACGAGGACGAGACGGCGCAAACGGGCGATTACAGCATTGACGAAAAGGAAAAGGCGATAAGGCTTACCGACAGCGGCATTGCAAAGGCGGAGAGTTTTTACAAAATCGAGAACCTTTCGGATATAGAAAACATGGAGATTCAGCACCATATCAACCAAGCTATCCGCGCCAACTACATCATGAAGCGCGACCGTGACTATGTCGTCAACGACAAAGAGATAATCATAGTAGACGAGTTCACGGGGCGGTTGATGATAGGCAGACGGTACAGCGAGGGACTGCATCAAGCGATAGAGGCGAAAGAAAACGTTATCGTCCGCAACGAAAGCAAAACTTACGCGACGATAACCTTTCAGAATTATTTTCGCTTATACGGCAAGCTCAGCGGCATGACGGGCACGGCTAAGACCGAGGAAGCGGAGTTCAGGGGCATATACGGTCTTGACGTAATAGTAATTCCGACCAATCTGCCTACCGTAAGGGCAGACGGAGTGGACAAGCTTTACAAATCGCGGGAAGGCAAGCTCAACGCGATTATTGAGGATATAAAGACATGTAACGCAAGCGGACAACCTGTGCTTGTCGGCACGGTCAGCGTGGAAAAGAGCGAGGAGTTATCGACAAGGCTACGCAGACAAAAAATAACGCACAATGTTCTCAACGCGAAGAACCACGAGCAAGAAGCCGAGATAATCGCGCAAGCGGGTAAGCGCGGCGCGGTAACAATCGCTACGAACATGGCGGGCAGAGGCACGGACATTATGCTCGGCGGCAACCCCGAGTATCTTGCGAAAAGAAAGCTCGAAAGCTCGGGCTACTCGCACGAACTGATACTCGAGGCGACGTCTTACGCAAGCGGCATTTCCGAAGACGGCGAAAAGGCGCGCGCCGAATACGAGAAGTTGTATACCTCGTTTAGGACGGACACCGACGCGGAAAAGCAAGCAATCATCGCGCTCGGCGGACTGAGAATAATAGGCACCGAACGCCACGAAAGCAGACGTATCGACAACCAGTTAAGAGGTCGTTCGGGGCGTCAAGGCGACCCCGGCAGCTCGGTTTTTTATCTTTCTATGGAAGATGACCTTGTAAGGATTTTCGGAGGGGATAGAATGATGGCAATCGCCGCGGCTTTCAATCTCCCCGAGGACCAGCCGATAGCGGTTAAGATGCTTACCAATCAAATCGAGAAAGCGCAACTAAAGATTGAGGATAAGAATTACAGCATAAGAAAGCATGTTTTGGCGTACGACGACGTAATGAACCGTCAGCGCGAGATTATGTACGCCGAACGGCAAAAGGTGTTGACCGGTCAAGATGTTCACGAGGAGATTGTGAAGATGATTCCCTCGGTTGCCGCCGAGGTGGTTCAGGATAACATTGACTTCGCTTTGGATTATCTTGCCGAATGGGATTACGATAAAATCAACGCAAGCATCGAAAGCAAGCTGATGCCGTCGGGTTGCAACGTCGTGACAAAAGAGCTTGCCGAGGACTTCAAAATAGATACGATTATCGACGCGGTAGTCGAGCGCACAATCAAGGAATACAAGGACAAGACGGCGCGCTATATCGAAAGAGGAATTAATTTTGGCGACGTCGAAAGGCAGATAATGCTTTCGGTAGTAGACAGCAAATGGATTGACCATATCGATGCTATGGACGCGCTACGCAAGGGTATAGGACTTAGAGCTTACGGTCAGCGCGACCCCGTTATAAGCTATCAGCAAGAAGGATTCGAGATGTTCGACACAATGGTCGAAAACATTCAACGCGAAATAGTGCTTTTGGCGCTTAAAGGGGAATTCGAGCTTGCGGGCTCGGAAAAGAAGCCCAAGATAAGCAACGCCAAGCTCGAGGAGAACCAATATCCCGAGCATCTTGTGACCAACGAGCACGGCAGCGCCGTCAACAAGAACAAAAATGTGGGCAGGAACGACCCTTGTCCTTGCGGCAGCGGCAAAAAATACAAGCACTGCTG
>CAYOYS010000041.1:0-8305 GCA_964408255.1 uncultured Christensenellaceae bacterium | reverse complement strand
GAGGAGCTCAGAGTCGATACCTACCGCTCAAGCGGCGCAGGCGGACAGCACGTCAACAAGACAGAATCCGCAATCCGCATAACGCATCTCCCCTCGGGAATAGTTGTCGCTTGCCAGAACGAGCGCAGCCAAATCCAGAACAGAGAGGTCGCAATGGGTATGCTTAAGTCCAAGCTTGCCGAAAAAAAAGAGCGCGAACAGTACGAAGAGATGCAGTCTATTAAAGGTCAACTCAAAAAAATCGAATGGGGCAGCCAGATACGCTCTTATGTTTTTTGCCCCTACACTATGGTCAAAGACCATAGAACAGGGTGGGAGACGGGCAATGTGCAAGCGGTAATGGATGGCGAAATCGATGATTTTATCACCGAATACCTAAGAAAATCATAATGAATCATTTGTTAGACAAAAAAAATTTGACGGTGCTAGCAATCGAAACTTCGTGCGATGAAACCGCATGCGCGGTGCTTCGCGACGGCAAGGTATTAAGCTCGGTTATCTCGACGCAAATTGAGATACACAGACGGTTCGGAGGCGTAGTGCCCGAAATAGCCTCTCGCAACCATACTTTGTCGATAGGAACGGTGGTTGAGGAGGCGTTAAGCGAAAGCGGGCTTAGCTTTGACGACATAGATGCGTTCGCGGTAACGTACGGCGCGGGGCTTCTTGGGTCGCTGCTTGTCGGCGTGTCGTATGCCAAGGGACTTGCGTACGCCCTTGACAAGCCGCTTGTCGCAGTCAGCCATATACGCGGTCATATCTCAGCTAATTATATCGCGCATCCCGAACTTACGCCGCCTTATATTTCTCTTATCGCAAGCGGTGGACATACCGCGGTAGCATTGGTAAGAGGATATTTGGACATTGAACTTCTTGGCAGCACTTCGGACGACGCGGCGGGCGAGGCGTTCGACAAAGTCGCTCGCGTTCTCGGTCTTTCTTATCCCGGCGGTCCCGAGATTGAGAAGCTTGCAAGAGAGGGCAGCGCGGTCATTCCCTTACCCGTTGCAAAAACATCCAATCCCCTTGACTTTTCTTACAGCGGTCTTAAAACTGCGGTAATCAACTATATCCGAAACAGAGAGCAAAGAGGCGAAGCATACAGCAAAGCCGACGTTGCGGCATCTTTTCAATCGGCGGCGCTTTCCGCGCTCGTCAAGAACGCAGTCGCCGCAGCACTCGATAAAAAAATCGGCAGTATCGCGATTTCGGGCGGCGTGGGGGCGAATCTTGAATTAAGACGGGAGCTTCGGGCGCTCGCTTTGAAACATAACCTCAAAATCTATTATCCTCCGCTTGCGCTCTGCACTGATAATGCCGCGATGATAGCTATGGAAGCCACGCTCCGAATAAGAGAGGGCATAGCGTTTTCCGAACTTTCGCTCGACGCAAAAGCGACTCTACCTCTTTAATCGCGAATAAAAATGCCGCGGTTTTGCGATATTGTTCGCTCGTCGCGCTCAATTATGCAAGCGATACCATAAGACAACAATAAAAACACTTCAAGGACTTACAAACGATTGATAACGGCGTGATTGAATAAGGCAAATAAGATTATTGACGCAACAATTAATATGACTTGAGTTATTGAACTGTTTGCAAGAGATGCGATATTGTTCGCTCGTCGCACGTCTTTAACAAGGCGAGTGATTTTAGAAACAATTAAATATTTTTGCACTCGAGCGAATTTGCGAGCGGTTTTCCAATAAATTTGTACGGCGGGTGAAGAGGGCATATCCCTTTTAGAAGTTAGGTTATATGTCAACTCGATTTGAAAATATTGAGGGTAATTCAATGCTTTTGTCCATTATTTCCTTAAAAAATTCTCTTTTATTGCGTTAAACATTTGACTATAATAGAAATTGTTGTTAAAATTATTTTGCTTGTACAAAGATACAAGCGGATTTTGTGTTACTTTGGTACAAGCGAGGTCAAAGGTGTATACAAAAATTAAAAATCTTATAGACGCAAATCCTTCGAGGGTTGTCGGGCTGAAACAAGTCTTGAGGGGTATCGAGGACGATGCGATATGGTGTGTCATAATGTCGTCCGACAGCGACGGCTTCGTGCAGTCGCGGCTTAAAGAGAGCATAGGCGCTAAGGATATACGCATTGAGTGTATCGACAGTAAAGAGCAATTAGGCGCGCTTGTGGGAATTGATGTTCCCGCGGCGGTAGTTGGCTTTACAAGCCGCCAAGTCACAAAATGAGTTTTCCAAAGGGTTGTGGAGCGCTCATCCGAATATTAAAAAGGAGGAAACAAAATGCCAACAGTTAATCAATTGATTAGGCACGGTAGAGAGAGACAGACGACAAAGACCTTGTCACCCATTCTCGAAAGATGTCCGCAAAAGCGGGGCGTCTGTCTTTCGGTTACTACGACTACCCCTAAGAAGCCTAATTCTGCGATGCGCAAAATCGCGAGAGTGCGTTTGTCCAACGGTTTGGAAGGTACCGTATATATTCCGGGTATCGGACACAATCTACAAGAGCACAGCGTGGTATTGGTGCGCGGCGGTAGAGTTAAGGATTTGCCGGGCGTCAGGTACCATATCGTGCGCGGCACTCTTGACACCGCGGGCGTTGCAAAACGCAAGCAGGCTCGTTCAAAGTACGGCGCAAAAAGACCTAAGTAATTATTTCGGATGACGGATAACGACAATTTTTAAGGAGGAGTCAGTATGCCAAGAAGAAGTGGTGTTCCGAAACGCGACGTGTTGCCCGACCCCATATACAACGATAAGGTTGTGAGCAAGCTCATCAACCAAATTATGTATGACGGCAAAAAAGGCAATGCTCAAGAGATAGTATACGGAGCATTTAAGATAATAGAGAGCAAATTGGGGATTAACCCCCATGAAGTATTTGTAAAAGCGCTTGAGAACGCTATGCCTCAAGTTGAGGTCAAAGCGAGAAGAGTGGGCGGAGCTACTTATCAAGTACCTATCGAGATTCGCGCGGAGCGCAAACAGACGCTCGGAATTCGATGGCTTGTCTCTTATATGCGTAAGAGAGGGGAAAGAAATAGCGACGAGAGGCTCGCAGGCGAGTTAATGGACGCTTATAACGGCGTGGGTGCCACGATTAAAAAGAGAGACGAGATGCATCGCATGGCAGATGCAAACAAGGCATTCGCGCATTATCGTTATTAAAATCGGGGCGTTTTTTACTTTGAAGGTGTGATATGAACGATAATGCATTGGAGCTTACGAGGAATATTGGCATTATGGCTCATATAGACGCCGGTAAGACGACTACGACCGAACGTATCCTATTTTATTCGGGGCGTATTCACCATAAAGGTGATGTCGATAAGGGCAACACCGAGATGGATTGGATGGCGCAAGAGCAAGAAAGAGGCATTACGATTACTTCCGCCGCGACTACTACGGGCTGGAAAGGTATCACTATCAACATTATCGATACTCCCGGTCACGTGGATTTCACAGTCGAAGTGGAACGGAGTCTTCGTATTTTAGACGGCGCGGTAGCGCTGTTTTGCGCTAAGGGCGGGGTTGAGCCGCAATCCGAGGCGGTGTGGAGGCAAGCGTCAAAATATAATGTTCCACGCATCGCGTTCGTCAACAAAATGGACATCGAAGGCTCCAATTTTGAAAGAGTCGTCGAGATGATGCATACCAAACTTCACGCCAACGCCGTACCCATTCAACTGCCCATAGGTATGGACAAAAGCTTTAGAGGGATTATAGACTTAGTCGAGATGCGCGCTACATTCTACACAGATGAGGGAGAGGACAGCGGAGTGGTTGTTCAAGACATACCCGACTCGTATCTTGCCAAAGCCTGTGAAGCGCGCGCCTTGCTTGTCGAAAAGACCGCAGAATTTTGCGACGGTCTAATGGAGAAATATGTCCTCGAAGAGGAGATAAGCGCGACCGAGTTAAAAGCGGCGATACGCAAAGCCACCATTAAGGGTTGTTTCATACCCGTACTTTGCGGGACGGCATTCCGCAACAAGGGAATATTCAAGCTGCTTGACGCTGTTAACGACTACTTGCCTTCTCCGCTCGATATCGACAGCATTACGGGCATTAACCCCAAGAACCCCCAACAAAAGATTGAGCGTAAAGCTTCGGCAAACGAGCCGTTCTCGGCAATCGCATTCAAGATTATGCGCGAGACGCATGTAAGGCTTGTATTCGTCAGAGTATATAGCGGTACTTTGAGGGAAGGCGACATCGTATATAACTCCAATAAGAATATTAAAGAACGCATTTCACGTATTTATCGCATGCATGCAATGGAGAGGAAACAAGTCAATGCAATTTCGGCAGGAGAAATTGGCGCGGTAGTGGGGCTTGACAAGACGGTTACTAGCAACACCGTTTGCGATGTCAGGAATCCAATTATATACGGCGAGATAAGCTTTCCCGAGCCGGTTATAAGACAGGCTATCGAGCCCAAGACCAAGGCGAGCCAAGCTAAGATGGCGGCGGCGTTCCAATCGCTTGCCGACGAGGACCCGACCTTCAAAACTTATGTGGATAGCGAGACAGGTCAGACGATTATCGCGGGTATGGGCGAGCTTCATCTCGAGATAATAGTGGACAGACTCAAGCGTGAATACAACGTCGAGGCAGTCATTGGCAAACCGCAGGTATCGTTTAGAGAAAAATTCGCGGGGATAGCTAGCGTCGAGGGCACTTGCGTACGTCAGACGGGCGGACACGGTCAATATGCAAAATGCAAGGTGCAGTTTGAGCCCATTCAGGTTGGGGGCGGCTTTGAGTTCGTCAATAAGACCACGGGCGGAATATTGAGCAAAGAATATGTCAACGCGATAAAAGAAGGCATTGCGGAGGCGGCGAAGAACGGACGCTACAGCTTTGAGGTATTGGACTTTAGAGCGACAGTGTTCGACGGCGCAACGCACGAGGTCGACTCATCTGAGATGGCTTTCCGCTACGCGGGTATGGACGCTTTCCGCAAAGCGGTGTGCAAGGTCGGAACAATAGTTCTCGAACCCTTAATGGAAGTGGAGATAGCGGTGCCCGAAGCGCATCTCGGCGACGTGATGAATTCGATTGTCAAGCGTGACGGGCATATTACTAGGCTTAGTAGCGAATGTGGCCTTCAGACGGTCGAATGTGAGGTTCCGTTAAGGACTATGTTCGGCTATGCTACGGATTTGCGCACGGCGTCGAGCGGAAGGGCAACCTTTTCCATGCGCTTCAGCTGTTACGGCGAACTGCCCGAGGAAATAAAAAATAAAAATATTTATTAGTAATTAATTGATTATTGTAAAAATATTTGTTACTATAGTAATAAATGTACATGAAATAATCAAAATAATCGAAATAAATTAAGGTAGTAAGTATTTAGGAGGATAATTTAAGATGGCAAAGCAAAAATTTGACAAGAGCAAAGTGCACGTTAACGTCGGTACAATCGGTCACGTTGACCACGGCAAGACCACATTGACCGCGGCCATTACGATGTACGGCGCACATTCGGGCCAAGCGTCCGTTATGAAATATGAAGATATCGACAAGGCTCCGGAAGAGAAAGCAAGAGGTATAACAATCAATACCGCCCACGTCGAATATCAGACTGAGAAAAGGCATTACGCTCACGTTGACTGCCCCGGTCACGCCGACTATGTTAAGAACATGATAACGGGCGCGGCGCAAATGGACGGCGCGATACTTGTCGTTGCGGCGACAGACGGCCCGATGCCTCAGACAAGAGAACACATTCTTCTTGCAAGACAGGTTGGTGTCCCTTATATCGTCGTATTCCTCAATAAGTGCGACCAAGTCGATGACGAAGAGTTGCTTGAGCTTGTAGAGATGGAAGTAAGAGAGCTTCTTGACAAATATGAGTTCCCGGGCGACGACACTCCGGTCATTAGAGGTTCGGCACTTCTTGCTATGCAAGACGGCATCGGTGGCAAGTTCGACACTCCCGCGTGGGATTGCATACGCAGCTTGCTTGACGCTATCGACAACTATATACCCAACCCCGAGCGCGCTAACGACAAGCCTTTCCTAATGCCCGTAGAGGACGTATTCACGATTACCGGTCGTGGCACAGTCGCTACCGGTCGTGTTGAGAGAGGGACGGTCAAAGTCGGCGATAAGGTGCAGATTGTAGGACTTTCTACAGAAGCTCGCGAGACCACCGTTACCGGTGTCGAGATGTTTAGAAAGCTTCTTGACTATGCCGAGGCAGGCGATAATATCGGTGCGCTGCTCCGCGGCGTAGAGCGTAAGGACATCGAAAGAGGTCAAGTGCTTGCGAAGCCCGGCTCTATTAAGCCTCACACCCATTTTGACTCTCAAGTTTACGTGCTTACCAAGGAAGAGGGCGGCCGTCATACTCCGTTCTTCAACGGCTATCGTCCTCAGTTCTATTTCAGAACAACAGACGTAACGGGCAGCATCACCCTTCCTAAGGGCGTTGAGATGGTTATTCCCGGCGACCATATCCATATGGAGATTGAGCTTATCACTCCTATCGCTATCGAGCAGGGATTGCGCTTCGCGATTCGCGAGGGCGGCCGTACGGTCGGCTCGGGCGTTGTTTCGAACGTTATAGCATAAGTTTTAACCGATTAATTTGACCGCCGACAAAGTTTGTCGGCGGTTTTTTAATGGGCATATGGTCATTATCGAAAGCTAACGAGTCTTGATAAGCGAGCCATTGGTCATTATCGAAAGCTAACAAGTCTTGATAAGCGAGCCATGTTAACAACTATTCGTTTTAAGCAGATATACCAAAACCTTGACAGCGGTAGCTATTGGCAAGCGTATTCCAATTAATATGCGATATTCCTTTCAAACGGCGTTTTAATCTTTAATTGTTCATTGTTTTTATAATTCGAAGCGGATAATTTTAATTGTTAACAATTTGAAGTCTTTCGGCTCATATTCGTTATCGGCACTAAGTAGCTAAATTTTTCACATCATAGCAATGCTATGAGTAAAAATTTTCAACGAGTCTAATCTTGAAAATCCATTCAAAATATTTTAGCAACTCTCTTTTGTCCACTCCTATAAAATCAGTTGACACATCGGTGCCAATATATTATTATAATATAGCTTATCTATTAACGCTAAGTATATAATAGCCCCTTGTATGTGCGCGTTAATGCCCAAGCGAGTTATCCATCAGCGAGCGGCGAAGCATGAGCGTTTTTAATATTAATTCGGAGGATTAACCATGAAAACATATATGGCGAAGCCTGAGACGGTGGAGAGAAAATGGTATGTCGTGGACGCCGAAGGAATGGTTTTGGGTCGTTTGGCAAGCAACGTCGCGGCGGTGCTTCGCGGTAAAAATAAACCTACCTTTACTCCCAACGTTGACACGGGCGATTATGTCATTGTAATAAATTGCAGCAAAGTGGTTCTGACGGGCAAGAAGCTGGAGCAAAAATTATATAGGCATCACACAGGCTATATCGGTCATTTGAAGGAAGTATCCGCGGCGTACGTAATGGAGAACAAGCCTTGCTTTGCGGTCTCCCGAGCCGTCAAAGGCATGCTTCCCAAGAATTCGTTGGGTAGAAAGATGTTCAAGAAACTGAAAGTATACGCGGGACCCGAACACGAGCAACAGGCGCAGCAGCCCGTTGTGCTCAAGTTCTGAAGCGAGGTAATAATATGGCAACGAAAAAAACAGTAAAAAAGAAGTTACAATATTGGGGAACGGGACGCAGAAAGCGCGCTATTGCCCGTGTTCGTTTGATTCCGGGCGGCGAAGGCGGCATTATTATCAATAAGCGCACCATCGACGAGTATTTTGGCGGTCTTGACATAGTCAAATCGATTGTGCGTCAACCTTTGGAGCTGACGGCAACAAGCGCAAAGTATGATATTTTTATTAATATTGTGGGTGGCGGCTTTACCGGTCAAGCGGGAGCGATACGTCACGGCATCTCTCGCGCGCTTGTGCTTGCGGAGCCTGAGACCAAGCCGGCGCTTAAGGCGGCAGGGTTTTTGACACGCGACCCGAGAATGAAAGAAAGAAAGAAGTACGGCTTGAAAAAGGCGCGTAAGTCGCCCCAATTCAGCAAACGTTAAGTATCAATTTCAGCAAACATTAAGTATCAATCAAAAGCGCTTCGCTGTTGCGAAGCGTTTTTTTTAATCCTTTTTGCAAAATGAGGTATGCTCAATGCGCATTGGTTGCTTTTATCGATTGTCTGAGCGTACGCAACATGTCCTCATGGAGCAACGCGAATCCGCTTGTGCGAGCAAATTGTCAAAGTAGTATACTTTGTCTTAATCCAAGCCGTCAAAGTAGTATCACTTTATCTTGAGTCAAGTATCGAAGCAGTATT
>CAYOYS010000040.1:0-11345 GCA_964408255.1 uncultured Christensenellaceae bacterium | reverse complement strand
TCAGTAGAGGTGGAAGGTACGGCTCGACTTGGATTGAGCTTCGAAGCGTCCGCTTATTCTGTTGGCTATCGCATTGTGTTCAACGGTACGGAATACGATATATCGAATAATTACTTTTTGATTGAGGAACTCGACGCTCCCGACGGTATATATCTTGTCAAAGTCAGGTCAATGGGCGATGATATTTATTATTTGTCCTCGCCTTACAGCGCGGAGATATGCGTGACGGTTAAGGACGGCGCTCTTTTATTAAATATTGATACGCCCACCGCCTTTTCTTTCGCGGAAAGACATCTAGAATGGGAGGCGGTAGAATATGCCGCGGGCTATACGATATCGATAACCGACCTTGCGATACCCAATTCTAGAACAGAATACTTGGTTGCCGATAATTATTTTGTTTTCGGTGCGCAGTACGATGCTGATTATTTGATATCAATCAAAGCTTGCGCTGAATCGCCTTTTGCGGATTCGTTATGGTCAATCGAGTATCCTTTGAGGTTTTCTTCCTCTAAGCCCACGCTTTCCGCGCCCTCGGGTTTGAAATACACGGGAGGTGGCTTTGAGTGGATTTCGGCGACGTCGGGCATCTTGCATCTTTTGATTATCGACGGAGCGGAGGTGTTTGCCGAGGGTGAGAGCTGCGAATATCAACTTGCTCCGGGGGCGCATACCGTAAAAATCAAGACGGTATCGACAAGTACCGACTATTACGACTCCGTGTTCACGGAAGAAACAAGAATCTATTCGCCTGTTAGACTCGATACTCCTCAATCCCAATTATTGAACGGTGTATTGCACTACGGCGCAGTTGAAAGAGCTTCTTTTTATCGTATTTATAGTAACGATGAACTTATCGCTGACAATATTTTTTCGCTAAGCTATGATTTGAAATTGGCAATTACCGTAGACGGTGTTTATCGCGTTGCAGTTCAAGCGGTGGGCGAAACGCCTTATGCCGATTCGCCTCGCTCTGTCGAATTGTTATACATAAAGACGGACGCCGATTACGGCACCGAAACCAAGCCGATAGTTATTCAATCAACGGAAGATTTTCTAAATATTATCGATGCGCCCGATGCCTATTATGTAATAGACGTTCCGTTGCTTGATTTTGCCGTTTTGGGAAAAAAGCGGGAACTAGAGCCTTTATTCGATACCCTTATACCCTTTAGGGGAGTAATAATTGGCAACGGCTGCGTAATAAAGAATATTAATCTTAAGGAAAAAAACGGCATTACAGGAATATTCGGGGCGCTGTACGGCGCAAGACTTGAAGGTATAATTTTTAGCGATATCACGTTATCGGGGAGCTTAGACGGAGACAATGCGGGAATTATTTGCTCACAGATGAGGAATAGCGTAATCGAATTCGTCAATATTTCGGCGGTTATCGACGTTACGGGTGCGGTCAACGTAGGCGCGATTGCGGGTAGCGGTGAGGGTCAAATAACAAGCTGTAATTTATTCGTCAATATCAAAACGGCAGGCGACAACATCTTTGCGGGCGGCGCGGCGGGAGTATTTTACGGCGAAATAAAGAATACCTTTATCGGCAAGCAAGGCGCATTAGGCGGCATCGAAGTATCGGGCAACGGGACAAAATCCGCGGCGGTCGCCGCTGCCTTTTTCGGCAATGCCGAGGGCGTAAGCTCGAATATCACAGTAAAGTCAGAGGGTGACAGCGTATACATCGGAGGGTTATTCGCAACGGCAGAGGGGGCAATCAATTCATGCCAATTCTCGGGAAGCATTAGAAGTAGCGGCGGAGGAATCGCCTACGCCGGAGGCATAGCCGCGATTTTGAGGGGCGGGGTGTCCGATGTCACGGTAAAAGGCTCGGTAATAATTTCGGGCGCAACGCTGTTTTACGGAGGCATAGCAGGGTATATTGATTTTTACGAAGCATCTCAAACGGCGGCGGGGATAACGGTTGACGAACTTTCCGTTGATATCGATGCTGTTACACTTACCGCGGGAGGCATATTTGCATTGGGTAACTGCGAGGCAATTGAGGATTTTGATGTAAAAATAAATCTTCAAATTGACGGCAGTGGCAATGTCGGCGGAGTCGCGGGAATAACTGATGCGCGTATAGGCTCGGGAAGTGTGGACGCGGTTATCGCGTTGTGCGGGACATTTAACGCAGGCGGAGTTGCGGGAAGCATTACGGGCAATATCACAGATATCGACCTCATCGTATCGATTGGCGCGACGGTGGAGGATTCGGGTGGCAGTATTGGCGGAGTTGCAGGCATTATTGCGGGTAATGTGTGCGGCGTACACATTGCAGGCGCAATGAATTTTGAAAATTCAAGTGTGACTGCGGGCGCGGTCGCGGGAAATATAACGGGCGATATTACTGCCACAATCGGAAAAGTAGATGCAAAATTCTTAATCAGTTCAACCGCCGATGACTCGATAATCGGCGGCGCGGCGGGTGTTCTAAACGGCAATTTGGACGCGGATATATATATTGATTTGGATTGCACAACGGGTATAATCGGCGGCGCGGCGGCGATTTTTGCAGGCAGTAGCGATATTGCGGTAATAAGCGATATTACAGCGTCGGGCGGCATTGCGGGAGGAGCGTTCGGAGTCCTTGAGGGCGAAGTGAACGGAAGCGTACAAAGTATTCTGACGCTTTCGAAAGATGTAGTAGCGGGCGGCGTCGCGGGGGAAAGCTCTGCGGTTTTTGCCGTTAATGCGACGGTAGAAATCACTGTCAATGACGGCGGTCAAATATTCGTCGGCGGCATCTCGGGTAAGGATTCGGGTGGTATCGCAGGTAATGTTACGGCAAGCCTCGACATCTCGGCATTAAGCGGTTACGCGGGGGGCGCTGTCGGCTACGGAGAAGGGATTTATAATATCCAAGTTTCGGGCGATATCACGGCACGGCAAAGCGGGACGAACGAGTTGTATATCGGCGGCATAGCGGGCTATTCTGAAAATATAACGGGAGAGTTTGAAGGCACAATACACGCGCTCGGCAAAAAACTATATATCGGGGGCGCGGCGGGCAGTGCGACAATTATGGACGGTGTGACAGTGCTTGCGGATATTGTGGTCGAAGCCGACACGCTTTACGTGGGCGCGGTTGCGGCGCTTGTTCAAAGCGCTTACCGTTGCTTAGCAGAGGGCAGCGCGCTCGAGCTTACAGCAAGTGTAATGTATGCCGGAATGTTTGCGGATGTTGGGGATATTAACGAGGTTACGGTTAATGACCTTGATATTGTCGCGGATTCGGAAACGCTATACTGCGGATTGCTTGCGGGTAAAGTGGGAAGTATTAACGATTCGAGCGTAGGAGCGAAAGGGAACAATGCTCGCCTTGACTTAGCCGCAACCAACGGCAAAATCGGGGGCGCTGCGGGCGTTGCCGCGGCGGACGGCACATTTAGAAATGTAAAGGTATATGCGGTAATCGGAATCGACGCGGCGGGAGAAATATACGCGGGGGGTATCGCGGGTACCGGCGGCATCTTTGCAGACTGTTTTGCGCAAGCGGACATCACGGTTATTGCACAAACGGTCTATGTCGGAGGTATCGCGTCACGATTGCTTGCGGCGGAGACGGTATATTTTGCGGGCAAGATTAACGCGCACGGCGAGGCGGTCACCGCGGGCGGCTTTCTCGCTACGGGCGATACCGATATTAACAACTGTTATAGCTCGGCGCATTTGAGTCTTGAGGGAGAACGTGTTGTAGGCGCACTTTTCGCCGCGGACGTAACGGGTAGAATTGCTTACACCTATACTACGGGCAGCATAGTGTCTTCTAGCGCTATTACTCAGACCGACTATTCGCTTGCGGAATTGACTTACGCGTATTGCGATAGGCTTGCCGTATTCGACGGGGGAACGGGCATCGTCGAGACCCTAGGCTATGGCAGGACGGTTAGCTCGGGTTTCAATTATAATTGGGAGCTAAAGCCGAACAGTTATCCTATATTAAAAGATTTGGAGGGGCAGGACACCACTGCACACGAGGGCGAGTTGACGCCTTTCGCGCTCGGCTCGGACGGCGCGTTGACGGAATACCTTCCGTATTCTGCCACGGATTCGGGTATCTTTGATATGCTTACTTGGGTAACTGCGGATTCGGATATTTTGAGGGTAATCGGCGGACGGCTGTATCGTTATAATGCGGGCGAGACCGTGCTTGAGGGGTATTTGAGCGGGGGCAGCTTGGCGCTTAGCGTCGCAATTACTGTCGAAGCGGACGATATTGTGGGCGCGGGAACGGATGCCGACCCGTATATAATCGACTCTGTCAAGTGGCTGCATTATCTTGGATTGCACACCTCGGCATGCTTTGAAATAACCGAGGATATAAGCGTAGAGGGATATGATATATTCCCGATATGCACCTCAAGCGACCCGTTCTTGGGCAAGCTCAATGGCAACGACAATACCATTTCGGGGTTGCGGCTTAACGGAAGCGTGGCGGAAGCGGGCTTTTTCGGCTGTATCGAAAATGCCGAAATCCGCGCTCTTCGTTTTGAAAACGTCGCGTTTGAATTGGAGTTAACCGACTATGCGGGGATACTTGCGGCAAGAGCGGTCAACTGCGTAATTGACAAAGTGACGGCAGAAGGGAGTTTTGCGCTGCGCTATGCCGTAGCCGCGGGCGCATTACTCGGAGAGGCGATTGATTGTATAATAAACGGTACGGGCTTTAACGGCTCTATTTCGGTGGATAACTGCGTGGGAGGAGGACTTATCGGACTCGCGGTAAAGACCGCAATATCCTTATCTTATGCGAACATTATTATGCATTCAAGCGGCGATATCGCGTACGGAGGACTGATTGGTAGCTTTGATACCGACAGCACGGTATGCGATAGCTATGCCGCAACGTTTGCGACGTTGGATAGCGCTGCCCAAATCGGCGGATTCGCCTATGCCGCCTATGGAACGGCGCATAACTGTTACGCGCTGTTCGAGTCGAGCGGGGAGAACGGTGCATTTGCGTATATCGGCGGCGGTGTTTATACCGAATGTTATGCGATACCTCGCACTTTCGGTATCAGCCGTACCGTCGTAGAAGGCAATGGCACGGGTATAGAGTTATGCTTATTGATTGATGCGTTGGGCAATCTTTTTGAGAGTCCCGCATGGACAAAATCGGCGGATACGCTGCCCCGACTTGCAGAGGTGGCAGGACAGAGCGCTGTCGTTGAGCCGATGTTCGTTGCGTTGAGCATTACGGTAACAGACACGGACAGACTAGATTTGTCCAAGCTGATACAGTTCCAATCGGGTAGCTTTGGCTCTGCGTTCGTACAATCGAGCGACGAAAGCGTGATGTTTTTTGACGAATGGGGATACGCAAAGCTTACACGCACGACGGTGGCAGGCGAGTTGGCGGCGGTCTTTACCTTTGAGGGGGGCTATTCTGTTAGCGTGGAGATTATTGCCGACATAACCGAAAATCCGGACTTTGCGGGAGGCTATGGCACCGAGCTTGCTCCCTACCTTATAGCAACGCCGGAGCAGTTCGAAAAAATGGCGGCATACAGCTATGCCCATTTTGAGCTTGCCAACGATATTGCGCTTGCCGACGGCTATGCAAAAAGCGATTTTGCGGGATATCTTTCGGGCAAGGGCTATACGTTGACGCTCTCGGCTTGCGGAATGTTCGCCTCGGCGACAGGCAGCATCAAAGATTTGAGAATAGTTGCCGATATCGAGGTCATAGGAGCAGAGTACGCTTCGATAATCGCGGATACTTCCGATGACTTTATCGTCAAAGATATAGATATCACTTATACGCTTACCGCTTCGAATGTTGCGTATGTCGGCGGTTTGGTTGCTTACGCTAGGCGCACAAACTTTGACAACATATGTCTTGACGAGTGCGTGTTAACGGCTAGCGGGACGGAAATTGCCGTGGGCGGCATCGCGGGACTGTTATATGAAAGCCGTATCGGCACGACTTATTGTATAGAGAATGTGTC
Source organism: uncultured Christensenellaceae bacterium (assembly GCA_964408255.1). GTDB lineage: Bacteria > Bacillota > Clostridia > Christensenellales > CAG-1252 > SACC01. Next base: position 5,382 of record CAYOYS010000040.1, on the reverse strand, counting down.
GGGAAAAATCACTATTCAAGCGTCTTGTACAAGCGGTTACGCGGGCGGCGTGGTTGGCAGTTCTGAGCTCGCAATCGCGTATATAGATATTTCGGCGGATGTCGAGATTCAAGGCTCTTATAATGTATATGGAGGCGGTGTCGCGGGATTAATCGATTCTTGTTATACGGTTTTTGTCGAAAACTCTAAGATAATAGTATCGGGGGATACTGCGTCGGTATACGCGGGCGGCGTAGCGGGCAAAGCGTATAGTTTGCATGCGTGTTATGTTGCGTTATCCGATGTGTTCGCGGCGTTGAATGTTGAGAACAAGTATATATCCCAAGAGTTGTACGATGAAGCGCTCTTATATGCGGGGGGCGCGGCGGGCTACGCGGCTTCCGCGCAGCAAATCAGCGTTGTATCCTCGAGGCTCGGAGTCGACATAATTGTCGAGGGCTTGACAAGCGACAGTGATTTGAACGTCTATGCGGGTGGGATTATAGGCTTATCCAATAGGATTAAAGATAGCCGCGTTAATTCCTCGGTCACGGTATACTTAAATGGGAATAATAACGGCGAAACATCCGCTTTGACCGCTTATGCCGGAAGCGTCACAGGCGGGGCGAATATGATTAAGGACGCGTCGGCGGAAGGTATACTGACGGTAATTGCGGAGAACGGTTCAGCCGCCTACGCAGGCGGGATTACCGGCATTATTGCGGGTGAATACCTAGATTACAGCGCCATTGCGTTCGCGTCCTCAAGAACGGATATAATAGCCATGGGCGCCGCCGCGGGAGGCATTGCGGGCAAGAACTCCGCTTTTTACTTAGAAGACGAGCATGAAGGGGGCGAAGAACAGCTATTGCTTCCGATTTTTATCAATTGTTTTTATGATAACGAACGCTTTTTGGGAGCAATATTCGGGAGCGGCGTCCTTGAGAATGGGAGTTACCTTAACGTGCAAGGACTCGCCTCGGAAGAAATCCTTAATGAAGCGGTATACCCTGAAAGTTTGCTTATATTGGAGCATGAAGGCAACGAGCTTTATGCCGAGTGTTGGAACAGAGAAATTTGGATTATTATCGACGGATTAATGCCGTATTTTGACGGGAGGTTGTTATGATTAAAAGCGGACGCATATTGGTTTTGACGCTGATAGCGGTGCTGGCAATTGCCGTGTCGGCGGCGTTTCAATGGGGGGTGCAAGAAGCGAAAGCGGAGGTTACTGCCGCTGATATTACGATATCCTTAAAAAACTCAGATGTGCCGCTCAAAGGAGCGCAGTACGATTCGCAAACTATCGACTCAATCGACTGCTTCGAATTCGATTATATTGACGGAATGCGTCTTACTCTCGCCGCGTATGTTCCTCCTGCTTTGGGGACATATGCGAGCATTACAGTAAAGGAGCGGGGCGATAACACCGTGATTTCTGCAATCACAGAGTCGGGTATATATTCGCTCACTGTCACCGTAAGTTACAACGATGATGGTGTCCCAAAACAAACGGATAAGCATGTTGATATTACAATCAATAAGCTAACTTTGGATATAGATTTTGACGTAACGGAAAGGTATTATAAGGACAATGTAAGCGGCGCAGTAGCATATTACTTGGCAAAGCCCGTAAGTGTAGGCACTTCAAGCTTAAAATATGCCTATTATGAGGACGAAAACTTGACCATGCCACTTAGCGGGGTACCCGAGGACGCGGGCGAATACTATGTCAAAGCGTATTATGAAAATCCAAATAATACTAATTTTGAGGGTGAAAAAGTATCCTCGTTTGTGATTCATCCCTCAACGGCGGTGATAGAGGCGCAAAGCGCCGAGATAAAATATTCGGGGAGCGCAATCAATATAGCGGCCGCGCTTAATGCCGCGGTTGTTGGCGAATGTTCGGCGGACTTTGTTGCAGAAATCGATTCGGGCGAGGGATACACGGCAGCGGAGACGATAAGCGCGGCGGGTAATTACCGCGTAAGGTTTCACTTTGAGGGCGGGGACGCGAATTTTGTTGAGCCTTACAGCGAGGAATACGATTTAACAATATCCAAAGCGGATATACGCTTCGAAATGCCGCCTATTGAAGTCGTATGGAGCGGCGCGGTGTTCGACTTAAGCGGCATGCTTGGGAGTTCGATAAGGCTTTTCAACTCGGATTATGAAACCGAAATCAATTCGGGATACGGCGCGATAAGTTTTTCGTACTTCAATGCTTCAAGCAATCCGATAGGGGCGCCCGTAGCGGTAGGAGAGTACCGCGTCCAAGTCGCTTGCGCGGCTACTGATAACTACAATGCGGCGGAATCGGATATGATAGAATATTCCATTGTAAAAAGAGATATTATCATCGATATCGCAGGGGACTTTGACGCTTCGAGCGACATTCTGACCGCGGAGTATAACGAGAACGGAGTCGAGGTTACTTATAGTTTGCAGGACGGGGACGGCGACTCGCTTACGGAAAGTACGGATAGCGAAACCAAATATTATGCGCTTGTTTCGGGGAATAATTATGAGGAATTGAACAACTTGCCCGTAACGCCCGGCGAATATCGCGTCGAAATCCAAGCGGAATCCGAACATTATTACGGAGCAAAGATATTGACTCTTATAATCAATAAGGTGATGTTCGCGGGTGTGATAGGTGTTAAGCTTAACGATGTGGATTTTGTCTCGGGCAGTAGCTTTCCGTATACAGCGTTGGAAGTGGCGCTCGAGCCATATGTCGCCGCGTCCTATGACATTGACGGCTTTACCGTCGAGTTCGAGGGCATTGCGCCGACAATTTATCCGCGAACCGCCAATAAGCCCCGTCATGCGGGTACGTATCGCATGTTTATCGCATTATCGGACGAGCTTTACGAGGGCGAGACAAGTGTAGGCTTTACCGTGACGAAACTTACAGTCACGGTGAAACCCAAGGATATTACTGCGGTTTACGGCGATAGAATATACATCGTGAGCGGTAGCTTAATCTATCGCGCCGAGGACGTTACGGTGCAAGGACTTGCCGTGGGCGATACCGCCGCGAGTATAGTCGATTATATCCGTATTCTGATAGGGAATGGGGACTCGACCCAGACCGATGCGACCTTTACGCCGAGAAGCTATACGCTGACTACGGCGTTGAAGCCGAACTCGGCGCATCCCTCATACATAATCGACGTCGGCGGAAGCGGAACGGGTATGCTTACCGTCACGAAGCGTTTGCTTACCGTTTCGGTCAACGATATAACTGTGGCGGTGGGAGGGACAATTGCTCCTTCTATCAAAGATATCACAGGTTTTGCCTATTCTGACGCTTCCAATAATTTGATAAGAAGTTCATTGAGTTTTGAGTTCTATAAAGATGATGAACCACTCGAATCTGTGCCGAATACCGTGGGGAGGTATTCAATTAAGGCGACGGGAACCTTCGACAATTATACTATCAACGCGGTAGAAGGTACGCTAACAATCTGCAATCCCTCGATTGCGGATTCGAACGCGCTTCCTTTTTCCGCCGAAGGCAAGTTCGCGCCTGATGAAACATTGAAAATCGAATACGGCGGCGTCACGGAGGATATCAAGTCGGCAATCGGCAGCAAATTGTCGGACTACACCGCAATAAGAGTGTATAATGTTGTTGACAAGGCGGAGACGGCGGACGGCTCGGGCTTGAAGGTGATTTTCGACATATCCGACTTGCCCGAGAGCAAAAATTATAAGGTACTTGCGAAGTATGGTACTGCGTACACCGAAGTAGATTTTAGCTTGAGCGGAAACAATGTAGTAATCAGCGAAATAACCATGGCAGACGCATACATTCTTTGCGATATCAAAAAAATCGACTACATGTGGTTTATATTCGCGGGTGCGATAATTCTGATTATTGGCATTGCGGTCGGGGTCGTTATTAGGCTGTACCTTACAGGCGGCTTTAAGAAAAAATACAAGAATGAAAGCAAGACGGTAGTTGCGAGAGCGAGCGCGAAGCGAATCGATGATTTTGACGAAATCGAGCAAGCAATAGCAAGCTTTGACGAAAGTACGGTGGTAAGGGAGATGACCCCTGCCGAAAGACTTGAACAAAAACGGAAAGAGGAACAGTACGAGCAGTATCGCCTAAAGCTTCAGCGGTTAAGGTCTACGGGCGACAAGACCTTGGAGGATTCGCTTATCAAATCGGGTATAAAGAATGTGAACGACGATATGATAATCGAGATGATGATTGCGGAGGACGAGGAGAGAATGCGGCGCATCGAGGAGGAGGCACGACTCGAAAAGGAGGCGCAAGAGCGTGAAAAGGAAAAGCCGAAAGCGGTAATTTTACCTAAAAGCACTGAGTCATACGAACAAAAATCTTTTGCGCCCAAGCCTAAGGACGATGATGATTTTGATATTGATATCTAAAAGGAGGATAGATTATGGGAAAATGTCTTACATATGAAAAAAGAATGACCGTTCAAAGAGCGGCAGTGTACTCCGCGCTCGGCGCGGTTGCCGTTGCGCTTATGGTGGTAGCGACGTTCTTCGACCTGAAAATCGGCGATTATATGTACATGCCTAAGAACTTATTCGGGGTAGTGCTTGAGGTCGGTGGTGTCTCGCCGTTTTATCTCGTAATAGCTTTTGCCGGCGCGGTATTCTTCGCGTTCAGCCGCACTCTAAAAAAATCCGCTTGGAACACCGTTCGTATGGTGTTTGCGGTAATTGCTGCACTCGGCGGACTTACGCTGTTTTTTCACCAATTCACCAAGCTTTGGTTCGATAGCCGTATTATCTATTATATAGTAGCGGCGGCAATAAGTCTGCCTTGTCTTGCGCTCGGCCTTTGGGGTTTGACAAGATTAAGTGCTAACACCTTAAAAAAGCTCGCGATATTCTCCCTATTCGCCGTGATTGCGCTTGCTGTATCAATGTCGATAGTGCAGGGTGTCAAGACGCTTTGGGGAAGACCACGATATAGAGAAATGTTCAAAGCGGACGACTTTAGCATATTTTCACCTTGGTACAAGCCCTATGAAATCTCGTTCCACGATAGCCAGCAATCATTCCCGTCCGGTCATACTGCGTCCGCGGGGGCAATAATGGTCATCGCCGCGTTACCCGAGATATTCACAAAGTTGAAAAAATACGAATGGCTGCTATTCGCTTGCGGCATTGGGTTTACCGCCGCCGTTGCGGTGTCAAGAATCATCATGGGCGCACACTTTTTGTCAGACGTAACTATGGGCGCGATAATATCAATCGCTACATATGCCATAGTGCGAGCAATTTTCTTCAAGAGGTGGCGCGGTGCGATTCAAGCAATCGATAGTTGATTATGTAAAATGACGCGAAATTAATTGATAACTATGTAAAATGACGCGAAATTGATTGATAACTATGTAAAATGACGCGAATTTAATC
>CAYOYS010000039.1:0-11648 GCA_964408255.1 uncultured Christensenellaceae bacterium | reverse complement strand
GTTTTTTGAAGTAATAGCACCGCTATTATGAAAAAAAGAACAATGCCGCACACAAAAAACGGCGAAACCTGCCCTTGAGCGCCGACGCGCCCGCGACTTTATATTTTATAAAATAGGCGGCAACAGATTACGGTTTTATCGTCGCTTTTGCCCGCGTATTCGGCGTCTTCGATTATCAATTCGGCAAGCGCTTGTGGGTTGGTGGTCGGGTTCTGCTCGGAGATTCGCGCAACGCCCTCCGCGCCTATGTTGTCCGAAACGCCGTCGGAAAACAACGCAATCATGTCGCCGGGATTGATAATTCTTCTCGTCACGCAGGGCTTGACGGTATCGAGAATACCTAAAGGGAGAGCGCCGCCCTTAATAATCTCCACACTGTCTTTGTTCCGTATCACCGATTCGGGCGCGCCGAGCTTTATGAAGTCGGCATAGCCCTTGCGTAAGTTAATTACGCACATATCAAGGGTTTGAAAATTCTCCTCGTTGCGCACCGACAGTAATTTATTGATTAAGGAGAGGACGACTGAATCGTCTATCCCCGCCTTGTAAAAGCTTTCGACCAACGCGATTGCCGAATTGCTGCCCGATGCCGCGTCCCTACCGCTTCCCATACCGTCGCAAATCGCGGCAAGCACCTTGTCCGTGGAAAGCTTGATAATCGTCTTGGTATCGCCGCTTTTGTCGCTACCTTCTTTAAGTGAGCTACATTCCCCGAATATTAAGTCATAGCGCGGAGCGGAAACAAACGAAACGCTTACTGACCCCGCGCTTGCCGTCTTGGAATAAGGCAACATCGGACAACCTAATACGCGCGAGACCGCCTTGACTACCGTCGCTTTGTCCGCGTCCTCCTCTCTTACAACAAGGGTCGCTTTCAGCGTTTCGCCGTCGGAGTACACCGCCGCTTCACTCGCGACAACATTTTTGTAGGCAAGCTCGTCAATCAATCTTTCCTCGCGCGCCGAATCGAAAGATACAACGCTTTTAACATCCTTGGCAAGCTCAAGCAACATACCCGCGATACCTGAGACTTGCTCGCTCATTATCAGCTTGGAGTCGTCAATCGTATCGCTTAATTCTTTTTTGGACGAATACATGTCGGCTATTTCTTGACTACTTTTCAAAAAATCCTTAACCTTAACACATATGTCCACCATAATCGGAGGTACATCGGTAATGTTGACTCTGCCCTTGTCTATTGCGCGGCTAACGATATCATAAATTACGGAGGCAGTCGAGGACGAGAGCGCCGCCTCGCAATGGGCGCGCCTTAAGCATGAAGCGCAGTATTTGTTGGCAAGCTCTAACGCTAGAAAGTTTTTACTTTCGGCAATCGGCGGCATGCCCTTGACGTCCTTTACAAGTGAACTTTGCATTTCAAAAAGCACCGAGCTTATGCCCGTAAGCTTAGTATAAAGCTCCAATCTGCTTCGGTTGACTATCGTCTTGACGGCATAGCCCTTATCCGTTCCCGCAAAGCAAGTCAATTTAATCTTATACTTCATGGGAACTAGAGCGAACGCGAGCGCGCCCGACGCGAACAAAATACTGTTGATATAGTTGTAGTCGGAATTGATATTCAAAACTACCGAGCAAACCAATTCCAAACAGACTACGGAAGCCGCCATAATATAAGAATTGGCGCGGCGTAAGGCATAAGTGAGCAACGCTCCCGAGGAGGCGAGCACGGCAAGCGAAACATCGATGTTGTTCGCCATTGCCCCGAGTCCTACGAGTATGCATATGACAACACCGCGTTCGGCGAACACATATACCGCAAAAAGCATGGTTAAAGCGAAAAAGAAATAAAACGGTCTAATGCCTAGGAACTCTATGCAATACAGACCAAGCGACACCGCGAGCAAAAATATCCCGCCCGCTAAGCTTTCGTCAACGGTCAGCCTATAGCGCATGCCCCGCACTAAGACGGCATAACACAGTACGATTGACGCGAGAGTAAAGACTTGCGATATTGCGATTCTTATGAGGGCGAGCGTCGCGGCGTCATAGCCTTTGCCATAGATAAAAAACATGGGGATTTGGCTTATTAACGTATACAGCATTATATGTGCAACTTTCATTCGTCTTTTGGCGAGGTAGTGGAAATAGTACGCAAGTCCGATAATAATTAAGGGCGATAAAGCAAGTAGCAGCGACTGCCAAGAAAACTCCGCGATAAGCATTGCCGCAATGTATACCGGCGCGATAAGCAACAAGTTTTCACGGCAATATATCAATCCGATAAGCAGCCCTATATAAAAAGGTCTGATTCCGTCGAGAATATCCGCCATAGCGAGTATTGTGAACAAACAAAAATATATTAAAAGACGAACATAATCTTTTGTCCTCGTTTTGCTCATAAATTTATACTATAATCAAAAAAATGTCGTTTTATAAAAAAAAATGCCGTAATTTCGGTACGGCTGTCGATTCTGAATTGCGCGCAAATAAAGTGTATCAGCTCCCCGCAAGCCTCAGCTTACCCCCACTGCTTATTAAAACTACCTTGCCATATATCCAATCTTCCTTAATCGGACCATAATCTTCGCTGTCAAAGCTGTGGTTACGGTTGTCACCTAGCACATAATATTCACCATCTTTCAGCGTTATCGGCTCAATCGTATCCTTAAAGAACTCGGGCTCCATGACAAAATCGTTGAGTTGCTCGGTATCTGAAGAGCCCGCCGCCTTACGGTATAGCTTGCCGTCCTCAATCATTATGGTGTCGCCGGGCAGTCCGATTATCCTCTTGATTACACAAGTAAAATCGCTCGCAGTATCCTCATCGGTCACATGGTGCTTACCGATAATCGGCAAGTTATTCAAAAACTCGGATAAGCTCACCTTTTTATTGGCGGGGTTGTCGCTTTCCTGAGCGTCGGGATTGTTCGGACGAAAAAATATTATCATATCATAATACTTTAGCTTGATACCTGTCTTTAGTATATAAACTTTATCTCCGCTCTCCTTTAGCGTGGGCATCATAGAAGCCCCTGCAATCTGTATCGGAGCAAATAAATATTGCTGAATAAGCCCGACAAATATTATGGCAAACATGATACATAGCATTATCTGTATTACGATTGTCAACATCTTTGACCTAGAAAGCGCACTATTATTCATTATCATACCCACAACATGTTGTTGAACAAAACGCCCTCTGCGTCCACGAACTCTATCTTTTTTATGTTCTCCCAATTCATCATAGGCAACCTTTCCTCGGTACGGAAGTCGTCGGGCTCGAACGTCAGTTTGTCCCAAATTCCTCCGTTGATTCTGCGCGTAGCTAAGTAATCGGTTATGGCGCCGTCTTGTTCTTTGACGAGTCTTACCGTGATGTCGCGGCTGTTTGCGCCGTAAGCGGATATCTGCAGCACACCTTCATATTTAATACGTCTTTTTTCGCCGACTGCAAAGCTCGAAAGCTTTCCTTGCTTCACCGAAACACCCGCAATGCCGATATCGCTCTTTTTTATCTCGAGGTTATCTTTTATGAGAACTGCGCCCTCCGTCTCGGCGAAAAAGCAATTCTCCATTCCCGTATCGTATAACAGCTTCGCCTTGGCAATCTTTACGCGCTTAAAGTCTGTCTTATCGAGCGGAACATATATCGGAACCGAGTTAATATAAAAATCCCGATACCTTATCTCTGCGAATGCATATATGCACTTGTCCTCCTCGCAAAGCTCGATTGCGGCGATATAGCCCTCCTCCTCTTTTCGCATTACTACGGCATGCCAATTGCGAAAACGGGCATTTTCTTCGTTATATGCGTAATACAAGGTGACCAAAACGCCCCTTTTCCCGATTTCGTCCGTCTTGAGACAAAACATCGGTTCTCCCTTGACTCCAAAGCTCAACTTAGGTGCTTGAGGCAAGGGCCACTTTGAGGAATAAAGCCCGTTAATGGTACGCATAACGGTATTATGCGCATCCTCGGTAATCTGATTGGCAAGGCGCGGACAAATAATCGCGTTATGGGGATTGCCTTCAGGCAGAAGCTCGATAATATCCTCCAGCATATCAAATTCGCCGCCCGTGCTGTTGGACGCCGTAACGATAAGCATCGGGCATCCCACGAACTTCGCGTATGCCGAAGCGGAGATTGCGGCATCCCATTTTGAGGAGTTTTCGTCGAATTCTTCGCGCAAGGGTCTTTTCCATCCCACTAGATTGCCATAACGACTGCCGAGTATCGTAACCGCGCCCCTTATCCTCGTGTCCATTGCGGCAACTTGCCATGCTATATCGCAAGCGCTTTTTTCCGCGATGCAAACGGGGGATGCCTTGGGATAGTTATCCATGAACACCGTAAGGAATCGCCTTATAATTTTTGCCCACAAGAACACAGGACATACCTCCGCGTTCGGCGAACAGTTAGTAAGCTCGGACTTGGCGCTAGCGTATCTGCCGTACGAGTACGTACCCTTATATTTTGTATAGTCGCCGCCGTTGTCCTCCCCGCATAAGTCCACCGAGGCGCTGATAAAACCTTCGCGCGCATATTTTAAGAGCGTTTCGCGGCATATCCCTTCGCCCACGTCTTTCAAAAAAATCACAGCTTTCTTGCCTTGGGACGCGGGAACAAAAATCTCCGCATACGCGCGGACAGAATCTTCTTTGTTGCCTAAGGCTGTAAAATACAAAGACTTATAAGCGATATTCTCGTCTAATTTGGTGTAATCCTTCACGGCAGTCTCCAATAAATCCTTTACCGGATTAAAGTCCTGCCACAGTTGAATTGGAGTTAGAAACTTGGTCTCCATCGCTCCTCCGAAACCGATATTAGCTTTCATTATAGCACTCGATGATAGTTTTGTAAAGCACTATCGCTTATGGCGGCGCGCTTAACACCGCCTTGATTAAAAACTTGATACATCCGTTTAATCACGGCATTTATCGATAGCTCCCCCACGCTAAAAGACTTTTTCAATCCCATATTCGCATTATACTATTTTATAAAAAGCAGATGTTAAGTATGTCCCACCGATTCAAATCTTATTACCTTTTGTAGCATCGTCTTTTCGACAACAAACCTATTCAAGCAGCTTGATTGCGTCCTCCGCGTTGACTTTTATCCCCATATTTCTCGCGTGTTTGTTTATTTCCTTGACCAACTGCTCGCGTATATCTGCGATTTTGACCCCCATTTCTTTCAAAAAGGTTTTTAGAAAAAGTTTTTTCTTTTCCACGGAAACATTGTCTACAAGAAGTCCGAAAGCTACCGATTCTGCAGCGGTTCGTGTAATGTTGCCTTCCACGATAAATTCAAAGTCCAATCCGAAGCATATACCTTTGTTGATTATATAATTACGGTAATTGATATCGTTGATGCTGTAGCCCGGCAAAGCCGCCATAAACGACTTCAAGAACTTGGCGAACTGCACGGCAAGCGTAGGCATCTCGAGCAAGCTCCCCTTGGCATAGCGTATCGCGAGCGAGTCGCCCGGGATATAATCCATTACGATTTCGTTATCACTGCGATGAATTGCCCTAGGGACATTCGCTTTACCCTCAAGCGCTCTCAAAACCTTGAATTCGGAATCTAAGCTAGCTTGACTTGCGTATTGCTTGACAATATAGCGCCGGTTAAGTCTTTCTGCAAGATAGACCTTGTTGCGCTTGGTGTCGAATTTTTTTATAATATTATATCCTTCCATAACAGCCTCCCCGAGCATATTATTAAGTCCCTTGTTCTTGTGTCCCTCCCCGCAATTCTATTGATATTATAGGCGAAACGCTTGACCTCAAAATGAGATTGCCGTTTCTCCAATCAATTATTTCTTTGGTTGTACTATCTATTTCCACTTCGGTCGAGTCGGCAAGCGTAATCGTTGCTCCCGTATAGCCTCCCGAAAGTATTATATCCGCATAAGTCGCATCACGTCTATATTCTACAACGGTATTGCCGTTGTTGCTGACATATGTCCGTAGCTGAGCAAAGACGAATTCGATTTGCTTTTTCACATACAGTTTTGGCGTTTTGCCTCCCTGTACCTCAATTCCGCGACCCGTCTCTTCCGAGGCGAGAACCACTATCTCCGAGACGCTTCGCAGCGGCAAGAAGCAGTTGACAAAATAGTAATGCACCGAGCTTCTCAGCTCCAAAACGCCCTCTTTGGTCATCACGATATAGCAAGCGTCGATAGTATCTTGTTCGAGTTTTACCGCCTTGTCGTTGCGGGCTATCGCCAAAATATCGTATTCCGTTGAGAGCATAACCGCTTTCCCGAGCACATCCGAAAGGGCGTACCCCTCGTCTTGACCGAATTGGCGAGAAGTCAACGTACCCATATCCACATAGACGGTATCCTCAATGTCGCCCGTCAAAAATATTATCGGAAGTATTTCTTCCGGAGGAAAGACCTGTGGCCAAAATACTTTGCACCCTGCAAACATCGTTGCACTTATTATAATAATTGTCAAGGCGCATAAATATTTTTTCACATTAGCCCCTATTTAATCATAGCATATCGCCGCGCCTTTTCCAATACCTTCCGCTACGCGCGGCTTATTCGGCTATCGCTTATCTTGGGATAAGGACGAAAGCGCCGCCTTGCCCGATTGTCCACACTTCGGGGTTGAATACTATTGTCGGGAAACTCCCTTTCGTAACCGTCCATACCTCACTGTCAAAGTCTGAGTAAAGATTGGAATTATTCCTTAAGGTTGAATCACTGTTCCCCTCAACCGCTTGCGCCGAACCTTCGGCAATAGGCGACATTACAGTACCCGCGGCAGTCGTCGAATAATAACATTTTGTATAGCCAACCAAGCCGCGCGATGCGAATGCGCCTGCCATACTGCCGCCTATACCATTGTTGACTTCGCCTAACGACAACGCATAGCTTATCTTTCCATAAGCGTTATTGCTACCCACAAAGCCGCCTGTATATGCGTCCGCCGCAACGTTCGCCGTAGTGTAAGCGTCGGTTATCGTAGCGGCAAGCTTGTCGCTTGCGCCGCTGTTCGCACCCGCAAAGCCGCCGACATAAATTGTCGCGCTCTCATAAGCGTACGCCTGAACGGACACAGGATGCCCGGTATCAGCAAAATTAAGCGCAAACGAAGCCGCTATATTTAACGCGTTAACCCCTGCAAAGCCACCGATACTCAGCGTCTTACCGCTACCCCGCGCCGTACAATTGAGCTTCATTTTGGCATAAGAAGTGTTGATAGTTCCACTGTTGTAGCCTACGAACCCACCCGCATATCCCGTATCGCCGCTCGCCGACATATCAATCGTAATTTCTCCGTCCGAAGCGTAGCAGTCAACGATAAGAGCAGGGCTGTTGGATGCGACCTCGTTCCAGCCCGCAAAACCGCCCGCGTATACTTTGTCGTAGGCATAAGCCGTAATTTCGTCCGAGTCGCTAAAGCATCTTTCTATGGCACACTTATTGTGACCCGCAATGCCGCCGACATAGACCGAGCCGGCTTTGTCCCCTATAGCCTTTGCGATTATGTCGACCGCGGCAAAGCTATCGATAAGACTGCCGATGTTAACTTGCCCCGCTTTCGCGTAATTAAGTTGCCCGATAAGTCCGCCCGCGTATATCGACGAACCGCCGACTAACGCGCCATTCTTATTGCTGTCCGCATCGATAGCGCCCGCGGCACTCGAACCGCTAATATCTGCGGTCGCTTGACCCGCAATGCCGCCGATGTAGACGTTGCCCGTAGCTTCGCTTATCGCCTTAATCTCCACGTTCGCGATACAGCCATCGATTACCGCAAGTATGTTAGAGCCGCCTATCTTGCCTGCAATACCGCCCGCAAAGCTTGCGGTTCCCGCCTTTTTCACGCGGCAGTCAATCACTGTCTCCGAGGACGAATTGGTAACCGTATGCGTAATTTGTCCGACTATGCCACCCGCACAAGCGTCGTTGGCAACTATATCAATAGTTTGACATACCACCGAAGAATTCGCGATATTCGCCGCATAACCTGCAATGCCGCCTACAAACACAGACGAGCCGCTTATATTCGCCGAGACCGTAATCGATTCTGCGGCAAATACACTTTGGATAAGGGTGTCGGCTTTTCCTGCGATGCCGCCGACATATGCGGTCTTGGCTGTCACCGAAATGCTCACTATCTCCGCAGTGCCCCAAATGTCCGCGGTGGAAATGCCCGCGATGCCGCCCGCGTTCACGATGTTATCCGAGCTTAGATTGATAGCACAGTTAAGGGCTTCAAACTCGCCTCTTATTGCGGCGGTTGTCGAACCCGCGATGCCTCCAAAATTGACGGTTTTGGCACTCACCGAAACATCCTCACCGCCCACTGTATCCACGGTACAGATGCTCGCGATATCGCCCGAGGCGCTACCCACGATACCGCCCGTATTCGCCGTATCCGCCGTTACTATGCTGAACTTTGTAATTAGAACTACGGCATCGGTAATAGTATTCGCAGCACCCGCGATTCCACCTATCCAAGACTTGTCGGAGCTTATTATATTTACCTTAAATTCCGTTGCTTGGCAATCGATTATATCCGCCGCGCTACCCGCGATGCCTCCCGCATAGACAAGACCTTTGCCCGTAACGGTAATGTCTGCGGCAACGTCAATTCTTGCAACGCTCTCCGCAGTCGTGCCGACTACGCCGCCGACCTTAATCTGATTGGTCTTAACCGTTCCGTCTTCCGTTACAGAGATTACGGCGTTAACTACCGAATCGCTAAGGCGGTCTGTTGCCTCTCCCGCGATACCTCCCGCCTTTACTCCAAGACAGTCTTCAATCGAGATACTTACCACAACATCGGCATTCTCGATTGTGCCGCTAAGGAAGTATCCGACCAAACCGCCAACGCTTAAATCGGCGAGGGCGGAACGCACCGTTATCGAAAGCTCCGAATCAAACTCCGTACCCTCGTTATCAATAAAGGTTTTGACATTTTGCATACTGCCGTACATCTGTCCGACCAGACCTCCAACATACTTGCCATTGTCGATATCAATCTCGCCTGTTACCGTACAGTCAATTATTTCACTTAGTCTGTTCGCTCCCGCGATACCTCCGATATAATCAGTACCCGCGGCAAATTCACCCGTAATACTGATGTTTTCAAGAATTACGCCCTCAATATGCGCATAGTCAACGGAGCCGAAAAGCCCCGCCGTGATGTAGGTGACATTGGCGGCGTCGATAGTCAAGTTCTTAATTCTGTAAGGCTCGCCCGAAGCGTTGCTTCCTCCGAAAAACATTCCCTTAAAAGCGTTGTCGTAGTTAAGCTTGTTGCCAACCTGCTCGGCATAGCCGATAGGAGTCCAATCCATGCCGGCAAGGTCAATATCCTCAGTCAACACATAGTAACCGCTTAAATTGTATCGCACATCGTTTAACTCATCCTTATTGGATATCGTCTTAGGCACATTGAAAACAACGTCTTTGACTACTTCATTTACACCGCTGCCGTATGTTATGGTCACGGTAAAATTGAAGTCGGAATAACTTTCCCCGACACTGATAATGCCTGTGGTCGACACTTGTACGCGAACCGGCACTTCAGGGGGCGATTCGCCATCAACTAAGCTAATTTTGTACGTGATAGGCAAGTCTGCCACCGCGGTAAACGGCTCGAAGTCAAGCGTAATCTTAGTAGCTACCCCCGGGAATACCACAAGAGGGCTATTGGTCACAATAATTTCCTCTACGTCCTCTAAGATGACAAGTATCAGCATCGGCGCGCTCTCAACTCCGTCTGCGACTGCCTTAATTACCGCATAACCGAAGTAGTCAGCGATAAATATTCCGTTCTCAATGATTTTGTCCTCATTGTATTGTATACCGGTATTTTTGGGCTTATCCCCGTATAATTCGCTATCGATTACATAATAATATGTGACATCGGGGTATACCGCGGGGTCTGCTCCGCCCGGAAGCACCTCTGCCGTCAGCTGCATTTGTCCGTCCTTGACGTTGAACTCGTCCGCGGAGGTAATTTGCACACTTGTAACTTTCGCGCCCCACTTGGCGTAAAATGCTTGGTCGCCGTGGTTGCCCACGTCTATTTGCTCAACCGAAGAGCCTATGTAGTTTTGGTTGGTATACCAACCCATAAAATGATATGCCGGTCGCTCGGCGCCCTCCCACAAAGTCACCGCGCCAAGAATAGTATAGCTGTCAGTATGTTCAAAAGCGGTATCTTGATTAAGGTAATAACTCACCGTATAAGATGTTGCCGTCCATTTTGCATACAGCGTGGTCTTCAAGGTCGTGTAGTTCGCGGGGAAAGATTCTCTTAAAGTGTTCGCGGTGAACTTATCCGAAGTATACCAGCCCGCGAAAGTATACGCGGTTCTTTCCGGAACGGGCAACTCGCTAAATTCCTCCCCTTTTGTAAATCTGTCAAGCGGTTCCGACTCGAACGCTCCCTCATTCAACACATAGGAGAGATAAAGTATATCGCTCTCGGTAACCTCATAATCAACCTCTATTGTGTAATCGAGGGTTCCGTATCTGTATGTTATCGTCAACTTGTGCTCGCCCGGCGTATCCGACACAAAATCGCTTACCATCGCACTTGTTACCGCGACATTGTTATTGATTACCACACCATAATAATCGGTAACAGTCAGCCTTGTCGTTGTCGCAGCGACTGTGCTTACTGCGGCGCCTTGTGGATACCTCGTCTCGAAGCCCGCATTAAGGGTTACTGTGACCTTAGGCTCCCATTTTGCATAAAATGTTTTGTTTGCGGGGTTTTCGGCAGAGAATGTAAGCTTTCTTCCGTTGGTGGGATAGCTGTCGCTTTCGTACCAGCCCGCAAAAGCAAGCGACTCGGGCTCAAGTTCAAAATCTCCCTGCTCAATGCCGTCTGTGCTTATTATGGGCAGCTCTATAATCCCGCTTTTCACGGTATAATTCGTAGTATTAACGTTAAGATACTGCGCTTCAAATGTCAGAGTATAAGTTATCGGAGTCCATCTTGCATATAGCGACACATCGCTCTGCACTCCCGCCGAAACTGCGTCGAGCACATCAGAATCAAACTCTATGTCCGTATACCAACCCTCGAAGTCGTAATGCTCTCTTATCGGAACGGGTATCTCGGGAATCCCGACTTCGGAATCGAATCTATCATTCACATTCGCGCCGAAAGCGCCTCCGTTGAGGTTATATTCCACAAAACAAGTCGTCTCGGATACTACCTCGTAATCGTAGTCAATATCGAATTGAGGCGCCGAATCGGAATACACTATGCGCATTACATACAAGCCTGCTTCGTCCGTCGAAAAGTCAAAAACCATGAACTCTTCAAGTGCAATCTCAAGAGGCGGTTCAGCCTCTTCCTCTTCCGGTTCGGACTCCTCGTTCTCGTCTTCGCCTTCTTCGGGCTCAGGCACTTTTAGCGTAACGAGGAGTTTTGCCGTCTCGTAATCGAGCTCGTCACCGATGCGGAAAATAAGTGGAATTGTGCCCTCCTTGACCGCAATTGCATCTATTTGGTCAATAGGTACGGGCAATTCGATGACATCGACATCGTTGTCTTCGGGGTCCTCCTCTGGAGGCTTACATGCTGTCAAAGCTGCCAAGCCGACCGCAATCATTAAGATTACTAGCAGAATAAGTAATAATTTGTTTTTGTACATAACGAACCTCCGAATATTTTACGCTTAAAACGAATTTTCTCAATTATAT
>CAYOYS010000038.1:0-11673 GCA_964408255.1 uncultured Christensenellaceae bacterium | reverse complement strand
CCCAAATAAGTAAAGTAATATAAAAAAATCCGCGTGATTTTTATATATTACTAAGCGAAGATGACTCGGCTTTTATAAGCTTATCGCGGACATTGGCGAGCGTAAGTCCGATAACTTCGAGCGCGCCCGCTTTTTTCAACGCTTTCGCCGCCTCGCTCATAGTAGCTCCCGTAGTCAAAACGTCGTCGATAAGCAGTATCCTTTGCCCCTTGCAATTTTCTATCGCAAGGAAGGCGTCCTCTACGTTTTTTATACGCATACGCCCCGAGGTCTTTGCCTGCATCTCGGTAACCTTGACACGCTCTAAGCCACTTTTGAGCGGCAAGTTAAGCCGCTTTGCAAGGCTTTTTGCAAGCAAACCCGCTTGGTTATAGCCGCGTTGTTTCTCGCGCGTTTCGTGCAATGGAATCGCGGCAATACAATCGGCGACTATACCTTCTTCAAAGAATTTATCCGCGAGATGCGCCGAAAGATACTTCGCAAGGTATCTTTTCCCGCCGAACTTCAGCGCGTATATAAGGTTCTCAATCTCTCCCCAATACTCAAACGCCGAATATGCCCTTGTAAAATGACGGGTGTGGTTCTCGCACATAAGACAATAGTCCGTTTGGTTATTCAACGGCTTGCCGCACTTTTTGCACGGATACCGAATGTAGATGAGTTTGGAAGAGCAAAGCTCGCAGAGCGCGTAACGGGAGGCATCGCCTCCTCCCTTTAACTCTCTGCCGCATACGGCGCAGTTGTATTTGTCCACAAAAACCGCGTCCGCGATTCGTTCAAACATTGTCTTGAAAAAAGCTCTCATCAGCCCCCTTGCGCTAGGTTCGTACGCAGTTTACCCGTCCGACCTTTGCAGTTCCTCGTCAATGAATTCCTTTAGCGCGGTATAGCGTTTTTCCGTGCGGTTGTTCCTAACCATAGCCTTTAGATACTCCTTAGACCCGACGATTACTACCATCTCTTTTGCCCGAGTTACCGCGGTATATAAGAGATTTTTCGTCTGTACCATTGCATTGTTCTGACTTACAACAAGTATTGCGACTCTGAACTCCGAGCCTTGTGCTTTGTGTACGCTGACCGCGTACGCAAGCGAAAGTTGGTCGAGTTCGTCCGCCGTATATACGGATATTTTTTCGTCCTCGAACCGTACAGTCACGGTAAGCGCGCCTTTGTCAATCCCGATTATCTTGCCCACGTCGCCGTTAAAAACTCCCTCTCCCGACTGCGTCACGCCCGAGGAAAGCGTCTTATTCCAAATCATCTCGTAATTATTGACAAGCTGAATAATTCTGTCGCCCTCCCGAAAAACTCCCGAGGTAAGCACAAGTTCTTTCTTGTGCGGCGAGGGCGGGTTAAGCGCTTTTTGCAATTCAATATTGATATTATTGACTCCTGCAATCCCCCGCTTCAAGGGCGCAAGTACTTGAATGTCGTCACTTGTCACATCGAGGTATGATGCGATTCTGGTAGTCGCGAACTGCTTGACCCTTTCAAGCATTACCGAGGAGTCGTCTTGATAGTCAAAAAAGAAGTCCGTCGCATCCTTATTCGCGTCGGGCAAAATGCCCTTGTTGATAAGGTGCGCGTTCGGAACGATATAGCTGTGCTCGGATTGGCGATAAATGTGCGTCAACGATATTACGGGCATAATCCCGCTTTCGATTATGTCCGAAAGGATATTGCCGGCGCCCACCGAGGGAAGCTGGTCTTTATCCCCAACTATAATCAGCCGTCCGCCCGACTTAATAGACCTGACAAGCGCATGAAAGACATATTCATCCGCCATGCTTATCTCGTCGACGATAATAACATCGGCGGGGAGTCTTGTGTCCTCGTTATAGGTGAAAAAGCCCTTGCCGTTCTTAAAATCGAGGTCAAGCAGCCTGTGAATTGTCTTCGCCGAGGCGCCGGTCGCTTCGGTCATGCGTTTTGCCGCTCTGCCTGTCGGCGCGGTCAAAGAATAGGTAATGCCCATGCGGCTAAGTATCTCGATAATGCATTTTATTATCGTGGTCTTGCCCGTTCCCGGTCCTCCGGTAATAACTACGCCGCCCGAGTTGACGGCGGTGATTATCGCGGTCTTTTGATTGTCATGAAGGACAATCGCGTTGGTCTTTTCAAAATAGTCTATCTCTTTAAGCAGATTAAGACTGACGGGACGGTTCTCACGCATCAGCCGCACAAGCCTTTCTGCGATTCCTCTTTCACGCTTGTAATAGGTGTCGAGCATAATGCCCGTAGTCCTTTTTATATTGAGGCGGACTACCTCGGACATCATTTCCATTTCCTCGAGTACGGCGCTTATCAACTCAATCCTGTCTTCTTCAAAGTTAAGTTTACCGACAATCTCTCTAAGTAGGGTATTGTATGGGAGGAATGTATTGCTGTCCCGCCTTGCGCTCTCCTCTAAGCAATACCTTATAACCGCTTTGATTCGGTAGGTATCGTCCTCGGCAATTCCCATTTTGAGCGCAATTTCGTCCGCTTTGACGAACCCCACGCCCTCTATGTCCTCTACAAGTCTGTACGGGTTGCTTTGCAAGACGCTTTCCGTCATAACGTCGTATTTTTTGAAGATTTTGATAGCAAGCGGCAAGGATATTCCATAGCCCGAAAGATACATAATGGTATTCTGCATCTTGCGGAGCGCGATGAAGTTGTCTCCGATTTCCATTGCCTTGGCTTTGCTTACCCCCCGTACCTCGGAGAGCCGTGAGGGCGCGAATTCGATTATTTCGAAGGTAAACTTGCCGAATGTGTTGACGATTGACTCTGCGGTCTTTTCGCCTATGCCCTTGAACAACCCGCTCGCAAGGTACTTTTTCATACCCTCTTCGGTTGAAGGAGGAGTTATTATTACTTCATCGACTTCGAATTGCTCGCCGTATTTAGGGTTGAGTTTGTATTCCCCTTGAAGAGTGACTGTCTCGCCCTCTTTCACCGGCGGAAAAACGCCCACAGCCGTTACTTTAAGACCATGGGCGTCTATTACCGCTACGGTATAGCCGTTATCTGCGTTGCGGAATATCAAAGCATCGACAATTCCCTTTAACTCCATTCAACAACCGCCTTTCTCAGCTGTTTTACCTTATCCGTTCTCTCCCACGGCATGCCTTCTTTGCCAAAATGACCGTAATTGGTCGTCTTTGCATAAATCGGCTGTCGAAGTCCAAGGTTGTCGATTATCGCAAGCGGGCGGAAGTCAAAGACCTGTTTTACGGCGTACTCGATTGCCTCGTCTGAGTAAGCGCCCGTACAAAAGGTATTGACGCGAAGAGCAATCGGATTCGCTCTGCCTATCGCGTACGATACCTCGAGCTGACATTGCTTGCAAAGTCCCGCCGCAACGACGTTCTTGCACACATATCTCGCATAATACGCCGCGCTTCTGTCAACCTTGGTAGGGTCTTTGCCCGAAAACGCGCCGCCGCCGTGAGGGCAGTACCCTCCGTATGTATCCGCGATAATCTTGCGTCCCGTCAGTCCGCTATCACCGTTGGGACCTCCGATAACGAACCTGCCCGTAGGGTTGACATAGATAAGTGTATTCTTGTCGAGCATGGAAGCGAGCGCCTTATTTATTACCTTATCGATTATATCCTTGGTTATTCTTTCGTGCGCGATATTGTCGTCATGCTGTGTCGAAAGCACTACGGTATGCACTCTTACGGGAATACCGCACTCATACTCTACCGTAACTTGCGCCTTGCCGTCCGGACGAAGATACTCAATCTCTTTTCCCTTTCTCGCTTCGGCAAGCCTTTTTGTCAAAGCATGCGCAAGCATAATGGGCATCGGCATAAGCTCCTTTGTCTCGTCGCATGCAAAGCCGTACATCATGCCTTGGTCTCCCGCGCCGATTCTGTCATAACTTGTGCCGCATGCGCTTTCCGCCGAATTGTTCACGCCCTGCGCTATATCCGGAGATTGCTTGTTCAAGCGCACATCTATCTTGCAGCTCTTATAATCAAAACCCAAACCTTCGCGCGTATATCCGATTTCTTTTACCGCGTTCCTTGCGATTGCTTCGATATCGACGGTGTCGGCTACGGTAACCTCGCCCATAATCAAGACAAAATCGGTCGCTACGCATACCTCGCAAGCAGAACGGGCGTTGTTATCCGCCCGAATAAGCTCGTCGAGAATTTTGTCGGCGATGCCGTCGCACACCTTGTCGGGATGCCCCTCAGTTACACTTTCGCTCGTAAATAATCTTTTGTTCATATCAATCAAAAGCCACCGTAACCGCCAATATCCGTTGTTGTAACGGAGGGTTCGGACACCTTACCTATCGGATGCACATTGACATTGTTGTATTGCCTTAAGCCCGTGCCCGCCGGAATCAACTTGCCGAGAATAACATTCTCTTTCAAGCCGAGCAAAGGGTCGCTCTTGCCCTTAATCGCAGCGTCCGTAAGAACGCGGGTAGTCTCTTGGAAAGACGCCGCAGCAAGGAAAGATTCCGATGCAAGCGAAGCTTTGGTAATCCCAAGTAAGGTACGCTTTGCGGTCGCGGGGACTCCTCCGCGCTCCACAAGCTCCATGTTGACTTGCTCGTATTTGGAAATGTCCACAAGCTCGCCGGGCAAAAACTCTGAATCGCCTTGCTTCTCTATCCTCACCTTGCGCATCATCTGTCTGATTATTATCTCAATATGTTTATCATTAATCTCGACTCCCGAAAGTCGGTACGCGTCCTTGACCTCGCGGATAAGATAATCCTGA
The DNA here is from genome assembly GCA_964408255.1 of uncultured Christensenellaceae bacterium. GTDB lineage: Bacteria > Bacillota > Clostridia > Christensenellales > CAG-1252 > SACC01. The sequence goes on along the minus strand of CAYOYS010000038.1, from coordinate 6,948 downwards.
ACGCCCTTAATACCACGCGTTCTAAGAAGGTCTTGGAGGTTGATTGCGCCCTGCGTCAAAGGAGTGCCGGGCTCGACCTCTGCGCCGTCGGATACAAGAACCTTGGCATTAAACGCGGGGCTATACGCCTTTGGCTCGCCGCCGTTTGCGGGCTGAATCGTGACCGTAATTTTCTTGTCCTTATCGGTGATAGTGACCGTTCCTGATATATCCGATATTAATGCCTGAGCCTTGGGAATACGACATTCAAAAAGCTCCTCTACCCGCGGTAAACCTTGAGTTATGTCCTCGCTGGACGCAACGCCGCCTGTGTGGAACGTTCTCATGGTAAGCTGCGTACCCGGCTCGCCTATCGACTGCGCGGCGATTGTGCCGACTGCTTCTCCGATTTTGACCGTGTTGCCGCTTGCCATGTTCTTGCCGTAGCATTTGGAACAAATTCCGTACGCCCTCTTGCAGGAAAGAACGCTTCTTATCTTGACTGCCTCTATACCCGCTTGCTCTATTATCTCCGCTTGCTCCTCGGTAATCATGGTATCAGCAGGTACAATTACTTCCTTGGTCGCGGGATTGACAATAGAATCTATCGAGAATCTACCAATAATTCTGTCGCGCAACTTCTCTATCAAATCCCCTCTTAAGCCGTATATTGCCTTGACAATGCTTCCTTTTTTATCGCCACAATCCATTTCGCGAATAATTATCGGTTGCGCAATATCAACAAGTCTACGCGTCAAATAACCTGACTCGGCAGTCTTGAGCGCGGTGTCGGCAAGCCCCTTTCTGCCGCCGTGCGAGGATATAAAATACTCAAGCGCGCTTAAGCCTTCGCGGAAGTTGGATTTTACGGGAAGTTCAATCGTCTTGCCTGTCGGGTCTTTCATAAGACCGCGCATTCCCGCAAGTTGGCGTATCTGGCTCATGTTGCCTCTCGAACCTGAGCTTTCCATCATTTTGATAGGATTGAATTGGTCAAGAGTCGTACGTAACGACTTTTCGATATCCTCGGTCGCTTTGTTCCATATCTTAATAACGTCCTTTTCGCGTTCCTCGTTGGTTATAATCCCTCTTTCGTAGCGGCGCTGAACTTTCTCAACCTCGGCATCGGCAACGGCTAATGTCTCCGCCTTTTCCTTAGGTATATGCATATCAAAAACACTTGTGGTAATCGCGCCGATAGTGGAGTATTTGAAGCCTAAGGCTTTTATCTTATCAAGCACTGCGGCGGTTTCTGTCGAGCCCTTATATTTGAAACAGTTCTCGACAATCCTTTGGAGTTGCTTTTTATCGACCAAATAGTCTATTTCGAGTTCAAGCATCTGCTCAGGAGTCTCCCGCGGCACAAAATGCAAATCCTGCGGTATCGCGTCGTTGAAAATCAACCGCCCCACCGTTGTATAAAGGCGCTTGGAATAGCGCTTGCCGTCAATTTCTTTCTGCATTCTGACATAAATTTTCGCTTGCAAGTCAATCTGCTTGGCAGCGTATGCCATCTTCGCTTCCTCGGGCGACATAAAATACTTGTTCTCCCCTTTGCCGCCGTTCTTTTCTATCGTAAGGTAATAGCTTCCAAGTACCATGTCTTGCGTCGGAGATACTATCGGCTTGCCGTCGGACAGCTTTAATATATTGTTGGTGCTGAGCATCAAAAACCGCGCTTCCGCTTGCGCCTCGATAGAAAGAGGTACGTGCACCGCCATTTGGTCGCCGTCGAAGTCCGCGTTGAATGCGCCGCATACAAGCGGATGAATCTTTATCGCTCTGCCCTCAACTAGCACAGGCTCGAACGCCTGAATACCCAATCTATGAAGGGTGGGCGCGCGGTTCAACAAAACAGGGTGGTCGCGTATAACGTCTTCGAGTACGTCCCAAACCTCGGGGCGGGCACGTTCGACAAAACGCTTAGCGTTCTTGATATTGTTGCAAATAGTTCTTTCCACAAGCTCTTTCATAATAAAAGGCTTGAAAAGCTCGAGCGCCATTTCCTTGGGCAAACCGCATTGGTACAGCTTGAGTTCGGGACCTACGACAATAACGCTTCTGCCCGAATAGTCTACACGCTTGCCAAGAAGGTTTTGGCGAAACCGCCCCTGTTTGCCACGAAGCATCGCAGTCAGCGACTTCAACTCACGGCTTCTGTTGCTGCTCCTCGTTCTTTTGCTGTTATCGATTAGATTGTCCACCGCAACTTGAAGCATACGCTTTTCATTTCTAATCATCGCTTCGACGCCGCCCGTTTGCAAAAAGTGTTTTAGACGCTTATTGCGGCTTATCACAAAACGATAAAGGTCGTTAAGGTCGCTTGTCGCGTACCTTCCGCCGTCAAGCGGCACCATGGGTCTTAGCTCCGGAGGCAGTACCGGAAGCGCTTCGATAATCATCCATTCAGGTCTTGAATTGGTCTTTTTGAACGCCTCCACTACCTCGAGTCGCTTAGCAAGCTTCATTCTCTTGGGCGCTTGCGCGTTGTCCTTTACGGATTTTTGGTCCTGAACGATAGCCTCACGAAGCTCGGCAATCTCTTTGTCGAGGTCTACTTCCATAAGAAGTTGCTTGATGCTCTCCGCGCCCATTCCCGCCTTAAAGCTGTCCGCACCGAATTCCTCAATCGCCTGTCTGTACTCGTTATCGTTAAGCACTTGTTTTTTCTGCAATGTGGTTTTCCCCGCGTCCAATACAATATACGAAGCATAGTACACGACATGCTCGAGGTCCTTAGGCGACATTTCGAGTATAGTAGCGATACGGGACGGAGTGCCCTTGAGATACCAAAGATGCGTAACGGGCGCCGCCAATTCTATATGCCCCATTTTTTCGCGTCTGACTTTGCTTTGCTCGACTTTGACTCCGCACTTATCGCAAACTACCCCCTTATGGCGAATCCGCTTATATTTGCCGCAAGCACATTCCCAATCCTTAGTAGGTCCGAATATCTTCTGACAAAACAGCCCGTCCGGCTCAGGCTTTTGCGTCCTGTAATTAATGGTTTCGGGCTTGGTTACCTCGCCATTCGACCATTCTCTGATTTTTTCAGGAGATGCGATTCCTATTTTTATCGAATCAAAATTATTTACTTCAAACATTATACTGCCTCCTAAAACAGTTCCTCATTGTCCGTTCCGAACAAATCGGCTATATCCGTTGTCTGCGAGAACAGATTGTTGTTGACCTCGTCATCATCGCTTATTTTTTCGGCGAATAAGCTATCAATCTCGAACTCCTCTTGCGGTCTATTTTCATTGATATCAAAACTATCGTCTTCAATTGTATCGGGAATCTCTTGTGCGTTCTCGGACAACGCCCTTATGTCGAGCCCCAAACTCCGCATTTCCCTTACAAGTACTCGGAATGCCTCGGGTATCCCCGGTTCGCTGATGTTTTGACCCTTTGTGATAGATGCGTACGCTTTTTCTCTGCCCGCAACGTCGTCCGACTTCACAGTCAACATCTCTTGCAACAAATTTGCCGCGCCGTATGCCTCGATTGCCCAAACCTCCATTTCGCCGAGCCGCTGCCCGCCGAACTTCGCCTTGCCGCCGAGTGGCTGTTGCGTTACAAGAGAATATGAGCCCGTGCTTCGCGCATGGATTTTGTCATCTACAAGGTGGATTAGCTTGAGCATATACATATACCCGACGGTCACTTTGTTCTCGAACGGCTCTCCCGTTCTGCCGTCATAAAGCTGTACCTTGCCATCCGCCGGCAAGCCGTTCTCGACAAGTAACTGCTTAATCTCATATTCCTCCGCGCCGTCAAAGACGGGAGTCGCAATCTTCCAATTAAGCAGCTTGCATACCAGACCTAAGTGCACCTCCAATACCTGACCGATATTCATACGCGAGGGAACGCCGAGAGGATTGAGCACAATCTGAAGTGGCATGCCGTCCGCAAGAAAAGGCATGTCTGCCTTGGGCATTACGCGCGATACCACGCCTTTATTGCCATGGCGACCCGCCATCTTGTCGCCCACGCCGATTTTTCTCTTTTGGGCGATGTATACGCGGACAAGCTTGTTTATTCCCGCATTCAAGTCCGCCTTATTGGCTTTGGTGAACACTTTTACATCGACGACGACGCCGTGTTCGCCGTGCGGAACAACAAGGGACACATCTCGTACTTCCCTTGCTTTCTCCCCGAATATCGACCTCAAAAGCCTCTCTTCGGGTGTCGGGTCTGCCTCGCCTTTAGGCGCGACCTTGCCGACAAGAATGTCGCCCGACCTTACCTCTGCTCCGATTCTGATAATGCCTTCCTCGTCAAGGTCTTTCAACATATCTTCACTGCGGTTGGGGATATCTCTTGTGATTTCCTCGTCGCCGAGCTTTGTGCTTCGCGCTTCCGTGTCATAAGTGCCGATATGAATTGATGTGAATACGTCGTCCATTACCAACTCGTCGCTTATCAGAATTGCGTCCTCGTAGTTGTAACCCTCCCATGTCATAAAGCCGATAAGGATATTTTTGCCAAGCGCAAGTTCTCCGTTGGACGTTGCGGGACCGTCGGCAAGGACGTCGCCGACTTTGACCTTCTGCCCGACCTTGACTCGCGGTTGCTGATTGATACACGTTTCGTGGTTACTTCTTTGGAATTTCATCAGCTCATAGGTCTTAACGTCCGCGGTGCCTTGAACGGTAATAAAATCAGCCGAAACATGCGTCACCGTCCCGTCAATATCCGCAAGCAACACAATACCGCTGTCTAACGCGACCTTGTATTCGATGCCCGTTCCGACAATAGGCGCTTCGGGTCTTACAAGGGGCACTGCTTGCCGCTGCATATTTGAGCCCATAAGCGCGCGGTTGGTATCGTCGTTCTCAAGGAAAGGAATCAAAGACGCCGCAACCGAAACAAGCTGCTTGGGCGATACGTCGAGATAATCCACCATGGCGGCAGGCACTTTGCGGATATCCTCTCGGATACGGCAAGCGACAACTTGATTGGCAAGTCTGCCGTCCTCGCCGACAGGCTCTGTCGCTTGAGCGATTATATACTCGTCCTCCTCGTCCGCGCTCATATAACGAATATCGTCCGTTACTATGCCCGTTGCCTTATCTATTTTTCGGTACGGGGTCTCGATAAAACCGTATTCGTTGATTTTTGCATACGTCGCAAGCGAGGAAATAAGACCGATATTCTGCCCCTCGGGAGTCTCTATCGGGCATAGTCTGCCGTAGTGGGAGTGGTGGACGTCACGCACTTCCATACCCGCCCTTTCGCGGTTCAACCCGCCGGGGCCGAGCGCCGAAAGCTTCCGCTTATGCGTAAGCTCCGCTATCGGGTTCTGCTGGTCCATAAACTGTGAAAGCTGCGCCGAATTAAAGAACTCTTTGACCTTTGCAGTCACCGGCTTGACGTTGGTGAACTTTTTGATTTCGGCATCATCTGCGTTGGTCGTATTCATCTTTTCGAGAATCTGACGTTCCATATTCTGAAAGCCCTTGCGCATCTCGTGCTGAAGTAGTTCTCCCACTGCGCGGACGCGCCTATTGGAAAGGTGGTCAATATTATCGCTCGCCCCCACGCCCTGTCGGAGCGCTAAGTTGTAATTGACTATCGCAATGATATCGTCAAGCCGAATTTGCTTGCATACAAGTCTGTCGATATTCGCTTTGACCGCCTCAATCTTATCGTTCTTGCTCTTTAAGCCTTGGAATATTTCCATAAGCGTCGGATAATGCACAAGCTCAAGTATGCCGATGTCCTTGGGCTCAACATCGAGAAAAGCGGCGAGATTAACCGAATTGTTGCCGATAACTTTAACTTTTCCGTTGTCGCCAACAACAAAAGCAACGTTAATGCCCTTGTTCTGAATCGCGAACGCCTCGTCATAAGTAAGTTTCTTTCCTTTTTCTGCGAGTATCTCGCCGTCCGCATCGATAATGTCCTCTGCAAGCTCTCGCTCCGCAATACGCGATGCAAGGCTTAACTTTTTGTTGTACTTGTTCCTGCCCACTCTCGAGAGGTCATATCTCTTTTTGTCATAAAAAATACCCGGGATATTCGCCTCCACGCCCTCGACGGTAATCACTTCGCCGTTCCTTATGTTCTTATAAAGTTCGGTTTTTGCGCCGAAGAGGCTGCGTTCCGCGTCCTTATCCTTATCCATTGTCTTGCGGAGCATCTCGTTCTCGCCAAAAACCTTGATTATATCATCGTCCTCCACAATCCCTAACGCGCGAAGCAAAAGTGTTGAGGTTATCTTCTTTTTGCGGTCGACATGAACATATAATATGTTGTTGCTATCATGCTCAAATTCCATCCACGCGCCGTTCTTGGGAATAACGGTGGTCATATAAGTAAATTCGCCGTTTTTGTCGATGTCGCGCGCACAATAAACACCCGGACTCCTAACAAGCTGGCTGACGATAACTCTTTCGGCGCCGTTGATGATAAAAGAACCGGTATCAGTCATTAGCGGAATATCGCCCATAAAAATTTCGTCCTCTTTAATGAGGTTGCCTTTCTCGCGAAGAGTAAGTCTAACTTTGACCTTGAGCGGCGCGTTATAGGTAGTTAGGTTATCGCTCTTACATGCTTTCGCGGTGTGGTTCGGCGGCTCAAAATAGTAATCTCCAAACTCGAGAATAAATCTCTCTTGCCCGCCGGTTGCCTTTTGGATAATCGGAGAGAATTCATCGAGTATTTCCCTTATTCCTTCCTTCAAAAACTTCTTATACGAGCTTTTTTGTAGCTCCATAAGATATGGCAGCTCAAGTATCTCTTTGGTCTTGGAAAAGCTTAATCGCTCGGTGTTCCCATACTTTACCTTGTGGATTGATTGCGACATTTGTTACGCTCCTTGATTAAATTTCTTGCTAAAATGCTAAATAAAACAACACAATGATTATGGGCTTGAATACTAAAGTTTTATAATCTATTAAGTGTTATTATGTATTTAAGCGTAAAAGTAGACATTATATTATATTAAATATGTTATAGGCATTAGTC
>CAYOYS010000037.1:8443-11768 GCA_964408255.1 uncultured Christensenellaceae bacterium | reverse complement strand
CCTATTTATAATTTTTTCTTATTTTTCTGTTATCGTGCCGTCCCATGTAGAAACCGTCGTTTTCTTTTTCTCCTCCTCATCGAACCAATGTGTAGTCACCGACTTGGTCTTGGTATAGAAACGCATTCCGTCCTTGCCAAGAATATGCAAATCGCCAAAAAAGGATTTTTTGTGCCCGGTGAATGCAAAGAAGCCCACAGGTACGGGTATGCCGACGTTGATGCCGACCATGCCGCCGTCCGTTCTTTTTGCGAATTCTCTCGAATAATGTCCGCTTTGGGTATATATTACCGAGCCGTTCGCGAATCGGTTTGCGTTGATAAGTTGCAGTCCTTCTTCAAAGTCTTTGACGCGCTTAATGCAAAGCACGGGTCCAAATATCTCCTCATCTCCGACTGTCATGCCCGGCTTGACATAATCGAGTATGGTCGGCGCGAGATAGAAGCCGTTGGGATTTTCGGAATTGACATAACCTCTTCCGTCGAGTACGGCTACCGCGCCCTCGTCAATGCCTTTCTGTATCCAATTTTCCACGGATTTTTTATGACTTGCGCAATAAACGGGTCCAAGTTGCGTCGACTTGTCATATGCCACGCCGATTACGAGCTTCTCCGCTTGTGCTTTGAGCCGCGCAACGAGTTCATCGGCAATCGAGTCGACGGCGACTACTACCGGAAGCGCCATGCAACGCTCGCCCGCGCAACCGAACGCCGCGTTGATTATGCCCGCCGCCGAGCGCGCAATCGCCGCGTCCTCCATAACAAGCGCGTGATTTTTTGCCTCACACAACGCCTGAACCCGCTTTCCCGCCGCCGCCGCAGTCTTGTAAATATGGCTTCCGACCGCGGTAGAGCCGACAAAGCTTATGCCCGCAATATCCTCGTTGGTCAAAAGCTCTTGAGTCACTTCACGGTCGCAAGATATTACGCTTAGGACGCCTGCAGGAAGCCCCGCTTCACGATAAAGCTCGGCTATTCTTAGCGCGCTCATGGGAGTCGCTCCCGATGCTTTGATAATCATAGTGTTGCCCGTCATCAAGCACATGGGAACCATCCACCCCATCGGAATCATAGCCGGAAAGTTAAACGGGCAAATCCCCGCAAAAACGCCGACAGATTCTCTGTATGTAACGGTGTCGTAGCCTTTGGAAATGTTCATTAACGATTCGCCCATCATGGTCGCCGGAGCGGTCAGCGCATTCTCGGTGCCCTCGATTGCTTTCAGTGCATCCCCTCTTGCTTCGTTCCAATTCTTGCCGTGTTCGTATGCGACAAGATGCGTAAGTTCATCAAGATGCTCGTCAAGCAACTGCTTTACCTTATACATTACCTGCAATCTTTTTGTTATCGGCGTATCGGACCAAAGAGTGTATGCCGCCTTTGCCGATGCAATGACCGCTTTCACCTCGTCGAGGGTGAGCCTCGGCATATTAGCGATATGCTCGCCTGTCGAGGGGTTGTAGACCTCATAAAAGCTTTGAGTAACCGAATCCAAATTTTTATTGTCCGCAAAATACTTAAGCGTTTTCATGTATTCCTCCCAATATTTTATTAATGTCGTGTATTATGTATTATTATTGTTTTAAGTGTTAATTTCGTGTGTTATACATTATTGTTTTAAGCGTTACATATTATTGTTTTAAGCGTTATGTATTATCGGTTCGCTTATATGCAGCCTTAACACATGTGTCAGCCATTGGTAATATCATATATTATCAACTTATTGATACTATGCTTCATATTAGCCCTTGCCCCATAGTTTGTCAACGGGTTTGCCCGTGCAAAGCTCTATATCCGCGCGCTCGTTTACGGAGAGCGTATCGAGGGTGCCGCCCTCTTTAATTAGCGTAATGCCCTTGATAAGAGTGTCAAAGCGCTTGTTGTCAAGCTTATAGCGCAATGCGAAAAATAGAGTGATTATAAGAAGCACTATGGGAACCAATATAAACATCAGCCGTATTCCTTGTACAATGCGCGAGGATGCGTAAGCCGAAGGGTCAAAGTTCTCGGCGGTGACTTTCAAACGATTATATTGATTTTGGTCAAAGCCTATTGCCTTAAGCCCTACGCCGAGCAGCATTATTGCTATTCCCGACGCCATTTTTCGTGTAAAAGTCGTTAAACCGCTGTATATTCCCTCTCGGCGCTGTCCGGTAATCAGCTCATCCACATCGAATACGTCGGTAAGCATTGACCATGTCGATAAGTTGCCCGCAGAAGAGCCGACCGCAATAAGGGCGGCAAGAATGAGCAAAACGGCGATATGTGTATTCGAATTGATAAAAATAAAAGCAAGCGAGGCGAGTATCCATACCGGCATTCCGACTATTAGGGGGAAGTGCTTGCCGCGTTTTTTCGCAAGTATACCTTGTAGCGGCACGAGTACCAATGAGCACACAAGCAGAGTACCCATTATAAGCTCATAGCTTTCGTATTTTAATATCACGATATCGACATAGAAGATAAACAGCGCAAGTATAAGGTCTATTGCCACTTGAAAGGAGAGAAACGCGCCCAAATAGGTACGAAAAGTTTTGTTCTCAAAGACACTGAGCCATTTTTTTATACTGAACTTTTCCACCTTGGGTAAGTCCGTCCTTTCCTTAGTGCCAAAAAAGGTGACAATCCAGCAAGCCGCGAAAATCACGCCGAATACCACTGCCATTACAAGGTAACCGTTTTTCTGCGCGGGACCGTTAACCGAGCCGCCCACCGCTTTGATAATAAGGCTCGGAACGACCGCCGCGACTAGCGCCGCGAGCGCCGAAACGAACATTCTTACCGTTGTAAAGCTTGTTCTTTCGTTGTAGTCGTCGGTCATGTCGGACAGTATCGCGTTATAGGGTACCATAACTATAGTAAATGCCGTGCCGAAGAACATATAGGCGAACACATAGTAGACAATTTTGGCTGTTTCGCCGCTAATCCCAAAGGAATAGAACAGCATTATAAACGAGAGTAATACAGGCGCAATGCCTATGATAAAATAGATTCTGCGTCTTCCTAAGCGTGAGCGCGTGTTATCCGATATACTGCCGACAATAGGGTCGGTAACCGCGTCCCAAATCTTCCCTACTAGAATTATTGCCGATGCCGCGACCACATCTATACCCTCGACAAGCACAAGGAAGTTCATGTACAGCAAGCTAAATATTAAAAATGCCGCGCCTCCGTATATATCACCGCTGCCGTAAGCAAATTTGGATTTCATATTACTTTTCATTACTGCTCCTTCAGCCCGTATAGCCTAATTAACTATTCTTTCCGCCCATGTAGCTTAATTATTTATTCCTTAGCCCGTGTAACCTAATTGCTCCGATATTTTC
>CAYOYS010000037.1:0-8343 GCA_964408255.1 uncultured Christensenellaceae bacterium | reverse complement strand
TGTAGCTTAATTATTTATTCCTTAGCCCGTGTAACCTAATTGCTCCGATATTTTCATCGCAACATCTTTGAGTCCCGCCGCTATCGTAAGCAAACGTCTATCCGTCATACGATACGCGGGACCCGATATCCCGATAGCGTACAATGCCTCGCCGTCGTGGTTGAATACGGGTGCCGCGACACAGCGGATTTCCTCGCTTAACTCGGCATCATCCACCGCATAGCCCGCCTGTCGTATCTTTTCAAGCTCGGCGCAAAGCGCCCCTTCGTCCGTAATTGTATGCTTGGTAAAGCGCTCATAAGTCATCGCCGCAAAAATTTTTCTACATATCTCCTCACTGCTGAACGCCCACAAACACTTCCCTACGGAGGACGCGTGAAGCGGTTCGCGGCTACCGACTTTCGCGTTGACGGTAATGCGCGAATCGGTCATTACCTGTTCTATTATTACCGCGCTGTCGTTGGCAAGGACGCAAAGATGCGCCGCTTCGCCGACCTCGAGCGAATACGCGCTCATGAAAGGGCGCGCAACGCTGATAATGTTCAAGTTTTTATACAGCTGCTGCGAAAGCCTTAATATTGCGGGACCTAGCTTATACTTCGAGGTCTCCTTGTTCTTCTCCGCCATGTTATAGCGTTGCAACGTCTCGAGTATCCGAAACGCCGTACTCTTGTTGATATCCAGCTCTTTTGCAAGCTCGGTTACACCTATACTTTTGCGCGAGGCGAGGAACAACAGTGCTTCTAAGCCTCTTTCAAGAGCTTGGCTCATACGGCGTTATTGATGAAATTGTCGAGAATGTATTGCTGAAGCGCCTTGTTCTTGCACTCTTTCTTTATCAGCTCAACAAAAGGCGGATGTCTAAAAATTGTATGGGTAAGCATCGAGGTCAAATCTTTAAGAATAGTTATCATATCCTTATGCGTAGTAGCGGAGATATCGGCAAGCTTTGCGCGGCTTTCCGCTTGGCTCGTCGCTCTCTCGGGAGGATAACCTTGTCCGGGGCGGTTCGCAAAAAGCTTTTGAAAAATGTATTCGAGATTAATATTCCCCGCCCAGCCAAAGCCCTTGTTGAGCGCCAACGAGATGCAGTTGCCCGCGTTGATTTGCGAGAACAGCCACGCGTCGAGCGGCTCGATTATAAGACCGCAGAATACTAAAGGATACTGCATCGCCGAGATTAAGAACCCCTCTCCCGTGCCGCAGCCGCCTACCACCATATCGACCGCGCCGAGATTAAGCAGGATTCCCGACATAAGCCCCGTATGTATGTATGTCAGCTCGACTGCGCCGTCTTCGGGAGTCATTCCCACGTTAAAGACCTCGACTCCCGCTTTTTTAAGCGCCGCTACAATCTCGGGATTCTTTTGCCTTGCCGATACTTCGTTGATTACCGCTACTTTCATAATACCTTCCTCTTTATACATTTAAGCGCCTTTTCCGTTATGTCGCCGCTTGTAAGATTCAATATACTCATAAGATAATCTTGAGTTCCGACCTCGCCGAAGCGGTCGGACACTCCCACCCGCTCTAACGGTACCGGACAATGCTCCGCAAGCACTTCGGCAACCGCGCTACCCAAACCGTTGATTATATTATGGTTCTCGGCGGTCACCACCGCGCCACATTCGGCGGCAATCAATACCGCCTCTATATCTATCGGCTTGATAGTATGCATATCTATTACCGTTGCGGAGTATCCCATTGCCGAAAGTTGCTCTGCTGCCTTTAGCGCCTCGTATACCATAATGCCCGAAGCGATTAAAGCGACATCGCGCCCCGACTTCAAAATGTTGGCTTTGCCGACTGTGAACTGCGCGCCGCAGCTATAAATGCGTATCGTCTTTCTTCGGCACGAACGCACATAAAAGTTGCCGTATGTGTTCGCCATATACGGCACAGCGTACTGATACATCGCGCTGTCCGCAGGCTCGATTATCGTCATTTTGGGCACGGTGCGCATAATGCCGATATCCTCAAAAGGCATGTGTGTACCCCCGTTCGCAGTCGCGGTGACTCCCGCGTCCCCACCTATTATCTTGACATTAAGGTCTTGGTACGCGGCGGATAAAAACACTTGGTCGAACGCCCTTCTTGTGGCAAAGACACCGAATGTGTGGAAGAAGGGAATAAGTCCCGTCGCGGACATTCCCGCGGCAAGCCCCACGCCGTGCGCCTCCATAATGCCGCAGTTGATTGCCCTCTCGGGAAACATATTGGCAAAGGGCGCGGTTCCCATAGAATATCTTACGTCACAATCAATCGCTATGACCTTGTCGTTTTCGGTCGCTACATCTATCAATGCATCGCAATAGCTTTTGCGCATTTCAACTTGGTCAAGCTCGAATCTTTCCGCTAACATCTCGCACATAATGCCTTATTTAACCTCGCATCTATTTCGTTGACGGCACTCTCTGCCATCTCATTAGTTATCACCATATAATGGTTGAACCCCGCAATCTCGGCAAAATTGCAGCCGTGCCCCTTATCGGTATTCATGATTATTGCCGCGGGACGGCGCGCCTTTTTCGCCCTTGCCACCGCGTCATATATCTCGTTCACCGAATGACCGTCTATCTCCATGCTCAAAAGCCCAAACGCCGCGAATTTTGCCGCAAGGTCAAAGCTTGAGCAGACTTCTTCGGTATACCCGTCAAGTTGCCTTTTATTGTTGTCGACGAATATAATAACGTTGTCGAGCTTGCGGTGCGCCAAAAACTGCACACCCTCCCAGACTTGCCCCTCCTGTGTCTCGCCGTCCCCGACAATGATATATGTATAACTGTCTATCCCCTGCATTTTGTTGCCGAGCGCGGCGCCGATACCGAGCGATACGCCTTGTCCAAGCGAGCCTGTACTGAGGTCTATTCCGACCGTCTTTAGCCTATCGCAATGACTAGGGAGCTTGGTACCGTTGGCGTTGAGTGTACAAAGCTCGTCTTTGTCAAAGAATCCCTTATACGCAAGCGCGGCATAAAGCGCCGGCCCGCAATGCCCCTTGGACAATACGAGGTAATCGCGGTCACGCATTTTGGGGTTTTTGGGGTCAACGTTCATTACTCCGCCGTAAAGCACGGCAAGCAAATCGACAATGCTCATACTGCCGCCTATATGACCGTATCCCGCCGCCTCCATCGCCCTTATTGTAAGCTTTCTGATTTCCGCGGCATCTATCAATAATCTTTTTATATCCATTAGCCTCTCCTAAAAATACCTAAAAAACTTCTTCGTTTTTGAAGCGGTTTGTCCTCATAGCTGTCAAGATAAATCTCGCGGTTTTGCCTAGATGAATCGATAGCCGCAAGCGCGAACTTTAAGACCTCTTTGCCGCGTTCGCCGTTAAGCACCGGCTCACGGTTCTCCTTAATCGCCCTTGCGAAGTCCCTTGTGGACGCCTCGAACGAATCCGCCCAATCGCAAGGCATATCGCGGTATTCGGTAATCTTGCCGTCCTTATACACAACGACCGGCGCAACGTTCGGTAGCAAGGTGGCGGTACAGCGCGTCACCCAGATTATGCCGCGCGAGCCCGTTATCTCAAGCCTCTCGTCGCAAGTGTAATACTTGCTCTCTATGTACATCTCATCCGCGCTTGTCACATCAAAAACTCCGAATACATTCTGATTCTTATGTTTCCACATAATTACCGCGGGCGCGTCTTGACATATCCCCGGAAGGACAGGGGTATAGTTAATCCACGCGGAGACCTTCTCCACGTCGCCGAGCATATACATAATGGTACTGAACTTGTGATAGCCGTCGTCGAACACTATCGGTCCGCCGCCTGCAAGGGATTCGTTGACGCGCCAAGCAAGCGACTTGACATCTACCTTCCAACCCGTAGGTTGCAAGCTCTCACCCGCGCCCGCAAGCTTTGCCCGAAGTTTGGCAGCGGGAGCGTTCTGTGAGTTGAGACCGCAGTTGGTCATCTTGTAGCGCAACCCCGCCGGCTTGCCTATCTCGCCCGCATCAAGCAGCTTTTTTGCAAGCTGATACGGAGGATAAAAGACGAAGTTTTCGAACACTTTAAGCTTGACCCCGTTTGTCCGCGCGGCATTAATCATCTTGTCACATTCGGCAAGGTTCATCGCCATGGGTTTTTGCACGGAAACATGCTTTTTTGCTTCGCATGCCATTACCGTAAGTTCGCAGTGAAGATGATGAGGTACCAAAATCTCAACCGCATCAACCTCAGAATCCGCAAGTACCTCTTGATAACTTTCGTATACCTTGGGAATCTTGTACTCCTCAGCGAACTTTTTGGCAACGGATACGTTTTTATCGTAAACGCCGTAGAGTTCCGCGTCGGGATTGTCCTTATATCCCCCCACATGCAACGTTGCGATTCTGCCGCAGCCTATCAATACGAATTTGAGTTTTTTCATATTTTCCCCCTTCAATCGTCTTTTTGACCGATAATAGGTTGATTTTACCGCCCTAAAGATTACTATATGTTAACATTTTCCTCGGCTTTTGCCTTGTCGTACGCTGCCTTTTTATCCTTGAGATAACCTGGTATCGGCACATCCCACCACCCGAACGCCTTGCCTCCGGTATGCGGATGCACACGACTGACTTTGACATTGACGAACGCGGGACGCCCGCTATCGAACGCCTCATCTAAGATACCTTTCAACTGCTCAAGGTCGTTAACGTCGTAAGCGTTCACTCCGAACGCTTTCGCAATCGTCACGAAGTCGGGTGAATACACCTTATCACCTTGCATAAAGTCGTTGCCGAACGCAAGCTCTTCGCCGAGCACGTCTTGCTGAAGGTCTTTTATCGCCATCCAACCGCAATTGTCCGCCAATACTATTACTACGGGGATATTGTACTGTGCGATTGTCGAAAGCTCTTGCATTATCATCATAAAATCACCGTCCCCGAGCAACGCGATAACCGGTCTACTCGGCAGTGCGAGCTTCGCGCCGATTGCGGCGGGAACTGCCCAGCCCATTGTCGAAAACCCACCGGTGGTCAAATTGCAATATGCCGTCTTATATATATATTCCTGAAATAGCTGAGCTTGCGTATTGCCCGACGAGGTTGCAATAACGGTGTCCTTGGGCAAAACTTCGTTGAGCTTGCCTATCAACTTTGATATAGTTATGCCGTCCGTTTTTTGCTCTCTTATGCCTGCAAGATATTCGAACCATTGACTTCTAAGCTCGGTTATCTCGTCTAGGTATGCCTTGGACGGACGGAAAGCATCCGACGCCGCAAGCTTGACCAAAGTATCCTTAAGGTCCGCGACAATTCCAACGTCCGCGCCGTAATTCTTGCCTATCTCCGCCGAGTCGATATCGACGTGAATAAGCTTGGTATCGGGGAAGTTAAAACTTATCCCCTTTCGGTACGAACAGCAAGTCTCGTCCGCAAAGCGGGTACCAACCGCAAGAATCACATCCGCATTTCTACAGATTTCGAGCCCTATCGGCGTTCCTTTGGAGCCGGTATGGAAAGCGTATTGAGGATGTGTCTCACGTACTGCACTCTTGCCGGCAAGCGTGGTAACTATCGCTGCGCCCCACTTTTCGGCAAGCGCGATAATCTCTGCTTCCGCCTTTGCTCTTAACGCGCCGCCTCCCGCAAGTATCACGGGACGCTTTGCGCCTTTCATCAATTCTAATGCCCGCGCAACATACTCCGCATCAGCAGAGGGCTTACATTCCGTTCTTCCGAGCTCCGCACTCATAAGGGAAACCTCGAGTTGCTCGGCTTGAACGTCCATGGGTACTCCTATGACGCAAGGCCCCGTCCGACCCGTTGTCATAAGGTTGAACGCGCGACGAAGCATCTTGGGAAGCTGCGTTACGCTCTCCGCCCGCCAGCTACGCTTGGAAAGCGGCTCAAGGCTGCGAATAATGTTGCTGTCTTGATACCTCTCCACCTCTTGCAGTACGCCTACGCCTCTCATATTGGTATGCGTCTCTCCGGCAAGCATCAAAAACGCCGTGGAATCGACATACGCAGTGCCGAGACCGATTGCCGTATTAAGTGTGCCCGGTCCGATAGACGCAAAAACCGCAAGCGGCTTGCCAACAGCGCGATAATACCCGTCCGCAATAGCCGTTGCGGTCTGCTCGTGCTTAACCTGAATATATTTAATACCGCATCCGTCTTCCTTGCGTATCGCATCAAACAGCCCGAGCACTCCATGCCCCGGAATACCGAGAATATAGGGTACACGCTCTTCAATAAGTTTTTTTACAATTATCTCTCCGCCCGTTAATTTCATAAAAACACTCTCCAATATCCATATATAAAAATTATGTCATATGAATATAACTATGTCAATACAAAATTAAAACACCGTTGCGCACCACGCAACCTTAAGGCTTGCAATATAGAAAGCATACGCAATGTTGTGAAAAATTTAGGCCTTTTAATACCGATGACGGATATAAGCCAAAAAACTCCAAAATATTAACAACTCGAAATTGTCCACTCAGGACAAACAAAACTGCTTGCTTGTTTATAAAAAATAGGGGTATAATAAAAATAACTATTTTCGTCGTGTTTATTATATAATAAATTCGATAGGCGAACTGACAGATGATTGGATAGGAGATTACCGTGATAGACATTAATTTGATAAGAAACGATGCCGAAAGCGTAAAGACGGCGCTACAAAAAAAAGGCTATAATGTGGATTTTTGCGAGTTGCTAGAATGGGACGAAGCGCGGCGTCGCAAGCTAAGGGAAGTCGAAGCGGACAAGGCGCGACGCAACAGGGTTTCCGCGGAGATTCCCGCGCTGAAAAAAGCGGGACAACCTGTGGACGCGATATTTGAAGAGATGCGCGCGCTCGGCGAAAAGATTGCCGCAAAGGACAAGCTTATCGAGGAATTGTCCGTCAAAATCTTGGATTTTATCGCGGAGCTTCCCAATATGCCTGATAACGATTTGGTAGCCGGCGAAAAGGATGCTAACGAGGTCGTCAAGGTGTTCGGAGAAAAACCCGAATTCGACTTTGTATATAAAAATCATGTCGATATTTGCAGTGCGCTCAACCTTATCGATTACGAAAGAGGGGTCAAGATAGCGGGCGGAGGTCATTGGCTGTACCGCGGAGCAGGCGCGCGCCTCGAATGGGCGCTACTCAACTATTTTGTCGCCGAACATCTTGCGGACGGCTACGAATTCATTCTTCCGCCGCATATGCTCGGCTATAACTGTGGCTTTGGCGCGGGACAGTTCCCCAAGTTCGCCGAAGACGTCTATTGGCTCGAGGGTGACCGCCGCGCAGGACGATTTATGCTGCCCACTGCAGAGACCGCGCTCGTCAATCTGTACGCGGGAGAGATTATCGAGGAAAGCAGACTTCCGATGAAGTTCTTTGCGTACACTCCTTGCTATCGCAAGGAAGCGGGTAGCTACGGCGCGGAAGAAAGAGGCATGATAAGAGGTCATCAGTTCAACAAAGTCGAGATGGTGCAGTACGCGCATCCCGAAAAGTCTATGATAGCGTTCGAGGAGCTTGTTGACAAAGCTTGCGCGCTTGTTGAAAAGCTCGGTTTGCATTACCGCTTGAGCAAGCTTGCGGCGGGCGATTGCAGCGCCGCGATGGCAAGAACATATGACATCGAAGTATGGGTTCCGAGCATGAACATTTACAAGGAAGTAAGCTCGGTTTCCAACGCGAACGACTATCAAGCGCGCCGCAATAACACAAAATACCGCGACACGGTAACGGGCAAGACGAATTTTGTCCATACCTTGAACGGCTCGGGCTTAGCAACAAGCCGCGTTATGCCGGCGATTGTCGAGCAGTTCCAGAATGCCGACGGCTCAGTTACCGTACCCGAAGTGCTGCGTCCGTTCATGGGAGGAATAGATATTCTAAAATAAAAGGCGAAATACTCTCGTTATATATGACATCGTTTGCCTAACATAATCAGATAATCGGCGAATATTGCCGCAATTAGCAAAACATGCGTTAACATGTTGACTTTGCCTAACATAATCAGACAAGCAACGTATGTTATCGTAATTAGCGGAACACTCGGTTATACATGTTAATTTTGCCTAACTAATCAAGCAAGCGGCGTACATATCGCAATTGTTCAATAAAATATTTTATATATTTAACGGGTTATTCCACATTCTCTATTGAAAATAGCTCAAAATCCACAAATTCGACAAAATCACGCGGAAAATATTTGACAATATTAAAACTATTAAGATAGTCATAATGAGTAGGCAAGGTTACGGGTGTCGGAATATCAAGTGATTCGCATATTTTCATCAAAAAACTTTCGAAATTATCACGATTTAGCGGCAATTCGTTGGTCATAACAAGATTTTGCAAAAGTTTTTCGTTTTTTACGGTTTTTGCCCAAA
>CAYOYS010000036.1:0-12752 GCA_964408255.1 uncultured Christensenellaceae bacterium | reverse complement strand
AATGGCGCAAGCCGGGTAATGCAAACCGAGTATATGCAAGGAGTAAAAAATGCTTGAACGTGACTTAACGATAACGAGCAATAAGAGCATTGCGGACAATGTGTTTCGTATGGATTTCAGTATATCCGAGGGGATAGGGCATATCCAATGCGGGCAATTCTTGAATCTTAGCCTTGGAAGCCCGGCACATTTGCTCCGCCGTCCATTCGGCATTATGGACTTTGATTCAAAAGGCAAAGAACTTTCGATATGCTATCAAGTAGTGGGACGTGGTACCGAGGTTATGCGCAACATAAAGAGGGGGCAAACTCTTGCCGCAACCCTCCCGCTAGGCAACGGCTTTATATTGGGCGCAGAATATGAAAAAGTCGCATTAATAGGCGGTGGAGCGGGGGTATTTCCGCTTAGGGCGCTTCCGCTATGCTATCCCGACAAAAAGTATTATTCTTATCTTGGATTCAGGTCGGCGCGTAATGTCTGCTTAAACGAGGAGTTCGCAAGCTTTTCTCAAACGGTGATAACTACGGACGACGGCTCGTGTGGAGCAAAGTGCAGTGCGGTTGACGCTTTTTTTGATAGTTGCGGCGCGCCCGATGTGATTTTAGCTTGCGGACCGACTGCTATGCTTAGAGCGTTGAAAGAGAGATTGGAAGCAAAAAATATAAATATTCCCGCGTTTGTGTCGCTCGAAGAACGTATGGGCTGCGGCGTCGGCGCATGCTACGCTTGCTCGTGCCGCGTCAAAGATGCATCGGGAACGGTGCATAACGCAAGAGTTTGCCGTGACGGCCCCGTCTTTCCCATAAGGGAGGTGCAGCTTGATTAGACCCTCGATGAAAATCAATATCTGCTCGGTTGTGTTCGCCAATCCGATTATCGCGGCATCGGGAACGTTCGGCTTCGGCAGGGAATACGGGGAGATGTTCCCCTTGAGCTTGCTCGGCGGCATTGCGACAAAAGGCACTACCCTAAACCCTAGAGCGGGCAACGCTCTTCCTCGGATTGCCGAGACCGCTTGCGGCATACTTAATGCGATAGGGCTTGAGAATCCGGGAGTCGAACGCTTTCTTGCGCATGAGCTTCCCTATCTTCGTGCCTCGGGTACAAAAATCATTGCGAATATAGCCGGAGATACCGAGGAGGACTATCAGCTTATGGCATCGCGTGTCGCGGGGCTTGTCGATATGATAGAGATGAACATATCTTGTCCCAACGTCAAAGCGGGCGGAATGGCATTCGGCGTACGCGCAGAGTCGGTATTCGAGATTACCAAGGCGGTAAAGCCCCATTGCGCAACAACGCCCCTTATCGTCAAGCTGTCTCCGAATGTAGCTTCGATAAGCGAGAACGCGATAGCGGCACAAGAAGGAGGCGCGGACTGTATATCGTTAATCAATACGCTTACGGGCATGGCGATTGATATAAGACGCAAAAGACCGATACTTGCCAACATTACGGGCGGACTTTCGGGACCCGCTGTCAAGCCTATTGCGCTACGCATGGTGTACGAAGCGGCACAAGTGGTCAAGTTGCCTATAATAGGCATGGGCGGCATAATGAACGCTTCGGACGTCGTTGAATTTTTGCTTGCGGGAGCAAGCGCCGTCGAAGTGGGAACGGCGACAATATCCGACCCTTTTATGCTGCCTAAGATTATATCGGAGCTTGAACAATATTTGATAGATAACAATATTGCGAATGTTGCCGCACTAACGGGCGCGTTAATTACAAGATAGAGGAGAGTTATGCTTACAACCGAACAAATGTTACAGGTCTTTAAGGAGACGGGAAGTATTATAAAAGGGCATTTTCAGCTTGCATCGGGGCGTCACGCCGATACGTATATGCAATGCGCCAAGCTCTTTATGTATCCCGACAAAAGCGCGATGCTTTGCAGAGAACTTGCCGAAACATTGAGAAATCGGGCGCAAATAGATTGTGTCGCATCTCCCGCGATTGGCGGGATTATAATGGGCTATGAGATGGCGAGGGAGCTTGGTGTTCCCAATATATTCTTGGAGCGTATCGAGGGTAAGCTTACCTTAAGAAGAGGATTTTGCGTTATACCGGGCACAAAGTTCTTGGTAGTTGAGGACGTTGTGACGACGGGCGGCTCGGTATTCGAGACGATAGAGGAGATAGAGCGGCTAGGCGGAACGGTAACCGCCGTTGCGTCGATAGTGGACAGAAGTAACGGTGCGGTGGATTTTAAGCGGCTGTATACCGCGCTTTTGACGCTCGACGTTGCTTCATATTCTCCCGAAGAATGTCCGTTTTGCGCTATGGGAATCCCGTTGACAAAGCCCGGAACCAAAGCTTGCAGCAAATAGTTAGGCGATTTTACGCCCGTGAAAAATAGAAAAATCACAAAATTTTTGTTTGTATCTAAAATAGATTGTGCTATAATTTAGTATATAAATACCGATGGAGGTGGAAAATGTCGGAATATAATCCCTATACAAATTTCTTGGCCGTACTTGATAAGGCGGCGGCGGCGGCGGGAATAAAAGAACAAGAATACATCACAATTAGACATCCCGAAAGAGAACTTAAGGTAGCGTTACCTCTCCGTATGGATACGGGCGAGATTAAGATATTCGAAGGTTTTAGAGTGCAACACAGCACACTTCGCGGACCGGGCAAGGGAGGTGTAAGATTTCATCCCGCGGTCAATTATGACGAAGTGCGGGCGCTTGCCGCTTGGATGACCTTCAAATGCGCGGTAGTTGACTTGCCGTATGGCGGCGCGAAAGGCGGTATTGTGATAGACCCTACCGAGCTTTCCATTACCGAGCTTGAAAGACTTACTAGAAGATATACTACTATGATTTATCCTTTAATCGGACCGGAAAGGGATATCCCTGCCCCCGACCTCAACACCAATGCCCAGATTATGGATTGGATGATGGATACGTACAGCATGCAAAAAGGGTATACAGTTCAAGGGGTAGTCACGGGCAAAGACCTTGCGCTCGGTGGCTCGCTCGGAAGGCAAGACGCGACGGGACGCGGCATATGTTTTGTCACGCTCGAGCTTCTTTCACGGCTTGGCAAGGATATTAAGGATATGCGTTTTGCGGTACAGGGAATGGGCAACGTGGGCAGCACTACTGCAAAATTTATTTATGAGGCAGGCGGCAAGATAGTTGGAGTAAGCGACATCAGCGGCGGCTTATATAACGAAAACGGATTGGATATCCATGCATTGATAACATTCCAGAACAAGGGCAAGAACTTGTTCAAAGATTATCGAGGCGACGCAAAGTTCATTACCAATCAAGAACTTATTGTCTGTGACTGCGACATTCTTATCCCTGCCGCGCTCGAGAACCAAATTACCGAGCACAACGCAAACGCCATAAAGGCTAAGATAATAGTTGAGGGTGCGAACGGTCCCACCTCAGTAGACGCCGATGCTATCCTTCATGCAAGAGGGGTTATGGTTATTCCCGATATCTTTGCGAACTCGGGCGGCGTCATAGTGTCATATTGCGAATGGGTGCAGAATTTGCAAGCAATTCTATGGAAAGAGGAAGATGTCAACGCGATGTTAAAGCGCATAATGCTTCGTGCGTTCGGACAGATTTATGATACCGCGAAGGAACTCAATGTCACTTATCGCCTAGCGGCATACGTTGTGGCGCTGCGTCGGCTTGTGACAACATTCCGTTTGCGCGGAGTATTCCCATGATGCTATCGAACTGATTGGATAACCTCATAACTTGAAAAACAAGGCATCTCTATCTATTTGGTCTAAAACGAAGATAAAATGCTCGCTTTAGCACCACTAAAAGCTACGCTTTTATGCCATTTTATTCTTAAATCTACTCGAAGTTGTTCATGGTTTTTCAAGTTTGTCGACTATAAAACTTAAGTTTACGGGGCGGCATTTGCCGCCCCGTTTGTATTTTTGCGAATATCGTTTTGCGAATATCGTTTTGCGAATATCGTTTTGCGAATATTTCTACGCGAACCTCAATCCTGTTTGCTCGGCAGACACTCGCAAAGCACAAGGTTGGACGCGGTTATTGCGAATCTGTTTTGAGCGGCGTAAGGTAAAAAGAAATAATCGCCCCGCTTAACAGCATGAGAATAGCCGTCACCGAAGACTTCCCCCTCTCCGTCGAGCGCAATCCACACGGACGGACCATATTCCATTATGAGCGTTCCGCCGTATAGCGTGTAGCGGTTCTCGGCAAAACAAGGAGTGTCATCGTACGATATAAGCACCTCTTTGCGGCAGCCGTCGGCATCGAAAACCGTCTTTGGCACAATCCTTGCCGAATCCACTGCGGCTTGACCGTATAGGTCGTAATTAAAGCAGTCGAGCGCGTCGCTTTTTGTGAGTCCGATATATTTTTCGTGGTCATCGATGTGATAGTCGCCGCACCAATTCTCGGGTTGAATGGTAAAATCCGTAGGCTCTTGCACCTCTAGTATCGTGCAACCCGCGCCGATTGCGTGGATTAGCCCCGCGTTAATGAGGTATACTTCTCCGACTTTTGCCTCCACACAGTTGATTACCGAGGTCATTATATCTTTTTCTTGCTCGCTTCGTTCGACAAGCTCGGAGAACGCTTCCTTAGATATCCTATCCTTAAAGCCAAAATATATCCGCGCGCCGCAGCGGACGGCGACGACTAGCCATGCTTCGGTCTTGCCATAATCCGAGTTGAAATGCTTACGCGAAAAGGCTTTGGTAGGATGTACTTGTACCGGCAGACGAATCGCGCTGTCCAAAAGCTTCACCAAGCAATCGTACCGCCGTCCTCCAAGCATTGCAAAAGGCTGTTCCTTAAGCAAGTCGTCAAAATATATGTCAGTGCCACGAACTACCGAAACGCCGTCGCGCGGTCCGAAGTATCGAGGATTGATTGCTTTTACCCCGCTTGCAATCCATTCTTCGGGGAAGAATCCGTCACCGGGCTTATCGTCCTTGAAAAAACTCTCGAAGCCTTTACCGCCCAAATATATTCTGTAAACTCTGTTGCTCTCAAAAAAAATCGGTTCGTTGACGAGCTTTGATATGTTCTCCATAATGCCTCCAAACGGTATAT
Organism: uncultured Christensenellaceae bacterium; assembly: GCA_964408255.1. Classification (GTDB taxonomy): domain Bacteria; phylum Bacillota; class Clostridia; order Christensenellales; family CAG-1252; genus SACC01. The sequence goes on along the minus strand of CAYOYS010000036.1, from coordinate 7,695 downwards.
AATATAAATATTGATACATATAGTATAGATTTTGTTATGTGTTATGTCAAGATGCAAAAATATTACCTAATTTTCAAGTTATCTGCAAAAATTGTCACGATTGCCGATGCGCAATCAAAAAATGTGGCATTATCTTAAAATGTTGAAAAATTTAATTTACAATTTACATTCCGATTTTGACACTACATATACCTTGCGAAAACATGCCTTTTGTGTTAGAATAAAATCTATGAAATACAAGATGATTGCATGCGATTATGATGGGACGATTTTCCCATTCGATGCGCGCGAGGTTCCCTCCTTTACCAAAGAAATGATACACCGCTATATCGCAGCGGGCGGCAAATTTGTGCTTTCCACGGGAAGAATATTTAGCTCTATCCGCCCCGAAGCGGAGCGACTCGGGCTCAAGGGCGATTTGATTTGCCTACAAGGCTCGGCGACTTACTCGTTGGATAACGGAGTGCTTAGATTTTCCAAACCGCTTGATACCGCTACTGCGGTAGAAGTGCTACGATTCGGCGAAGACGAGGGGCGAATCTGCCAAGCCTATATCGGCAACGACTACTATGTGGAAAAATGGAATGAGTTTACAGAGTATTACGCGGGGTACTGTAACGTGTCGCCCGTTTATGCGAACATGCGGTTATCCGAATATGTAGAGCGCAACTCGATATGTCCTTTCAAGATAATAATTCTGACGGACGCTACCGAAGCACAAACGACGCTTGAGCGCGTTAGCGCACATTTTGCCGGTATAACGGACGTATCAAGGAGCGGACCGATGTATATCGAAGTAGTTGCGTCCGCCTCGGGCAAGGGCAACGCGGTCAAACGTCTTGCGGCGCATTATGGGATACCATTAAAAAATGTCGCGGTGTTCGGCGATGCTTTGAACGATATATCTATGCTAAAAGTTGCGGGGCTGTCGGTAGCGGTCGGCAACGCTATGGAAGAGGTGAAAGCGGTGTCTGACATCGTCGCCGAATCGGTAACCGATTGTGGCGTAGGCAAAATAATCGAACAAATATTATCGGGAGATATTTAACGAGACTGAGATTAAGTCCGACCAAAGAGTTTCGTTAAGTTTTGTCCCGAAAAGAGGCAAGCGGCGCATATACTAATGTATGCCGTATTCAGATATTATCAAAAAGCTCAAAGACGAAAGAATTCCCACCCTTGAGGCAGTCTCCGGCAAAGCGTACAGCGCATTTGGAAGCGGAGGTTTAATCGCTTGCGTTATCGAGCCGCTCAGTGTAGAACAGCTCATAACGGCGCTTGCAATACTTTCGGGCACTCGTTATGCTATAATAGCTTGTGGCAGCAACATTTTGATTGCGGACAAGGGCATAGATATACTGCTGTCGCTTAAACGACTTTCCTCAATAACTGTATTGAGCGGCGGGTTTGAGTGTCTTGCGGGAACAAGACTTGCGACAATTACAGCGCTTGCCGAAAGATGCGGGTTTTCGGGCGCCGAGTTTTTAGTCGACATTCCCGGTACTTTCGGCGGAGCAGTGGTTATGAACGCGGGCGCATTCGGCGGAGAGATGAAAGACATTCTTAAGAGCGTAACTCTGTTTGAGGACGGCAAAATCGTCAAACGCCGTCCCGACGAACTCAAAATGGGTTATAGGCGGAGCGCGGTAGGCTCTCGAATTGTAATCGGCGGTATCCTTAAGTTAGATTACGGCGAGTACAACGAGATACGAGAACTGACTGCAAGATATAGAGAATACCGAATGCGCACACAGCCTTTTGGTCGCTCGTTGGGCAGCGTATTCAAGCGCGTAGACGGAATAAGCCCCGCAGTTTACATCGAAAAGACCGACTTAAAAGGATTGACGATAGGCGGTGCGGAGCTTTCGAAAAAGCATTGCAATTTTATCATCAACCGCGGCAACGCAAAAAGCGATGACTATCTTGCGATTGCGAATCGGGTTTCTGAGGAGGTCGCCAAGCAGGGCATTACGCTAGAGTTGGAGAATATATTGTTGGGATATGATTGATAAAGAGATAAAGTCGCAAGTATTATCAAGTGTGGAAAAGGGAACAAGCATGCAGCTTGCCTTTCTTTCCGCTTTAGTCGCATCAGGTGGAGCGATTTCGCTCGCAAGCAAAAAGCTCTCGTTGGAATTTACCACCAATTCGGATTTCTTGGCACTTGAATTCTGTCGAATTATTAAGGACGCCTACAATTTCGGCGCGGAAATATTGATAATCAGACCAAAGGACAAGCGTAGCAATAGGTATTACAAAGCGGTGCTGCCGGCTAAGGTTGCGGCACGGGTTCTTAAAGATACGAGAATCTTATCGATTGACGGCGGGGGAGCGGTAAGTTCTGTCAACTTCGGCGTCAGCCCGCTTGCCAAAAAGGATGAGAGACATTTTGCAAATTATATAAAGGGCTTATTCCTTACTTCGGGCAAGGTTTTTATATACGAAGGCAACTATATCGCGGAGCTTGTGTTGCCCAATGCCGCGTTCGCCGAGGAAATTGCCGACATGCTTGCAAAATACAGCATAACCGGAAGGCTTAGAAATCGCGCCGACAAAACTGCGCTAATTTTGAAAGCGGGCGCTAACGTTGCCAACTTGTTGACCTTAGCGGGCGCCGCTACGAGCTCGCTTGCGCTTATTGATATGATGCTGATTAGAGAACTCAACAACAACATCAACCGCCAAGCCAACTGCGAGGCAGCCAATTCGGACAAAACCGCGTCCGCGTCCGCGAAGCAGGTTATCGCTATTAACAAAATCAAAGCGCTTCATAGGGAGGACAAGCTCTCGGAAGAGCTTCGCGAGGCGGCGGAACTTAGGGTTGCCAATCCCAATATGCCGCTTGCAAAAATAGCCGAGGTCTTAAACCTTTCAAAGAGCGGCGCAACGCACCGATTCAACAAAATAATGGCGATTGCCGAGGCGCTATCAACTGATACAAAAGAGGGTAAAAAATGAAACCGTTCGTACACTTGCATCTTCATACCGAATACAGTCTTTTAGACGGCGCGACGAGGATAAAGACGCTTTTTGATAAAGCGCGCGCCCTTAATATGCCCGCTGTGGCAATGACCGACCACGGCAACATGTACGCGACAATGGAGTTTTTCCACGAGGCGGAGAGTAATTGGAAAGGACTTATCAAGCAAATAAAACTTGACGAAGCAATAGCGGCGTATGAGCGTTTGCGTTCGGCAAATCCGGACAGCAAGCTCGAAAAGCCTATCGATGAAGATATCAACATTACAAAAGAGGACGAGGAAAAATACAAGCACCTTTATGTAAAGCCCATTATCGGTTGCGAGTTCTACACGACCGAGGATATGCATATTAAAGAAAAAAAGGAAAAAGACCTTTTTCATCTTGTGCTACTTGCAAAGAACGAAACGGGCTACAAAAATCTTGTCAAACTCAATTCCCTTGCTTGGGTAGAGGGTTTTTACTATAAGCCAAGAGTGGATATGGAATGTTTGAAAAAGTATTCGGACGGGCTTATTTGCCTTAGCGCTTGCCTTGCGGGACGTATTCCGCAATACCTTTTAGACGACGACTACGAGAGCGCGAAAAGCTACGCGCAAACCTTAAAAAGCATATACGGCGAGGGCAACTTTTATCTCGAGATGCAAGACCATGGAGTTATGGAAAACGGTGTCAATATCGAAAAGCTTGTCAACATAGGGCTTATAAGGCTTGCGAAGGATACGGGGATTAAGCTTGTCGTCACCAACGACGTTCACTATACCGACAAGGACGACGCCGAGATGCATGACGTCTTGCTTTGTGTGCAGACGGGCGCCTTTATCGACGACGAGCATAGAATGCGCTTTAGCGGCGACGGCTACTATATGAAAAGCTACGACGAGATGAAAGAGCTTTTCCCAAACCATAGCGGCGCGCTCGATATAACCGTGGAAATAGCGAACAAATGCAACCTTAAAATGCCTAAGAGAAAGCCGCTTATGCCGCCGTATAACCCAAAGGACGGAAGTAGCGCGGCGGAGTTCTTAAGAAAGCTGACTTGGGACAATGTAAAAACACGTTACGCAGAAATAACCGATGAAATACGTGAGCGTATTGAATACGAACTTGCGGTAATAATCGATATGGGCTTTGCGGAATATTTTCTCATTGTGTGGGATTTTATCGATTACGCAAGGCGCATTAACGTTCCGGTAGGCGCGGGCAGAGGCAGCGGCGTGGGGAGCATTGTCGCATACATAATCGGCATAACGAATGTCGACCCTCTAAGATACAACTTGATATTCGACAGATTCCTTAATAAAGAACGAGTCTCCAATCCCGACTTTGATATCGACTTTTGCTATGAGGGCAGAAGCAAGGTTATCGACTATGTCAACGAAAAGTACGGGCGCGATAAGGTGGCACAAATCATCACTTTTGGCACCTTGGCGGCAAAAGCGGCAATCAAGGACGTTGCGAGAGTATACAAGGTTCCGTATGCGGACGTGGACAGGATTACCAAAGCGATTCCCGATGTGGCGGGCAGGATTACAATCAATGCGATAATGGGAAAAGATTCAAAGGCGTTGAATCATCGCTCAGGTGAGATAATCGCAATGTACGAGAACGATGAGACGGTCAAAAAGATTATTGATATGGCAGCAAAAATCGAGGGCATGCCGAGGAACTCGGGCAAACACCCGGCGGGCGTGGTCATATGCTGCGACGACATTAGCGACCACATTCCTCTGCAAATGAGCGAAAACGCGCGTACCACGCAATTTCCGAAAGACCAAGTGGAGGAGCTCGGACTGCTTAAGATGGATTTTCTTGGACTTACTACCCTTACCGATTTGAAGCATGCACGAAAATATGTGTTTGAGAATACGGGCAAGACCATAAACTTTGATGAGCTTGGCTACGAGGACCCAAAAGTATACGCGCTTATATCCTCGGGCGAAACCGATGCGGTATTCCAACTAGAAAGCGGCGGCATGAAACGGTTCTTTCAAGACCTTCAGCCAACCTCGATGGAGGACATAATCGCGGGCATTTCGCTCTATAGACCGGGTCCCATGGACTCCATACCAAAATATATTGACAACAAACGCAATCCGGACAAAATCAAATATAAAGACGAGAGGTTGCGTCCTATACTTCAGACCACTTACGGTTGTATTGTATATCAAGAACAAGTTATGGATATAGTCCGTGTCATCGGCGGTTACTCATATGGACGCGCCGATATTCTGCGTCGGATTATGAGCAAAAAAATAAAAAAGGAAATGGAGCTTCAACGCCATATTTTCTTGGAGGGTTGCGCTGCCGACGGCAAAAACAGCGAGGTTAAAGGCGCGAAAAATCTCGGAATGCAACAGGATACCGCGATAGAGCTTTTTGGAGAGATGGCAGCCTTTGCCGAATATGCGTTCAACAAGTCGCATGCCGCGGCATACGCAGTGCTCTCTTACGAAACCGCATACATGAAGTGCTATTACCAACAGGAATTTATAACATCTGTTATGAACAACCGCATTAATAAATCGGACGATATCGCAAAGTATACCGGGTATTTGAAGGAGCGCAATGTTGAGATACTCCCTCCGGATATTAACCGTTGCGGCGTATTTTTCTCAACGGACGGCGTCGTGGTAAGGATGGGGTTAATGAGTATTAAAGGGGTAGGCGAGGACGCGGCGGCGACCGTAATCGCCGAAAGAAAAAGGAATGGAGAATACAAAAGCCTCCAAAACCTTTTTGAGAGGCAAGCAGCTCTTCCCAACAAGACCATGATAGAGGGCATGATTAAAGCGGGCGCGCTTGACGGCTTCGGCGAGACGCGGGCGACTCTTCTCAATAATTATGAAAGGGTGCTTGCCGCGATTTTGCAGGACAGAAAAACAAAGGCAACGGGGCAACTTTCGCTGTTCGACAGCCTTGAGGAAGACGCCCTATCTCCTGAAATTGAGCTGATTAGGCTCGCCGAGCTCCCTAAGCAAACGCTACTAGAATTTGAAAAAGAGGTACTAAACACCTATCTTTCGGGGCATCCGCTCAATGATTATGCCACAATGTATAAAGATATCCCGTTCAAGCTCGGCGCGCTCGCCGAGGATGTGTCCTCTGACGATGAGCGTGAGGAGAATTTGACGGTCACGGCGCAAGCTGTGGGAGCGCATGACAACAAGATGGTTACGGTAGCGGGAATGATAAGTTCGATAGTCAAAAAGACCAACAAGCGCGGCGAGGATATGGCGCTTGCGCGGCTCGAGGACCTCGAGGGCAGTATTGAGCTTTTTATTTTCGGAGCCGCGTACGCAAAATACAAAGATTTGCTCGTTAAAAACAACATTGTTAAAATCGGAGGAATACTGAAATATCGCGAGGGAAGCTATTCGCTCAATGTTCAGAGAATGTGCGCTTGGACGCTTGGGGATTCTTTCTCGAATCCGAACGATATAAACAATGTGCTGCTTGTTATGGTTAACGACCTAAATAGCAGAGAATTTAAGGAAATGTGTTCGGTAATGGATGCGTATACGGGCGGAATGGACGTTGTATTACGGTGTAACGGCAAGCATTTTGCCATGAAGCATAAAGTCAAAAACTGCGGCGCGTTGCTATCTGAGTTGAAAGCCCTTCTTGGCGACAATAGAGCGGTAATTATGGAAAAAAAGAAATAATTATTGCAAAGAGTTGGTATAGTGTAGCGTTGCTTATAATTATTTGGTATACTAAAAGAAGCAATAACGATATTCGGGAGACGATTTTATGAGGATTGGCGTGTTGACGTCGGGCGGAGACGCTCCGGGGATGAACGCGGCGATTAGAGCCGTTGTCAGGTATGCGACATATCACAGTATAGAGGTTTTTGGCATCGAAAGAGGGTTTCTTGGACTTGTCAACGGGGACATGCATCTTATGTCACGGCGTTCGGTATCCGACATCATTCAGCGCGGCGGCACCAAGCTAAAGACTGCGCGATGTCCCGAGTTTTACCATTACGAGACGATGCGCAAAGCCGCCGAGACACTTAACTCTAGCGGCATAGAAGGGCTGATAGTAATAGGCGGCGACGGCAGCTTGCGCGGACTCAAAGACCTTTACGATAACTTCCGCATCAAGGGTATCGGTATTCCCGGGACTATCGACAACGATATGAGTTATACCGATTATACGTTAGGCTTTGACACGGCGGTCAACACCGTCCTTTCCGCAATCAATAACCTAAGGGATACGATGAGTTCGCACGAGCGCGTCAGCATCATTGAGGTTATGGGCAGAAAGTGCGGGGACCTCGCGCTTTATGCGGGGCTTGCAGGAGGCGCAGAAATAGTTCTGGTACCCGAGCATAAAGTTGATTTTGACGAGATAGCGACTAGGCTTAAGCGCAACGCAAAGCGCGGCAAACAGTCCGCAATAATCGTGCTTGCAGAGGGCGCATGTTCGCTTGAAGACGCAATGATTGAGCTTAAAAAGCGCACCGACATGAGCTTTCGTTCTACCGTGCTCGGTCATATCCAACGCGGAGGGGCGCCGAGTATGGCAGATAGGATATTAGCATCTCGTTTTGCACTTCACGCGGTGGATTTGCTACGCAAGGGCGAGGGCGGCAAAGTGGTAGGAATAAGGAACAATGTGGTAGTCGATTACGACATTACCGAGGCGCTTTCAATGCCTCGATTAGTCGACGAAAGACTATACGAGATTACAAGTATATTAAGTTTATAATAC
>CAYOYS010000035.1:0-12981 GCA_964408255.1 uncultured Christensenellaceae bacterium | reverse complement strand
TATGATATGACCGAGTTCGGCTTGTGCGCTTGCGTATAATCTAAAACTATTGAACCTCTACAACCGCGCCCGCTGCCTTGAGTACATCTTCCGCTTTCTTAGCGTCTTCCTTAGATACATTCTCTTTGACTGCCTTGGGAGCTCCGTCAACAACTGCCTTAGCCTCTGCAAGACCTAAGCTTGTCAATTCGCGAACTGCCTTGATAACCGCGATTTTGTTGGGTCCTACTTCCTTAAGAACCACGGTGAATTCGGTCTGCTCTTCAACGGGTGCCGCCGCTGCTGCCGCTGCGGGTGCCGCCGCTGCCGCTACCGGTGCCGCCGCGCTTACGCCAAACTCAGTCTCAAGAGCCTTTACAAGGGTGTTGAGCTCCAACACCGTCATGCTTTTGATTTCCTCTAACATCTTGTTGATATCTGCCATTTTTATATCCTCCATTATTTCGATTATTTAGTCGTTTTTCTGTTCTGCTATTTGGTTAAGTGCTATTGCCAAACCGCCCACTGTGCCCGCATTGAGCACTCTTACTAAGCCCGTAATCGGAGCAAGCAACATGCCGAGCACTTTCGCCACCAACACTTCTTTTGAGGGAAGCAATGCCAATTCTTTGACACCTTCTGTCGTTATCGGCTTGCCGTCCACCATTCCGCCTTTGATTTTTAGCACATGGTACTTCGCCATAGCTTCCAAAATTATTTTGGCGGGCGCGACCGGATTGTCTTGCGCAAAGGCTATCGCGGTGGTGCCTTCGAACTGTTTATCGAGTTCGGTGTACCCGAGCTGATTCAATGCGATTTTTACAAGTTTGTTCTTCAAAACCTTGTATTCAACGTTAGCTTCGCGCATTTTGGCGCGGAACTCGGTATCGTTCTTGACGTTAAGTCCTCTGTAATCCACTATAACCATGGATTTTGCAGACGTAATCTTGGCTTTGATATCCTCGACGATTTGCTTCTTTTGCTCAAAGATTGCTTTCGATGCCATACCTACCTCCTTATTGTTTTCCGCATTCATCGCAGCGGTTACGAAAAAGTCCTCTCATCAAAGACAAGAGGACATAATAACTTCAAAATTAAGTTCTTTACACCTCGGTAAGCTCTTTCGATTACGGCTTGCGCCACTTACTGTCTTTGAATGTGTTCTAATTATATCGGCAGTTTTGTTGTGTTGTCAACTCTTTAAGCCGAATTATTTGCTGTAACTCACCTTAATACCCGGTCCCATAGTGCTAGCTAGCGCTATGCTCTTCAAGTATTGACCCTTTGCCGCGGCGGGTCTCGCCTTGATTATCGCGTCCATAATGGTTACAAAGTTCTCAGTTAATTTTTCCTCACCGAAAGATACCTTACCGATAGGCACGTGAATAATCGCGGTCTTGTCTAGTCTATATTCGACCTTACCTGCCTTAATCTCTCTTATTGCTTTCGCGATATCCTGCGTTACCGTGCCTGACTTAGGATTGGGCATAAGTCCTTTAGGTCCGAGCAATCTTGCGATACGCCCCACCATTCCCATCATGTCGGGAGTAGTAATACAGGCATCGAAGTCAAACCAGCTATCCTTTTGAATTTTGGCGATTATCTCGTCTCCTCCGACGATGTCGGCGCCCGCGGCTTGAGCCTCGTCCGCCTTTTCGCCCTTCGCGATTACCAAAACTCTTACGGTCTTGCCCGTTCCGTTGGGAAGCACTACTACGCCTCTGACTTGCTGGTCCGCATGACGCGGGTCAACTCCGAGTCTTACATGTAGCTCGACCGTCTCGTCAAACTTCGCGCTCGCCGTGTCTATAACCATCTTGATAGCTTCGCCGCTATCGTATACCTTTCCCGCCTCGATTTTTTCAAAGGCAGCTTTGAATCTCTTACCTACTTTCATATTCTACCTCCTAATCTTCCACGGTTACGCCCATGGAGCGGGCGGTTCCTTTGACCATGCTCATCGCCGATTCGAGCGAGCCCGCATTAAGGTCGGGAAGCTTGATTTTGGCGATTTCTTCAACTTGGGCGCGGGTGAGCTTGGCAACTTTGTCCTTGTTGGGACGAGCAGAGCCGCTCTCGAATCCGCATGCCTTTTTGATAAGCACGGGAGCGGGGGGAGTCTTAAGTATAAAAGTAAAAGTGCGGTCGGCAAAAATCGTAATGATTACCGGAATAATCAAGCCGATTTTGCTTGAAGTTTTTTCGTTGAATTCCTTGGTGAAGCCCGGAATGTTGATACCGTGCGGACCCAATGTCGAGCCAACGGGCGGCCCCGGAGTTGCCTTGCCTGCCGGTAGCTGCAACTTGACTATCGCGCTGATTTTTTTTGCCATAGCGATACCTCCTAACTATGTCTTGGTCTTAACGAAAGGCATCAAAAATTTACCTTTCTCCCAATATCAGAACCGTTTTGCAACGCTTAGCGTCTTAAGCGGTTTATGCTTTTTCTACTTGGTTGAACTCGAGTTCTATCGGAGTAGGCTTGCCGAACATCGAAAGTATAACCTTGACTAAGCTTCTTTCAAAATCTATCTCATGAACCTCACCATAATAGCTTTCGAATGCGCCCGAGATAATGCGGACTTGGTCGCCCGGAGCAAGTCCAAGGTCCTCCGCCTTTACCTTCTCGAGCCCCATGCGCCGAATCTCTTCGGGCGATAGTGCCTCGGGGCGTCCGCCCGGCCCAACAAAGCCCGTAACGCCGTGAATATGCGTAACCATATAATATACATGGTCGCTATAAATCATCTTGATAAAGGCATAGGTAGGGAATTTTTTCTTTAGTACCACCTTTCTCTTGCCGTTGACCTCGGTCACCTCTTCTTCTTCGAGCACTACGACCTCAAAGATATAATCCTGAAGTCCGTTATTCTCGACCATCTTGAGGATGTTATCTCTTACGGCAAGCTCGTAAGTGGAGTAAGTATGAAGCACATACCAATGCGCTTGATTGATTCTTTCTTCCATGGTCGACTCCATTACGCGTTGCTGACAAGCAGCTCGAGCAGCTTAGCTAGTCCAAAATCGAACGCGCCTATTACAATAAGGAAAAAGGTAACTACTACAAGCACTACGCCGGTTTGAGTAAGCACCTTGCCGAACGTAGGCCAAGTGACCTTTTTCAACTCGGATACAATCTCTCTCCAGCCCTTTGCTATTTTTTTGAATATATTGGGCCGCTTTATGCCTGCCGTATTCTTCTTTGCCATGAATCCTCCGATTACTTCGACTCTTTATGAAGAGTATGTTTTCTGCAGAACGGACAGTATTTGCTAAGCTCTATCCTGTCGGGAGTAGTTTTTTTATTTTTTTTAGTATTATAATTACGCTGTTTGCATTCGGTACAAGCAAGCGTTATTCTGGCTCTCGTGTCTTTGGTTGCCATGATTACTCCTCCATTAAAAAAAATTGCACGCCGAACGGTGCTTAATCAGAATATCATATACCCATACCGCTGTCAACGATTTGACCGCTCTTTTTTATTATTGTGAAGATTCGTATAGAATTAAATTATTATATCCGTATTATTTTAACCTTAACATTAGCGCGTTGCGACACGGTAGCGCTTTCGCTCGTAACGCAAAAATATATTTGTCCAAATTGACCGCCGCGTCGGACTTATTGGTCGAGTTGCCCGTCTTGCGCGTCTTGGGCGCGGCGCGCCGCAAGTTCTTTAAGTATCATGGCATATTTTTGCTCGTCAATCGTGCATTTTTTTGTGCAAACACAAGCGGCAAGAATCAAGAGCGCAATGGGGATTACTATCATCACAATTCGCATATAGAGGGCGGTTTCGGGCGGAATGGACTTGAGCGCGTCCGCGATTAAGGCGGGCTTGTCCTCCTCGGCGTATATTCCTTGATATACCCCGTTCTCCACCTTGGAAATATAATTGGTGACGGTCGTTATATTCAAAACCGCATATGTTAAGCTGACTATCCCAAAATGTATCGCGCCGCCGAACTTTGCCATAAGCGGTCGCAAGGAAAAAATCACTCCTTCATCTCTTGAGCCCGTCTTCCATTCGTTGTATTCTACAGAATTGCTTATATTGATTGTCAATATATTATAAAACAGAGTTTGACCGAAGTTGATTAGCACTCCGCAAGCGGCAAGCGCATAAAACCCCGTTATGCCTTTTATAAAGCCCACAAAAAAGAAAAACAAGTAGCCTGCAACAGAAGTTGCAATACATATTTTCAACATTTGATTCCTTCCGAACTTGTGGCTCATATAAGGAAAAATCAGCATGGGAACTGCGCCCATAATACCGTATACTATCGTAAAGACTGTCACAAGGTAGCCTTCGTAGCCGTAGACAAGATAGACATACATCGTCATGAGTCCGCTAAGCACCGCAGCGCCCGAGTTGTATATCAACATGACGATTGCAACCCACCTAAGTTGGTCGTTGCCCTTAATTATACCGAACATCTTGCGAAAGGTCATACCGCTTTGGGGGGCGGTTTGCTTTGTGGCTATGTTTTTCTCTTTTACACCGAAAAAGGTCAAAAGCTGACAGCCGATAAAAAAGGCGCATATCACCGCAGCGACTACGGCATAGGCGATAATGTTGCTGCCCCCGATTGTGAATCGTCCCGCAGTAAACATAGGTATCGAGACTGCCGCAATGCCCGCGCCTAAGCCCGCAAGTAGGTTCGCCCAAGAGGTCAAGCGGTCGCGCTCCGAGTTATTAGAGGACAGTGACGGCAACATGGACCAATAGCTTATGTCGTTCATAGTAAAAGTAATGTCCCATAGCAAATACATTATGAATATAAAAATTATATAACTCCAACCCGTCAGCCCGAACATGCTCGAAGTAAAGATTACCATAAGCACCATAGAATTGGTGATAACGCCAAGTAACATCCAAGGCTTGAATTTGCCGAAGCGTGTGCGGGTTTTTTCGATTATAAGTCCCATAATAGGGTCGTTGAACCCGTCCCAAATCTTGGACACAATAAACAAAGCGGTAAGCGTCATCTGTTGCGCAAGGTTGATTTGGTTGGTAAGAAGTATAAAAGTAAAAAGCCAAGTGCTAAATAGTTGGTACGCCATATCGCGACCGACTCCGCCGAAACAGTAACTCCATCGAGTACCTTTGCTTATCGATTCGCCGCGTTTTAAGGGTATAGAACATTCCGTCATAGTTGCTCCGCTAATAGCCTGATTTCTTTAGAATTTTCAAAACCCGCGCGCATATTTTGCGCAATAGACTCTCGGGTGTTGAAACGCCGCTATAATTATAGCAGACCTCGACTGTGATTACAATACATAAAATCTGAGTATGAACAACCTTGATATTTATTCTAATACAATCTTAGATATTGACACCTATTCGCATTTGGATTATACTTTCAATAAATACGATTGATAAGAGAGGCAGAATGGACAGCGCAACCGAAAAAAGGGATATTTGGGCTTTTTGGCATAAGCTATTCGCAACCACTCCCAACGAGGGAATGCAGCCAAAGGAAGCTATAGGCTACAGTATAACCGGCTTCGGGCAAAATATGATATGCACCATAATCGGCTCATACCTTACGGTGTTCATGACGGACGCAATAGGAATCAACGCGCTTTGGGTAGCCTTTCTAATGCTTTTTGCGCGGATATATGACGCGCTGAATGACCCCATAATGGGGAGCATTGTGGATAGAACGCGCACAAAATGGGGCAAGTGCCGACCCTATCTTAAATGGATGGCAATTCCTATCGCAATATGCACAATCGCTTGCTTTTTGCCGATATATTCCAACAACACCGCGGGATTTATCGCAATCAGCGCGGTATATGTGATATGGGGCATGGTCTATACCGTAAGCGACGTGCCGTATTGGGGGCTTTCTGCGGCAATGACTGCGGATACCAATCAGCGCGGCAATTTGCTAACGGTTGCGCGTATCGCTTGTACGCTCGGAGCGGGGCTTGTCACAATGGTTATACCCCTTATTACTAGCGCCGTTCAAAAGCCGTATCAAGACCCTGTTAGCGGATTGGTACGGCTCGAACACGTAGACGCGGTCAAACAGCTTCTTGCCAACACCTATTTTATCGCGGCGATAGTGATAGTGGCGCTTGCGGTACCTACTTTCTTCGTGGGGTACAAGTTGACGATAGAAAGGCATACCGCGCAAGGCGCTCCGCCCTCTCTTAGACACAACCTTTCCTTGCTTTTCAAAAACAAGCCGCTGCTTCTCATCGTCTTTAGCGGAATCCTTGGTAGCGCGCGTATGGTATATATGTACACAGGCGGCTTATACTTTGCAAAATACGCGCTCGCCGACATCAATTTTCTCGGAATGCGCGGCGAAGGACTATACACCCTTATCACTTTAGCGGTCATTCCGGGCGGGCTTATAGCGAGCGTTATGGTTCCGTGGTTCACCAAAAAACTCGGCAAGAAAAATACCTTTATATATTCTCATCTGCTCGGCGCCGCGGCGATGTTCACAATGTTCTTCGCGGGTTACAACACTACCGCCGGACTTATAGTCGCGTTGATTGGATTAGTAATAATCGGAATACCGCAAGGGTTCTCAAATATCATTACATACGCGCTTATCGGGGATACCGTGGACTACCTCGAATGGAAAACAGGCGAGCGCGGAGAAGGGATTTGCTTCTCGATGCAGACGCTTATCAACAAAATCGGCATGGCGGTCGGAGCGTTTATAGGCGTCCTCGCGTATTTTATGTCCGGAATTACCCCCGACAATCCCGAGGGCAGCTTGACTCCGCAAGGCATCAATACGCTTTGGATAATGCTTGTTTTAATCGGCGCGTTAAGCATGCTGCTTTGTGCCGTTCCCATGTTCTTCTTCAAATTCGACGAAAAAGCTCAGCGTAAAGCGGTCGAGGAGACTGCGCAGAGAAAGGCAGGTAACAACGAACAATAACATAAACTATAATTCAAGCGGCGAAAAATAGCCGAAATAAGGGGGAGGTATCAATATGAAAAAAAGCATATGGAAGCGCAAATGGTTCATTGCGTTGCTAGTATTTTTGTCGGTCGTACTTATCGGGGCGAGCGTTGTTCTTGCTCTCTATTGGGACTTGCTCACCGCAAAACCCAAAGATTCGATATTAGGTAGCTATTACGGGCTGTTCGGATACGCGCCGCAAACGGGAGCCGAATCCTTCTACATTGATTATTCGCAACTTTTTGCGACTTATAACAATGAGATACAAGCGGGTATAAATGAAGGAGCAACCAATCAAGAAAAGACGCTTGCCGCATACATAATCTACCGTATCGCTTGCCTTTCCAACGCAACGGCACTGCAAAAAGCGAAATATTCAGTAGGAAGCGGCGTAGCGACGGGCAATGTCTTTCTCTTCAACAACGATGAGCCGCTCGAGGTCAAGGGCGGCTTGAACCTTAATGCCACCTATTACGACTTGCTGTATCCGTTCGAGCAGCCCATAAACGTCGCAGATGTATACGATAACTACATGAGCTTTGGCGTTTCGGAAGAGTATACGCAGATTCCTCAAGGCGCGGTCAGTAGCAACCGCGAGGCGCTTACCCGCTTCGGAGAAATGTTTTTGATGAGTTCGCTGCCCTTTGCAAGACGCTCTATTTACGATGACGAAAAAAAGACGATTTGGAACGGCGAAGCAACAAGTTGCGAGATTACTGAGACGCGCTCGATAGCGAACTTCAAAACCAAAAGCCGTAGCTTTAAGACTATCGATATAGTAGACAGTGCGCACTCTCGCGTATACGGAGAAGATTGGGGCGACCCGTACGGCTCGACGGCAAGAGATTTGTCCATTCATATCATCAATACGGATACGATAATACCGAGTACCGTTGTAATTACCAAGCATATCGGAGCGGACATTGCAGAAAACCCCCTGCCTTGCTATAGCGTAACCTTCGAAATCGACACCGAACAAGGCAGAGGCACAAGCGAAAGCGCGACATATTACGCCGAACAGCTATACCTTGCCGAAGCGCCCTCCGCGTTCACTGCCTATTTGAGCAATTATCATATGTACTACACTTACCTCAAGGTAAGTTTTTCGGTGTTCAATAACGGCTATTTGCGCACATGGGGCACGGACGAGACTTGGGAAATGTATGGTGAGGTCACGGGAATCGCGACTGCGACAATTACCTCGAACAACAACAGTACCGAAGCATTTTGTTACGACTATGATACGATAATGCAAGGTTTTGTCAACCGTTATTTTGGGGATATGAACGAGGTCAACAGACCGCGAAGCGCGCTGCCTTTCGACGATTTGTTATCCGAATTCGAGCCGCAAGCGTACGGCGATTATCGGTAAAGAGTTTCTTTACAGTATTCGAAAATAAAGTGCGTCTTTAAGAAGTGCGTCTAAGAAGTGCGTTTTTAAGAAGTGCGTCTTTAAGAAGTGCGTCTTTAAGAAGTGCATCTTTAAGAAGTGCGGTTTTAAGAAGTGCATCTTTAAGAAGTGCGCCTAAGAAGTGCGCCTTTAAGAAGTGCGTCTTTAGGTTGAATTCAACCTAAAGGCGCACCAAAATAGCTTGTTATTTTATAGTATTCGAAAATAAAACGCGTCTTTAAGCTGTGTCCTACTTTTGGGGGCACATCGGAGTCGCTTGCTTTATTTTTTATAATACTCGAGAATCGCTTGCTTTATGTGCCTTGGAAAAATCGAACGCCTAATGGCGGCAAGAAGCGCTTTGTCCGTCTTTGCACGGGAGATTCCTATAAATCTTATACTCTTAAGTAGATTGCTGCCTTCGAGCCTTGTCAGCATTTCGACGGCTCTTTCCTTTAGGTCGGGAGCTTCCCTTTTGCGGCAATCGGTTAGCTTAATAGTTATTCCTTGCCCTTTCGGCACATCTTTTACCAATACCGCAAAGACACCGTCCTTAACGATTGTTTCGACTTGTACGCCCCCCGCGGATATCTCGGCATTTGCAAAGGCTATATCGCGGAATACTATCGTATAGCTTCGCGTTTCAGGTAGCGGCGAGTCGTCTTTTACCGCGGGGATTATCTCGAACAAATAACCGTCCTCTTTCTCTTTTATGTTCATTTGAGTAATCGCGTGACGCACATTTGCACTCTCGCCGTCGTCCTCGTACAACGAAAAACTGCCGTTGCCCGAAAATACCGCTACTTCGAGCGTATCGGGAAGCTCCGTACCGTTATCGGCATCTGCTCCCAACGGAATTATCGCGCCTTCTTTCGCGAGTACAGGAATACTTGAAGTGTCGCGGCATAGCGTTACGCGTCTTCCGCCCTCGTAGCTTGCGCCCGTAAAGAAGTCTGTCCACCTGCCCTCGGGGAGCCATGCTTTGACCTTAGCAAGCCCCGTCTTGTGTGTCTTTGAGGTTATAGGACATACCATTAGCTCGGTGCCGAACATATATTGATTTTTATATTTATAGGCATCGGCGTCATTCGGGTAGCTGTAATACATCGGCTCGCAGAGCGCTCTGCCCTTCGTGTGAGTGAGATAATTCATAGTGTAAAGGTAGGGTATTAGTCTATGACGCAGCCGCAAAAACTCCTTTGCGACAAAAGCAATGTCCCCTCTTTTTTTCCAAGGCTCTTTACCCATAAGTTCGGACTTCGTGGAATGCAGTCTGTTGATAGGACTGAATACCCCGAATTGAAGCCACCTGATATACAGCTCCGCGTCGTTTACGCCGAACATGTGTCCTCCTATATCGTGACTCCACCATGTGTAGCCGATATTCGCGGCATTTGCGGTGAAGTACGGCTGGTATTTAAGGCTTGCCCATCTTACCGCGGTATCGCCGCTGAACCCGACTTGATAACGATGCGCGCCCGCCCCTGCAAACCGTGAAAGTATTAAAGGCTGTTTTTTGCGTCCGTCGGCACTTACCGCGTTATCAAGGGTGTGGTAGTGATTGAGCGCCCAAAGCGGGTCCAAGCCCTTAATCGCAGTGCGCTTGCCCTGTTGCCAATCAATCCACCAAAAATCTACCCCGTCCGCCTCGTACGGTTTGTGTATTATCTTGAAGTATGCGTTGACGAATCGCGGGTTTGCGATATCAAAATCAATCGCCTTTTGAGTCGCGGGGTCTACCCCCATTGCGGAACACATATCCTCATACATGTCTTCAAAAGCGCGTACGCCCGAGTGGGGATGCAGGTTAAGCGTTATCCTATAGCCTTCCTCTTTCAGCTGTCTCAAAAATCCTTTATAGTCGGGAAATAGTTCGGTATTGAACGAGTACCCCGTCCAGCCCGCTCCTTGTGCGGAGAACTTGCCCATAGGGCAGTCGAATCTGTCCCGAGGCTTGACCCAGTGCCAATCCATATCTATAGTAGCAACGGTTATTGGAATGTTTTCCTCCTTGAACCGCCGCATAAGGCTCAAATATTCTTTATCGGTATAAGCTTTGTACCTACTCCACCAATTGCCGAGCGCAAAGCGCGGTATAAGCGGCACATTGCCTGACAATCGGTAATAGCCGTTGACCGCGGCGCGGTAATCCTTGCCATACGCAAAAATATATATATCCTTACCGCCTTCGCGCGGCGCAAAGCCGCCGTCGCTTTTCAATATAAGGCTGTCGTCCTCAAGGACGGCAACTCCACTTTTTGCGGCAACTCCGTTGCCGAGCTTGACCCACCATTCAAAAAAGGGCTTGCTGTTGTCGTATATCAAAAATTGGAATTTTCCCACGCTCATATCGAGTGTGCGCGCGGTACCTTTTAGGTTGCCGCGGTTGTCTGCTCGAATTAGCTCGTTCTTGAGCTTAACACCCACAACCTTTTTCTTGTCGGTGTCAAAGTGTAGCTCGGCGCAAGAAGTGGTTATCCGTAGCAGCCGTTCTTCGGTAATAACGCTATAATTATCCGCGCCAAAATCGCGGTGCCATACCGATTGCGTCGCCTCGTCTATGAACTTGCCCGCGGCGTCGGTTTCAACTCTAAATAGCCTGTCCTCAAGGACGCTTATTCGGTAACCCTCTCCCCTCACGATATATTTTTCAGGGGTGATAGGGGAGGTATCGGGTATCAAATGGCTGTCAAGTTTATTCATAAACCTCTCCTTTTAACGGTATAATGATTTTATAAAGATATACTAATTATACATTATAAACACAAATTTACAATACCCAAAATCTTTTACTAACTTTCTTTTGTCCGCTCCAAAAATTATCCAATAAGGCACAAAATATTGTATTGTCTAATAAAATTGTTTGTGATATAATTCGTCTATGCCAAAGAAAAAGTCAAACAAAGCGATAGAGCCGCGGAATAAGCCGTTCGATATATATAAGCACCTTAGGCGCCTATCTCTTGCCGCGTTCATCTGCACCACACTTTTGATGTTGATAATTTTCATCGAATCAATTATGCCCGGGGATATCAGCGCTGCGCAAAGCGCGGCGATATCGGAGAGCATAGTAAGGCGCTTTGAAATCGCTGATTCTTCCGTAGTTATTCCCGAATATATCTCGCTTTCGCTTCCAATCGATACGCCCGAATTCCTCTACATAGGCGACACGCTTAAGCTGACCGCCGAATACCTGCCCGAAAACTCCACCGTAAGGGGCGTTGCGTTTTCCTGTTCGGATTATGATATCGCGTCAATCGAGCCGGACGGAACGCTCACCTTTCTCGATGCGGGGACGGTTATAATAACCGCGACAAGTTCCGCCAATCCCGATGCCTCTACGGAATTATATCTTAATTGCTCAGGAATAAACCCCCAAAGCCTTACCGCGTTCGAACTGATTCTGCCCGAATCCATAGCAATCGGTGAGGTCGCGGCAATAACTATTGTAAGCGAATCGGAAGCTCTCAACACATCGGGCTTCGAAATCGCACTCGAGGGAGATTCCGCCGCCCTTTCTGTGCGTTCGGATATGCTTTTCGCGCTGTCCGAAGGGACGGTGACGGTCACCGCCTCGCTTAACGGCATCGAACGTTCACGAAGCGTCGCGATAATTAACAATCCCGACTACATTCGCCCCGAAGACTTTTTGCCCGAGCAATCCGCCGTCACACTTCGCGCAGGAGAAAGTGCATTTCTTGAATATTCCGCGCTGCCCCAAGGCAGCCCCGCTTACGCTCATATGAGTTCGGACGACGAATCAATAGCAAGGATATACGACGGAGTGCTTACCGCGTATTCGGAAGGGAGTTGCACGATAGAGCTACGCTCGGTATTCAATCCGCAATGCGTAGCTATCATCGAGGTCGAAGTGCTTGCCGAACTGCCAATAGGTCTTGTAATCATCGGCGACGAGCGCGCGTTGTTGAATTATGCGACGGCGTATTCGGTAGCTTTTGTTAATAATCCGGGTGACAGAAGTGTTACATGGAGCATTGATTGCGACAAAGGCGCAATCAATGAAGAGGGATACTTGTTCTCAAAACGGCTCGGGAAAGTAACGCTTCGCGCAACAAGCAATATGGACCCCTCGATATACGCGGAAAAGACGGTCACCATTACCCTTTTTAAGAGCTTTCATCTCTATGTCCGCAAGATTCTCGGTCACTTTTCGTTGTTCGCGTTGCTCGGCTTCGGCATTTTTTTCACCTTAATCTTGCTTGTTCGGCAAAAATGGGTTGGAGTAGTTTTTACCCCCATTACGGGCTTTGTCGCCGCCGGCTTGTCCGAAATGTTTCAACTTCCATTCTTTACCTCGGGACGCTACGCGGATTGGTCGGATGTCTTCATTGACACCTTAGGCGCGCTAAGCGGCTTTATCGTCGCACTTCTCGTAATGGGGATTATACGCATTATATGGAAAAAATCGAACGGTCAAAGCTATGACAATTTCCTCGCGGCATACCGAAAGCTGACTTTCAAATCGGCATTCAAAAAGCCGGTGATACCCAACGCTTCCAACGAATAAGCCACCTTACTAAGCATAGTTTCTAAAGGGTAATTATACGCATTATATGGGAAAAATCGAACATGCAAAGCTATAACAATTTCCTCGCGACATACCGAAAACCGACTTTCAAATCGGCATTCAAAAAGCCGGTGATGCCCAACGCTTCCAACGAATAA
>CAYOYS010000034.1:7911-13055 GCA_964408255.1 uncultured Christensenellaceae bacterium | reverse complement strand
TATTGCGCACTGCTTCTGACGGTCAATCGACTAACTGCCTTTTGTTATTGCGCACTGCTTCTGACGGTCAATCGACAAACTGCCTTTTGTTATTGCGCACTGCTTCTGACGGTCAATCGACAAACTGTCATTTAGTTATTGCGCACCTTGCTTTCGTGATAAATAAAAGTTGATGAAAAAACGAGCGACTTTCGTTTGTGTACCTATTTTGTGTCGAACAATATTAAAGGGCGACTTTCTTATTGTGTATCAATTTTGCGCCGAACAATATTAAAAAAACAGTTTCAATATTTGCGCAATCGTTTCGCACAAACAATTCGATAGGGCGGCATCGTCACTCCTATTCTTGGTTTTGCGCTGAAAATAGTAAAGAACGGTTTTTATGTTCTCAAATCAATTCGGAATAAAATCGAGAAAATTATCCGCGTGTGCTATGTCTTTTTGGTTATTTTGGAACAAAAACGGCAAAGCACCTTTACAAATAACTATTTATAAAGTAAAATATGATAAATACTTTGGGAGATATTATATGGAAAACAAGAATTTGACGACCGGTGGCGAGCTGATTGAACAGACGCCAACTGCCAAAACACCTTTGAAGCTTAACACTTCCCAAACAATTAAAGTAGGATTTGCATTCGCAATAATCATGCTGTTCTGGACGGCTTACGACTTTGTCGTGCCCTTGCTTCTCGAGCGGGCTTACGGCTTGTCTAACGCAATGCGTGGGCTTGTAATGGGCTTGGACAATCTGCTTTCTTTGTTTATGCTGCCGTTCTTCGGCAAGCTTTCGGACAAGGGCGCGGGCAAGCTTGCCAAAAAAATGGGAAGAAGAACCCCGTTTATTATAGTCGGCACGGTTTTGTCCGTCGCGCTTATGGTATTCGTGCCTCTTGCGGCGAAGTCACAACTTGTGCGCTCGGAGGAGATAAGAGTTCGAGAATTCGATATAATTATGGAATCGGACGAGGCGCAAGCGGAGTTGTACGGAATGTTCTATGACGAAGCAAAGGCGGGCAACTCAAAGTATTGCGACTTGAATTATCTTGAACTCAATGATATAAATACGCGCGAAGATTACATAGCGATTAGGTATTATCCCGAGCCGAGTGACGATGCCGAATTGACCGAAGAACAGCAGAAATCCAACGATAATTATAAAAAATTCGTGGAGACGGGTGTCAATGTATTCCTTAGCGAAAAGGTCAATACCGCGGTATTAGGCACGGCGGAGGGCAAACAGAGCATTATTGTATATATGATTATACTTTTGTTCGTGCTGATTGCTATGGCAACATTCCGTTCTCCCGCAGTCGCG
Organism: uncultured Christensenellaceae bacterium; assembly: GCA_964408255.1. Lineage (GTDB taxonomy): Bacteria > Bacillota > Clostridia > Christensenellales > CAG-1252 > SACC01. The sequence continues at coordinate 11,737 of CAYOYS010000034.1, read as the reverse complement.
CTAATGCCGGACGTTACGCCCAAGCCGTTGCGGTCGCAAGGCAACGCGATTATCAATCTCGCGGGGGGAGCGGGTGCGGCGATTGCCTTTATAATTTATACCGTTGCGTTTTTCTTTGAAAGCATCAATACTTTTATTATAATTTTTGCGACTGTCGGCGCGGGAATGTTATTGCTTCTCGCGGGCTTTTTGTCCCTTGTCAACGAAAAAAAGATGGTTGCGGGCTGCGAACGGATATGCAAAGAATACGGTATCGCCGATGACGATGAGGATGACGATGCGACAGACCGCGCCGATGAGGCATCTGCGACGGTTAGCGCCGATATGAATGTTGCCGTCCTTGACGAGGTCGATTCGGATTCCGCTTCGGATACGGCTCTTACGGCAGCGGACATTGTAGACGAAGACGCGGATAGGAGAAAGAAGCTTGAAAAGGCAAAACGCGTTTCTTTCCTATTGATACTCGCCTCGATATTCATGTGGTTCATGGGCTATAATGCGGTGTCAAGCTCACTTTCGATTTACTGTACCAAGGCGCTCAACCTCTCAGCAAGCATCGCAAGCGTCATTTCGGGCGTCAGTATGGCAGTGTCCGCAATCGCGTTCATACCCGTAGGTTTCCTTGCGGTCAAGATTGGCAGAAAGAAGTCGATTATGCTCGGCTTTGCTCTTGCCACGTTGTCCTTTATACTGTTATTCGCGATTGTACGCCCCAACTCCAATCAGCTTATCCCCTCAATCTTTTTCTCACTTTTCTACCTTATCTCGGGCTTTGGATTGATTATTGCGAATGTCAACACCTTCCCGATGGTAGTCGAGCTTTCCAAGGCGGAGGACGTGGGCAAATATACGGGGTATTATTATACCGCAACCATGTCCGCTCAAGCGATAACCCCTTTCATTGCGGGACTTGTTATGGACGGTATCAATATGTATGCTTTGTTCGCTTATTCCGCGATATGCGTTGCGATTGCGATTGTATTGATGTTCTTCGTCAAGCACGGAGATAGCAAGCAGATTCCCACCGAGAAGCTTTCCAAGGAAGCGAAAAAGCAAATCCTGCTCGACTCGATGGGAGACGCAGATTAACCAAAATAACAGTGCGCATGTGCGCGCTATACTTGACCACTGTGCCGCCCCGATTGAATATGGGGCGGCAAGCCGTTCGACCGTTAGAATAGGAGGTTTTATGAAAAAACTCAAATTTATTCTGTTGATTACGCTATGCGTAAGCTTGACATTGTACGCTTTTGCGGGGTGCGCTTCGACAACGTACGAGATAACCGCCAACGGGCAGTTCGAATACGAGCTTTATACCGTTGGTGAGAAAGCGGCGGAGTATAGCGCGGCGCGGCTTGTGCGATATCTCGGCACCGCCGCAGATGTCACAATCCCTGCCGAGATTATAGGCTCGGACAATACCGCTTATCCCGTGGAATCGCTCGGCGACGGCATCTTTCAAAAGCATTATACAAAAGAGGAGAACAGGCGCAAGGCGGGCGTTACCAAAGAGAACACAACGCTTAAGACGGTAGATATTCAGGCGAATATCACCAAGATTTCGGACTGCGCGTTTTATTTATGTACAGAACTGACCGCAGTAACGATACCCGAGGGCGTGGAAGTGATTGGGGGCTTTGCCTTTTTCGGTTGTAAAAAATTGCAATTAATAATTCTTCCGTCCACGATAAAGGATATCGGCGGTTATTCTTTTAGAGACTGCACGGCGCTTAATAGCGTTACGATAAATTCGAGCGTAAGACCGATAATCGGCGAAAAAGCGTTTCATATAATAGATGCAAAAGGGAATTATCAACTAATCGAGGAACTGCACTTATACGTTGCGAATCCTGACTTGTTCGTCAAATCCGACATAGAGCAGGAATATAAGAAGGACAAAATCAAGGACTACCTGTATTGGGTAGAATATATCGATGCGGGCGTTTTGACCCAAACGATACAAGATTAAGGAGGCGCGCTATGGAAAGCAGTACTAACGTTGTTGCCGCTCAATGCGGCGCTTGCGTCAATACCTATACCAAAAGAGAACGGAATTTTTATCTTATCGGGCTCACCGGACAAAATATTATCTATAACATAGTAGGGGCATGCTTGATGTATTATCTGCAGTTCACGCTACTTATTCCGGCGATTTTTGTGGGTCTAATTTTTACCTTTGCTCGTATCTGGGACGCGTTGAACGACCCAATTATGGGGACGATTGTCGACCGTACCCGCACAAAGCTCGGGAAATGCCGTCCATATCTAATCGCAGTACCCATTCCGATAATGATTATCACTATATTATGCTTCACAAGCTTCGGATTTTACGATGTAAGCAGCAATCCCGATAAGTTGTTAAACGGAGGACTTGTCGCGTGGGCGGCAGTTACTTATGTACTTTGGGGAATGGTCTATACCATAGGCGACATACCGCTTTGGGGCGTTACCGCGTTAATGACCGAAAGCGATAAGGATAGGAACAAGCTGTTGTCGCTTGCAAGGCTCTTCGGCGGAATCGGAGGCGGTGTCGTGGTACTATCCATGCAGTCGTTAGCGCTTGCCGCGGGCAATATGCTTTCGGCTTCGGGCAACATGAGCGCGGCGGAGGGAGAACGGTGGGGGTTTTTGATTGTCGCGGCGATTTTAGCGGTACTTGGAACTGCGATGTTTCAGTTGACGGGCTTCGCGATTAAAGAGCGAATACCGCCCTCAACAAAAAAGACCTCATTAATCGAAAATTTTAAGATAATTGTAAAAAACAAGCCATTTTCTCAAATACTTCTTTCGGGAATTTTCGGCAGTACCAAAATGGTCATTATGCTTGCCGCAATCCCCCTTGTCACTTACTATTACTCAAGCAAAAGCGCGTTGTTAGCCTTCCTTTACCTCGGGCTTCTCGGAGGCGGCCTGTTTATCGGGCAGTTCTTCGGCATGGCGCTTACACCAAAGATGCTCAATTCGGTCAGCAAAAAAAATCTGTATAATTGGTCGAATTTGTTGAGTATTCCTCCGTATCTTTTAATATTTGTCGGCTATTTGATTGCGCCGCATGCGCTTACTTCTGCATTGTGGGTGGTGATTTTCTTTGTATTGTTCATGGTAGCAGGCGCAACGGGCGGGGTGACTACCGTGCTTCAATCGACTATGATTGCCGACTGCGTAGATTATGAAGAGCATAAGAGCGGCGGAACGCGTCCGGACGCACTATTTTTCTCGGGGCAGACCTTTATCGCCAAGCTTCAGTCGGGTATCGCAACGATTATGGCGACCGCAGCTTATGCGATTGTACGGTTCTCGGACGCGCGAGTCGCGGAGGTCAATGCCTTTATCAGCGCGGGCGGAATACCAAGGCTTACCGAGGGGTACAGCTCTTTTATGATGATACTGTTCCTAATAGTTTCTATACTGCCGGCAATAGGCTGCTTTTTGTCTGTTATTCCGACATGGAAATACGCGCTTGACGACAAGGAGCATAAGCGTATACTTGAGGAGCTCAACATGCGCCGCGCGGCGGCGGCATTGAACGCAAACGATGCTTTGGAAGCTCCCGCAACGGTAGCGGAAGACAGCGATGTGACATCGAACGCTTTAAGCGATACGGAATTAAACGCAAGCGATACGGCGGACGATAAGGCGGACGATACGATGACGCCGAAAGACACGGAATAATAGTATTATTCAAAACGACGGCACAAGACGCAAAGTAATATCAATCGCAACAGCGCTTGCGTTGCTATATCAGAATGAAAGGGCGCGCAAGACGTTGTAAACATTAAGCGAAGCGACTTTGCAAGATAGTTTTGCAATGTTCGGATAGTTGTTT
>CAYOYS010000034.1:0-7811 GCA_964408255.1 uncultured Christensenellaceae bacterium | reverse complement strand
AACATTAAGCGAAGCGACTTTGCAAGATAGTTTTGCAATGTTCGGATAGTTGTTTTTTTGCAAAATATTTTGAATCGATATTCGGCGAAAACAGCATTGCTTTCGCCGAATATTCGGGTAATTAAGAGGTGGTAATTACGGACAAAATAGAAATAAAACCGATAATTAGACTGCGTGAGCTGTCAAAAATCTATTCTTCCTCGGGCGCGGTGGCGGTCGGCTTGCATAAAGTCAACCTTGAGTTGTTCAAGGGGGAGTTTGTTGCAATCACGGGCAGCAGTGGTAGCGGTAAAAGCACTCTTCTCAACGTAATGAGTTGCATGGATAGCTATGAGGAGGGCGAGCTGTTTTTGCTCGGTGAGGAGACTTCGTATTTTACCGAGGCGGATAGAGCGGAATACAGAAAAAAATACGTTGCTTTCATATTCCAAGATTATAATATAATCGATAGCTACACCGTGTATCAAAATGTTGAACTTGCGCTTTTGTCTCGCTATTCGGATAAAGCCGAACGGCATAAGCGAATAATCGAGTTGTTGGACAAAGTCGGGCTTACCTCTCACGCGAAGCATCGCGCGACCAAGCTTTCGGGAGGGCAGAAGCAAAGAGTATCTATTGCGCGAGCGCTTGCCAAGGATGCGCCGATACTGTTCGCCGACGAGCCTACCGGCAATCTCGACAGCAAAACGGGCGCGGAGATACTCGGATTGCTCAAAGAGCTAAGCCACGATAAACTTGTGCTTGTCGTAACGCACAGCTACGACGAAATCGCCGAATACGCAACGCGCAAGGTACGGCTTGCCGACGGCGATATCGTGGAAGATACCGTGCTTAACGCACAAGTAAGACTCCCTTGTGATGCGGCACTAGACACCGAGCCCCCAAAGGAAAAGGATATTAAGGGTATTTCCGTCGTTGCAAAAAATAATATTTTGGCAACTCCCAAGCGCAGCATTTTTTCTTTTACAAGCCTTATTGCGCTTTCGGCAATGTTTATTTGGATTATAATCGGACTGCTTTCGTATAATACCGTAAGCGATTTTTACAACGACACGCACAAAAATGATATCCAAGTTATCAAACTTCCGACAGAGCCGCTTGACGAGGCGGATATTTTGGCGATTTCGGAAGTCGAAGGAGTCGCCGCGGTCAACTACTATATCTCGATTATTAACAATGGAGCGCAATACACCGTTAAGGAAGAACATTTCTATGCGAGAATCAGACCCGCTTCAACCTTTGACGGAGTTTTGTTCTCGGGCAGACTGCCCCAAGCGGATAATGAGGTGGTAATTACCATTCCTCCGCGTAAGAACTTTACCTCGGCTGAGCTTCTCGATACTAAAGTAAAGTTGTATTATAACATTGAAGAGACGGAGTTTACCGTCGTAGGCGTCATTGCCGATGATGTCAATTTGGCAGTTTATCTAAACGACAATTTGATACAATCGACCCCCGTAGCGTACTTTGACAACGACAATAGGCACAATGCCTTAGTTGCAAGCGTAGCGGACTCCTCGATGATTACAGAAGCAAGAATGGCGATAGAAGCAATGGGGTACCTCACTTACTATCCTTATTCGGGAGCGTCCGCTATCGATGCGAGCAGATTGATAATATTCCTTTTTTCTCTTTTCGTGGCGGTCATTATGCTCTATGTTTTTCGCGCCGTGCAAGGCTCGGTCAAGACGGTGGGCGAAAGCAAAAAACGCGATTACAATATCATGCGTACCGTGGGCTTGTCCGATAACTATATCAAAGCCGTATATTACTTTGAAATGGCGTTTTTGGCGCTCTCGGCGTGGATTACTACCGTGGTACTATCCTTTGTCGGCGTATTGGTCTATTCCCTTATCGTTACGCCGGGGATTGTGTTCGGGTTCAAGCTGATAGCGTCGGGAATCGCTAGATTCGCTTGGGTCAGCATTATCGCGCTTGTAGTTACGCTATTCGTCACCATGAGCAACGCCCAAAGATTTAACAAACGGTTCTTTAAGCATACCGTTAAGAATTCCTTGCTGGAGGAGTGACATATGCTGAAAATTAGCAATCTAAAAAAATATTTTAATAGGGGTCGTCCCAACGAGATACGGGCGGTAGACGATATTACTTTGACGCTCGAGGGCAGCGGACTTGTGGTGTTGCTTGGCAAAAGCGGCTGTGGTAAGACAACTTTGCTCAACTGTATAGGCGGGTTGGACGCAACGGATAACGGCAGCGTCAATATTGACGGCATCGAGATGACAAAGTATAACGCTAAGACTTGGGACGCGCTACGCAACAAGCGAATCGGCTATATTTTTCAAAATTATAATCTTATTAACGATGTTACTGTGTATCAGAATCTTGAGACGGTACTCAAACTTGCGGGGCTTTCGGATAAGGCGGAATATGCGAAGCGCATTGAATACGCGCTGCAGCTTGTGGGAATGCACAAGTATAAAAGCCGCCGTCCCGACACCTTATCGGGCGGACAGCAGCAAAGGGTGGGGATTGCGCGGGCGCTTGTCAAGGGCGCGGATATAATAATTGCGGACGAGCCGACGGGCAATCTCGACGACAAGAATACAATGGCAGTTATGGAGATACTCAAGGGTATCTCGGAGCATTGTTTGGTAGTGTTGGTAACCCACGAAGAACGGCTTGCGTCCTTTTATGGCGACCGCATAATACGGCTCGTGGACGGCAAAGTCGTATCGGACATAATCAACGAAAGTACCGAGTCGCTTGAGCACAGACATTCGGATATAATTTATCTTGGCGACCTAGAAAAACGCGAGTATAACATAGGAGAAGTGGATTTGACCTACTTCTTTGACAAGGAGCAAAAGCCGATTAAACTCGACATCATCAGTCACGAGGGCAAGTTGTTGCTTCGCACCGCGGAAAGCGGGGAAAAACTGACCTTTGTAGGGGAGGACAGCACGATAAAGCTGCTTAGCGGCAAATACCAAAAAAAGGAGCGCAAGGATAAAAACATAGATATTGACCAATCTGTGTTGTCCAAAATCGACCGTCCGCCAATCAGTGTGTTCAAGACGGCAAAGGTCGTGGCTAATGCGTTCAATAACTACCTTGCAGTCACGCAAAAACGAAAAAACAACTTCAAAGTAATGCTTGCCACGGCGTTTTTTATATCCATGCTAGTCGCATCGGTTGCGCCGAATTTTGTATTTGATGCAAAGACGCAGATAGGCGTCGATAGCCATGTGCTTATGATAAGCGATGCCGAACTCGCCGACTTACAAGAATATGAGGGGCAAGGTACAATCAAGGCGGCATTAAATAGGACGGTCGAAAATTCGGTTTTGTATCTACATGTACCCAATTCTACGATTAATACGGTTATTCCAATATATACTTTGAGAAATTCACTTTTTGGGTATTCGAATGCCAACTTTTTTGTACTCCCGTACAGCGTAATAAGCGATGTGCCTCTTGCCAAGGGAGAAGTGTTGCTTGACGACTTGTTATATGAGCGGCTAATAATGAGCGATGAGTTCAAGGGGCAAGGCTTGACCTCCAAAGAGAAACTTATCGGTCAGACGCTTACCAATATGCCATATTACGGACACCCGAGCGGCGTCGATTATGGCGAGGAATATCCGTTCGGCGAGGATTCCCAATATAGTCAAGAATATTATTACAATCATGGAATTATCAGCTTTACGCTCAAGGGCTTTGTCGCGCGAGGGGAGCCGGTCATTTATCTTTCCGATGCCGATTACGAGGGATTAAACCGCACCGACGACGGATACGAGCCCTATGTTTATGTGTACGCGGATAATGTGAGCGCGGCGCAAAAGCTGCTTTCTCAACAAGGATTCGAGGTCGAGAACTGCAAAAAAGCTCAAATAAAAAATTTTTATAACATTGCGTTTTTGAGCTCGATTACCTCGTTGGTTATCGTTGCGGTAATAATGCTGTTCCAAATAATTGCGATATCCAAAGTCGGTCGCGCCGCATTCATTGGCAAAATTAAGCAACTCACCATACTTCGCGCGATAGGCACACCGCGCAAGGATATTATGAAGGGCTTATTCACCGAGAATTCGGTTCAAATTGCGCTTAGCACCATTAAGGGTTGGCTGGTTGCTTCGATAATAATTTCCATATTTGCCTCGCTTTCACTAATAAAAAAGCTCGGAATGTTGTACTATCCTTGGTGGCTGTCTCTTGCACTCGGGGCATTTTTATTCGGAGTTTCGATATTCACAGCTTTATTAAAGCCGTTTATAATGCTAAGAAAGACTCCCGCCGAGCTTATGGCAAAATACGATATATAAACAATTTTCGGAGGGCATATGGAAGAAGTCACGATTAGAAATTATATAGAAAAGGATAAAAGTGCGGTAAGAAATATCTGTGTCTTGACCGCGAACGGCTACCCTATTGCAACGGAAAAGCAAAGAGAGTTGTTGTGTTTGCTTTTCAACGATTATTATACCGAGAACGAGGCGGACAGCTGTTTTGTCGCGGCGAACGCTAAAGACGAGGCGGTGGGATATATCATCTGCGCAAAGGATTTTGGCACCTATAAAAAAATATTTTGTGAACAATACTTGCCCAAAATTAAAAAATTTAACCGCCTACAAGCGTTCATTCGAAGAATCGGGCTATGGTTCGAGGGGCGTATCTCGGACGAATACCCCGCGCATCTGCATATCAACATTATAGACGGATATCAGCGCATGGGACTCGGTCACAAGTTAATGGGCGCGCTAATCGCCTATCTAAAAGAGTCGGGCGTTGCGGGAGTCTGTCTTTTTGTTGGCTCAAAGAATCAGAAGGGGATAAGTTTTTATAAGAAGTACGGTTTTACCGAGGTAACAAGAGTGCCAAGCGCTATCTGTTTTGGACTGAAGCTTATATAGAATAGGTACACCAAAAGCATGTTTAATTGGCTCAAAAAATTATTCATTAAAGATTATGCCAATACCGGCGACCATGCGGTAAGACTCCGTTACGGCGTTACCGCGGGCTTTTTTGGCATTATAAGCAATGCCTTGCTTTTTGCGTTAAAAATGACAATCGGCATAATCGCGTCAAGCGTTACGGTCATCGCGGACGCGGTCAACAACCTATCGGACGCGGGTACCTCCGCAATCACCGCGTTCGGCTTTAAGATGAGCTCTCGTCCCGCGGACCCTGAACACCCTTTTGGTCATGCGCGCTATGAGCAGATTACCGCACTTATTATCGCGATTGCCGTCATGTTCATCGGTATAACGCTGGCAAAGGAATCAATAATCAAAATTTTTAATCCCTCTATCGTTTCGGTAAGTGTGCTAACTTATGTTGTGCTCGCTTTCGCCATAGTGCTTAAGGGTTTTCAAATGGCGGTATACAAGAACTTTTCCAAAGCGATAGATTCGGGCGTCCTTAAAGCGGCGGCGGAGGATAGTCGCAACGATATCTTAAGCACTGCCGCCGTGCTTGTCGCAATGATAGTGATTTCGCTTTTCCCGAACCTTAATTTTAGCGTGGACGGCATCGCGGGACTTCTAGTTTCGATGTTCATTATAATATCGAGTATAAAACTTATCAAGGATACGATAACGCCCTTGCTCGGCGCTAAGCCGGACAAGGAATTAATCAAAAAAATCAAGCAAAAGATTCATTCATATCCCGGAGTGCTCGGCACACATGATTTGATGATTCACAGCTACGGCGCAGCGAACATGTTCGCGGTAGTTCATGTCGAGGTATCTAGCAGCGAGGACGTTATGGTCAGTCATGACCTTATGGACGAAATTGAGCGTGAATTCAAAGAACAAATGGGTATCAACCTCACCGTGCACATGGACCCTATCGAGACGGATAATCCGCAGGTCAATAAGTTGAAAGCGGAGGTAGAGTCGGCAATCACAACGCTTGACGCAAGGCTAAAGCTACACGATTTTCGTATCGTGCCCGGCAAGACCCATACTAACATTCTCTTTGATGTCGATGTGCCATATGGAGCGCGCATCGGAGTCCCCGAGCTCGAGGCGGCTTGCCGTAGCCGTGTCAAACTCGAGAACAGAATCTTTTATATTATCACCGTAGACATCGACTACGACGTGTAAGCGGAGATTTATCGGCTACGATGTGTAAGCCAATTTATCGGCTACGACGTGTAAGCGGAGATTTATCGGCTACGATGTGTAAGCCAATTTATCGGCTACGACGTGTAAGCGGGCGCATGTATTTATTCATTGCTTCCTCAATATTTTTTAGCGCTCGGCAAGAAACGTTGCTCAATTTTTTAAGTGCGCGACCGCGCTTTCAAAAGAGATAAAATCGCGTCCGCAGTAAGTGGAGCAAGACAACTTTTTTATTATATCGGATTTGACAGTTCAATATAGTTTTGCATAACCTCCATGATATGCTGTTTCAAAAAAGGCGGTAGATTATGAACGGATATATTTTCGGCGTTCCCGATAGGGTCGTCAACGATACCGGTCTCTATTGGAATGTTTCGCTTATTTGGAACTTAGACTACAATATTTATTTAGAGTGGGAGGATTAGTATGGCAACTGTTAAGTTTTTGCGGCGCGTAACGAGCGCGATTGCCGAGCTGCCGGTTCTAGACGGTCAGCTGATATTCGATGTAGAGACGGGCGCGCAGTATCTAGATTATGGAACAGAAAGACTGCCGATAGGAGTCGCGTCCGTTCCGACGGCGACACCCCAAGCGACAGGCATTGTAAAGCCCGACGGAACAACAATTGATATCGGCGAAGACGGAACGCTAAGCGTTATCATTGACAGCGTATCGGGCAAATCGGCTTATGAACTTGCTGTTGATGCGGGCTTTTCGGGCAATGTTGGCGAATGGCTATTATCGCTAAAAGGGGAGCAAGGAGCACAGGGTGCGCAAGGTGCGCAAGGCGCGCAAGGTCAACAAGGTGTGCAAGGAATAGCGGGACAAGACGGCGCAAACGGCGCGGCGGGTATGGATGGCACGGACGGAGAAGAGGGCAAAAGCGCATACATGCAAGCGGTGGAGGGCGGCTATACGGGGACAGAATCTGAATTTATTGCCGCGCTTGCATTGGTAGGCGCGCCACTACCTACTGCGACATCCGCGATAAAAGGAATATCGCAACCCGACAACAGCACTATCACCGTAAGCGACGGGGTGTTGTCCGCGACGCAGTATATACTGCCAACCGCGACAAGCTCGGCGTTGGGAGGCGTAAAGGTGGGGACTAATCTCAAGATTACTGCGGGGGCGCTTAAGACCGATATAAGCAATCTTGTATTGAAGCTGTTCGAGGGTGAGTTCCTGTTTTCCTCATCTTCCGCTTGCGTTATTGCCGGTTACGGATACGATATGTTGAAGGGCAAAAAGCTGTATATCAACCTCAAGCAAATTCTTCCGTTCGAATCAAAGGCGTTTATAATCAACAACTTCAATCCGACGGGTGCCGCCTCGCAGACTTATAGCTTGACAATCGACGACAGCAATCAAAAAACCATGACAATCGAAAGGGATACAACAGGCGCGGTAAAGATTTCTATACCCGAGGGCAATGCCACCCTTAGCGAGTTTTCCTTTTATTATAAGGTTGATTTTAACCGAAGCGAGCCTTCTGCGGTACTGACTCCCGATTCGTAAAGCATCGGCAATTACATTAACGGATAGTCTTACCGTATTATAAAAAGATATACTAATAATCGGTTATCACGCGCTAAGCCATGGATTAGCCCATACTATATACGGCGAAGAGAACATGAGTTGCGCTGATTGCAACTATTGCATTTATCACCCGCTAAGCCATGGATTAGCCCATACTATATACGGCGAAGAGAACATGAGTTGCGC
>CAYOYS010000033.1:0-13139 GCA_964408255.1 uncultured Christensenellaceae bacterium | reverse complement strand
TTCGCAAAAATTCACGCTCTTGTGACGGTTGCAATGACAGCAAATGCTAACCGCCACAGGCAGCCCTGCGATATGCGTCGGATACTTTTCGATAAACACCCCAAGCGCGGTGGTATCTCCCCCGAACCCTCCCGCACCGATATTGAGACGGTTCAGCCGTTCGAGAATAGTGTTTTCTAGCGCGTCAAGCTCGCTGTCGGGATTGGCGCTCCCAAGCTCCCTAAAAAGCGCGCGCTTGCTAAGCACCGCCGCTTTATCCATAGTTCCGCCTATTCCTATCCCGAGAATAACCGGAGGACAGGGACAGCCTCCCGCTTGGCGCACCGCCTTGATTGCCGTATCTATTATGCCGTCCTTGCCGTCGGAGGGGTTAAGCATTGCGAGCGTACTCATATTCTCACTGCCGAACCCTTTCGCCATTATATCGAGCTTTAAGGTGTCGCCCTCGACAAGCTCGGTATAGATAACCGCGGGCGTATTATCTTTGGTATTAATGCGGGTGAGTGGGTCGAGGATAGATTTTCTAAGCGTGGCATAGCCTTTGCTTACCCCCATATTTATCGCGTCATAAAGGTCGCTTTCGATGTCGCAATCTTTCCCGACATAAGCGAATACAATCACCATACCCGTATCTTGACAGGCAGGAATCCTGCTTTTTGAAGCAATCTTTAGGCTCTCGTTCATAATGCTGAGCGCAAAGCGCGACAACTGCGAACTTTCGGCTTTTTCCGCCGTAAGCAGCATCGCGCAAGTCCGCTCGTCTATGTTGCTACTGATATGAAGCACCGCTTCGCTTACCTTCTCGATTATTTGCGCTGTTTTAACCATAGCGATATATTAACATATTATTACTTGTTATTTCAAGCCGATTTGTTGTATAATTAGCTTATGAATTTTGAAGTGTGCGTATTATCGAGCGGGAGCAAGGGCAACTGCACCTATATCACGGACGGAGCGACGAAAATCCTACTTGACGCAGGTATCTGCTGTAGAGCTATCGAAGCGAAGCTCGCGGATATCGGGGAGAGCTTGTCTGCGATTGACGGCGTGGTCATAACGCACGAGCACACCGACCACATAAGGGGATTGAAGACTCTTTTCAACAAAACCAAGATACCTGTCTATTCGCATTGCAAGACGCTTTCGGCGATTGATTACGCTTTAGACATTCGTACGAGAAAATACGCAGTTGACGATTTTGACAGCGGCTTCTATATTAAGAGCATATTCGTCAAGCCCTTTCGCGTCCTGCACGACGCGGCATATCCGGTAGGGTATACGTTCATGAAAGGAAAGGCGAAAATAACAAGCGTGACCGACCTTGGTACAGTCAGTCCCAACATCTTTGCGAACGCGAAAGGCAGCGACCTTGTCATTCTCGAGTCAAATCACGATGAGCAAATGTTGCTTAACGGCACGTACCCCGAACATCTTAAGAAAAGAATTGTCGGGCGCTTTGGACACTTATCCAATAAGACGGCATCCGAGCTTGTGAGAGAGCTTTTGCTATCGGGCACAAGGCAATTCATTCTCGCGCACCTAAGCGAGTCAAACAACTTGCCCGCACTTGCATACGAGGCGGCATGCGGCATCATCAAGGGGGCGGGCGCCGCGGTAGGCAAGGACGTTACCGTCGAGATAGCTGCCCAGCGCGCAAGAACGTCTGTACATAATTGTTGATTAATACCTAAAGGAAGACCAATGGGGAAGCTTGATAACGGCAAATCCGGAGCAATATTCATCGGCTTTATAATACTGCTCATAATTTTTCAAACGGTTGTTGCGCTCACCGTTACGAACGGCAATGCAGAGATGTGGGTGTTCGCTTTCGGCTCGCAATTGGTTTTTGCGCTGTCGGTGTTCATTGGATTTTTATATTTTAAGATTGATGTTTTGGAATTATCGGGCATAAAAAGAAAGGTATCTGTTGCAACACTTCTTTTTTCTGTGCTAATTGGAGTGCTGAGCCTTGTCGCATTTTTACCTCTCGCGTATCTTTTTTTGAGGCTTTTGAACATACTAGGTTATAATTATATACCGCAATACGCGGACTTTACAAGCAGCGGCGGTCTTTTTTTGCTCGGGCTACTCGGGCTTGCCCTCTTTCCGGCAATCGGCGAGGAGCTGATGTTCAGAGTCAACATGGTAAGCGGCTTTAAGGGCGTTAATCGCGGCTTCGCGATTTTGATGTCCGCGCTCTTTTTTGCGCTTATCCACGGCAACGCCTCGCAGTTTGTTCATCAATTCTTAATCGGCGCGGTCATGGCATACATCTATATTATAACTCGCTCCATATGGGCTTCCGCCGCCATGCATTTCACCAACAATGTGATTGCGTTAAGTATCAGTTACTTGGAGGCAAGGCGAGATTTGAGCGCGTTGAACCGCATATTGGACGCAAGTACCCCCCAATCGGTGCTGCTGCTTGTCGCCACCGCGATAATTGGGAGTATTGTGCTTATAATAGTATTGTGGCAGTTCACAAGATATTTGATAAAACGCAAGGAAAAGGAAGAAGACTTGCCTTACGCTGACGCTACCGCCGAGCTTCGTGGAAAATATCGCGGCAAGCACTCTGAAAAACTTGGCATTTTTGCGTCCGTCAAGACTGCGATTGCCTATCTTGACAGAGCGAGCGGCGCTCCGATTGTTTTGAGTGCGGGAAGCGACCGCGTGAAAGGCGGCTTTTTCGGCGCGTTAGGGCTGGTTATTCTCATCTGGCTTGGGAATACTTTGTTGGTATTACTATGAGCAAAAGATTGAGGTTGACAATAGCATATTTTGGCGCAATGCTTGCGCTCGTTCTGTTAAATCTACTGATAGCGGTCATTCCCTCGACCATGTCGAGCAACACTCTCAACATAACCTACACTTTGCTTAGTCAGATGATATGTATGGGGCTTGTTCCGTTGATTGTGGCATTTATTCTAAAACCGTATTCCGCGGACATGAACGCATCTGACCGCCTTGGCGCAATGTTCAAGGACTTTGGTTATAGACGGGCATCGAGCCCAAAAGTATGGCTGATTATAGTACCTATCGCAATACTTTTTTATTTTTTTACAATACTTGTGTCAAGATTGTTTTATCTCATTATTATTTTAAGCGGATACACCCCGAGTGCGGGAGTCGGAATTATTTATAAGGGCCCATTAAATCTTGTTATGTGGATAGCTGTCGGCGCGCTACTTCCCGCGGTATTCGAGGAATTCACGCATCGCGGACTGTTGATTGACGCGATAAGCGACCGCGGCAACGAGGTGGAGACGATTTTGCTTTCCGGTCTATTATTCGGCGCGATGCACGGGAATATTATACAGTTCGGATATGCTTTTGTCGGAGGCTGCATTATGGCGTATCTCGTCATCAAAACACGCAGCATTTTCCCTGCTATGCTTCTGCACTTCAGCAACAACGCAATGGACCATATAATTGCATATTCCACGCAGTACAACGGCGCAATTGGAAACATTATGAACAAGTTTTACGGTATGCTTTCCAACCCGTTTACCTTACTGCTTGCGGCGGGCATGCTGTTCGCAAATGCCGTAGTTATATTCTATTTGCTTACCCTTGTTCCAAAATTCGCAGGAAGCGCTCCGGGTATTAAAAATAAAGCATACTTCGGCGGCAAAATTATATTGGACACCTACCGCATAGACGGAAAACCTATGCTGCAAGACAATATAATGATTTACGCGGCGTTCACGATGTGTATATTGCAGACGGCATTCACCTATATTTGGGGACTCTTAAGATGAAAATCAATATCGTTGCGGTAGGGACGCTCAAAGAGGAGTTTTGGCGCGTCGCGAGCGCGGAGTATGTTAAGCGACTGCGTCGCTTCGCAAAAGTCGAGATAATCGAGATTCCCGAAAGCAAGCCGTCTAGCCGAGCTTCTGCCGCGATAGCCTCGGCAATTAACGTAGAGGGTACGGCGATATTGTCCGCCGTTAAGGGTACGGTTATCGCGCTTGACATAAGGGGCGAACAGTTATCGAGCGAGCAGTTCGCAAAGCTAATCCGCGCGGCAAAGGACTCGGGACAAGAGCTTAGCTTTGTGATAGGCGGCTCGGACGGCTTGTCCGAGAAAGTCGTCTTGTCCGCCGATAAGCTTGTTGGCTTTGGCAAGGTTACGTATCCGCATCAGCTGATGCGGGTTATTTTATCGGAACAGATATATCGGGCTTTTACGATAATAAATAACATGCCGTACCATAAATAGTATTTTAATGCAATAAAAGCGGAATGGATAGTTTTAAGTTTCTCCTAATAAAAGTAGCATTGTATAACGATAAAATAATAATAAACTCCGCTAAATGTTGCGAAACGGCTTGCTCGGGCGTAAACTGTTGATATGTTCGGTTATATTGAATTGGTAAAGGCAATCGCAAAGCTAGATTGCGATTTTATTGTCGAGTCTATCGGCAAAAGCGCGTTCGGAAGAGAGATATTTGCAATCAGATTCGGCAGGGGCGACAAAGCGCTAATTCACGGCGGTATTCACGCAAGGGAGCATATAACTGCCAAGCTAGTCTATGAACTTGCCGAATCGTACCGCGGCGATAATATTACCTTTGTTCCGCTCGTCAATCCCGACGGCGCCGAGCTTTGCATACGCGGGCTTGATACCGTGCCAAAGTTCGCAAAAGGGTTGCTTAAAGAAACAAATGCAAAGTTTTGCTCCGATTCGGAAGACTTTTCTTTATGGAAAGCAAACGGTAGAGCAGTAGATTTGAACAACAACTTTGACGCGGATTGGGGCAAGGGCATTGGCAATACGACCCATTTGTCGCCGTTTGGATACATCGGGCAAGCGCCTTTCTCGGAGAGCGAGTCAAGGGCGCTACGCGATTTGACCGTTCGCGTAGGCTTTGACTTTACCATAAGCTATCACGCCAAAGGAGAGGTTATTTATTGGGGATACGGGAATAATTATGTCGGAGAGGATATCGCGCTTCGCTTCGCCGCATTGACTGGCTACGACTTGAAAAAAAGCGAGGGCAGTACGGGCGGGTATAAAGATTGGTTCACTAAGACCTTTGGCAAGCTGTCGCTGACCGTCGAAGTCGGAGACGATAGTTATTCTCATCCCTTTCCATATTCGCAATTTGATGATATAATGGAAAAAAATAAGGGCGTTACGGCGCTTATAGATAAGGTGTTCGGATGAATTTGAAATTCATGGAGCTTGCTATAAATTTGGCGAAGGAAGCGGCGGCGCTCGACGAGGTGCCGGTGGGCGCGGTGATTGTCAAAAACGGCGAGGTGATAGCCGCGGCGCATAACCGCAAAGAGGATAAGAACTGTGCGGTATTCCATGCCGAGATTGAGGCAATAATCGAGGCTTCGGCAAAGCTAGGCAATTGGTATCTTGAGGATTGCGAGATGTATGTGACTTTAGAGCCATGCGCAATGTGCGCGGGCGCGCTTGTCAATTCGCGGCTGAAAGCGTTATATTTCGGGGCTTATGACCCCAAGTCGGGCTGTTGCGGCACATTGTACAATTTTGTGACGGATAATCGCTTGAATCACGTCATGACGGTCAAGGGCGGCGTTATGGCTAAGGAATGCGCCGAACTTATCAGTGATTTTTTTCGCGGCAAGCGTCGCCGAGGTTGACAATTGAAGGGGGGATGCATATAATTATGTATGACGATATTTGTTATATTAATCAAGCAACCTTTTCCTTTTGCCGAGAGGAAAGTCGCCGGAAGACCGCTGTCTTCTTATGCCGAAAAAGGTATTCAAAATTTGCCTTATTGCGTTGTTCCCTGTATCAAGGAAGCGCGCATTGAGGCGGCGGATTATATAGCAGTAGTTTATGACTCAATGCCGCTTTTAACCGCTGATTATTTGCTTGGCGCGGCGGAAGTGATGAAGCGCCGCGGCATCAAGAGTATGGAGCTTCACAAGGGAAGCCTTAGCGAATACCGCGAATTTTGTTTTGAGGGCGGCGGCACAAAACACCGCTTAGATGCCTTTAATACCACGGTGGTCGAGGATTCGCGCACATTGTCTTTCGTTATTGGAAAGATATACGAGGCAGTAACTCAAAAACTTCAATGCGGCAGTGTTGTTATACCTTTTCCCGACAAGGTGCAAATAGACGACACCGTATCAATCGGCGAGGGCGCGGTCATCGAGCCCTACGTTACTATAAAAGGCGAAAGCAGTATAGGAGCGGGCGTCACAATCGGCTCTTTTTCGCACATCGAGGATTCGTCAATCGGGCGCGGCACATTGATTGAGTCGAGCAATATCAAGGGCGCGGTTATCGGTAAGCGCTGTACTGTCGGCCCGTATGCCGTAATCCGCAAGGGCAGCAAAATCGGGGACGGCGCACGTATAGGCGACTTTGTGGAAGTTAAGAACTCTATTGTAGGCGACGAGGTAAAATGCGCGCATCTTGCGTATATCGGCGACGCCGAAGTCGGCAACGCGACCAATGTCGGTTGCGGCACTGTATTTGCGAACTACGACGGCGGCAAAAAGCACCGTACAGTAGTCGGTAGCGAGGTTTTTATCGGCTGCAACGCCAACCTTGTTGCGCCGCTTACCATAGGGGACAATGCATATATCGCGGCGGGCTCGACCGTAACTTGCAATATCCCCGATAGGGCGTTCTGCATAGCGAGAGCGCGTGAAACGATAAAGGAAAATTGGTCAAAAGCCAAAAAAGAGGATTGATAATCTGACCACATCGAGCTACCGAATTAGCTAAGGCGGTCAGAAACAAAAAAGAGGATTAATATATCTGATTGTCGGGTTATTCCGAACGAGATTGAAAATTGGTCAAAAGCCAAAAAAGAGGATTGATATGCTGATAATCGTTGGATTGGGCAATCCGGGTCTTGCATACCGCAAGACGTACCATAATATCGGCTTCCGCTCGGTGGACAAGCTTGCCGAGTCGAGAGGCGCAAAGTTTAAGCACCGCTATTCAAAAGCGAAAGCCGCGGAATTTTACCTTAACGGCGAAAAAATCGTAATAGCGAAGCCGCAGACTTATATGAACCGCTCGGGCGAGAGCGTAAAGCAGCTTGCGCACTCCTTCGGCGCGGACAATGCGAGGATACTAATAGTGTATGATGACGTTGACTTGCCTTTCGGCGCGTTGCGGCTAAGGGCATCGGGGAGCGCGGGCACACATAACGGAATGAGAAGCGTAGTGGATGCGCTTGGCGAAAATGTGCCGAGGTTAAGGGCGGGTATTGGTAGAAGCGAGAACGGCGCTCCGTTATTCAGCTATGTTCTTTCCAATGTAAGCAAGGATAAGGCGGCGCAAGAGGACGCATTGACGGACAGAATAGCCGCGGCGCTCAACATGTACATAGATACCGACGGCGATATCGAAGCGGTCGGACGGAGCTTCAACTGCAAAGGGGATAAAGATTGAGCGCCGACATTATAGCGTTGGATAGTCTTACAAAATCATATTCGGACATTTATGACAGTATCGCGGAGAACGAGCGTACTGTCATATTTTCGGTTGCGGCATCACAGCGCGCGCATATCGCGGCATGCTACGGCAAAAGAGCGTTATATATCACTGTTTCCGAGAATCTTGACCGAACAGAGGAGATATTAACGCAGCTCGGTGTAAAGACCGCGGTGCTTTTACCTCAACACGATATTTTGCTGCATAAGTCGGGAGTCAATCTCTCGGCAGTCCAAGAACGCGTAGCCGCGCTTTCCGCGTGGATAAGAAAAAAGGCGGACGTTTTAATCGTCACTCCCGAGTCGCTGTTACGATATTTGCCTCACAAAAAATCCTTTGAGGACAGCATAATAAGACTCTCTGAAAAAGAGGTAATTTCTCCCGAGATTTTGGCGAGTAAGTTAAGCCGCGCAGGCTATCGCAAGGAAGTGCGCGCCGAGGAAAAAGGCTCGTTCGCAGTGCTTGGCGATATTGTCGAGATATTCCCGATAGATTCCGCGCTCCCTATAAGGGCGGCGTTTGAGTTCGACACAGTCGAAAGCCTTAGACAGTTCCAGCCCGATACCATGAGCGGAGGCGCAAAACTTAAGCGCATAATCATTCCGCCGTCAACTGATTTTATCACCGATATTTTGGATAAGAACGATGTATTGGAAGCTATTCGCAAAGCGAAAGGAATGCAATCGCAAAAAGCCGCTTCGCGCACCGAGCAGATTATCTCCGACATTGCGTTAAGGCTCGAAATCAATGAAAAGGACGCCGCGTTAAGCTGGCTTATTCCGTTTGTTAGGAAAAATTTATCGACGTTGTTCGACTATCTTTCCGAAGATACCCTCATTATTTACGACGAGCCTAAGCAGCTTTTCGACGCGCTTAACGCGGAGTCAGTCAAGCACCGCGAAAAGGCGTTAAGGCTTGCGGAGAGCGGGGAGACGCTAAGAGCGCATCTTAATGCAGAACTCTCGGTTGAGGAAGCGTCCGCAAAGATTTCGGGTTATTGCTCACTTGGGTTTTCGAATTATACGGCGGGTCAAAGCGGTGGCGAACGCGGTTCGTTCGTGCTCGACTCGACCAATTTGCCCTCTTACTTTAAGGACATTAACTTGCTTATTAAGGACATCTACGATTATAAGAGCCGAGGTTACGAAATCAAGCTTTTTTGTGGCAGCCGCGAATGGGAAAAGACTATGCGGGGCTTTTTGCCTGATGCGGACATAGCGTTCTCGGACAAAAGACTCAATAAGGGTTTTGTTTGCAGAAGCGCAAAAGCGTTGGTTGTCGGAACCTCGGAGATGTTCGTCAAAACGGGACGTACGGCAGCGAGCGTTCCCGAAAGACAGTCTATCGCGCCGCGTACGGGCGACTTCGTCGTCCATGACGAGTACGGAATCGGTCAGTGCTTGGGCGTAGTCAAGCTTAAGACGTATATAGGAGAGCATGACTATTTATTGTTGCAGTACGCGGAAAACAATAAAATTTATGTACCCGTACACCAAATGGACATGCTTCATCTTTACGCGGGAGCGGAAAAAGCCCCAAGACTCTCCAACCCGAACAAGGAGGAGTTCAAAAAGGACAAAGAGAAAGCGAAAAAATCCATAAACAAGCTTGCAATCGACCTTTTGGAACTTTACGCAAAAAGGGAAAAATCAAAAGGGTATAAGTATCCCGCGGACACCGAATTCCAAAAAGAATTCGAATCGGCGTTCGAATTCGAGGAAACAAGAGACCAACTACTTGCCGCGGACGATATCAAGCGCGACATGGAGCGCGGCAGGGTAATGGACAGGCTGTTGTGCGGCGATGTGGGCTTCGGCAAGACCGAGGTCGCCTTGAGGGCGATATTCAAGACGGTAATGGAGAACAAACAAGCGGCGGTACTCGCGCCGACCACAATACTCGCCGAGCAGCATTTTATGACAATGAGCGCACGATTTCAACCGTTTGGTATCAGAATTGCTTGCTTAACGAGGTTTAGAACGACTGCCGAGGTCAAAAAAATACTCTCGGGCGCGGAAACGGGCGCAATAAATGTCGTTGTCGGAACGCATAGACTTTTATCCAAGGACGTATCCTTTTATGACCTCGGTTTGCTTGTGCTTGACGAGGAGCAGCGCTTCGGGGTGGAGCATAAGGAAAAAATCAAAACGCTCCGCACAAATATCAACGTGCTTTCACTTTCAGCGACCCCGATACCGCGCACTTTGCATATGGCGCTTTCAGGGATAAGGGATGTTAGTGTTTTGGATACCGCCCCTAAGGGCAGACATCCCGTCGAAACGGTAGTCGCCGAATACTCCGAAGGCTTGCTTACCGAAGCGGTTCAAAGCGAAATCGAAAGAGGAGGACAGGTATTCATTCTCTATAACCGCATCGACAAGATTTACGGTTACGCGGCGGCGCTTGCGAAGATTTTTCCCGCTTTGAGGATTGTAGTCGGTCACGGCAGAATGAATTCCGCCGAGCTCGAAAAAAACATATATAAGTTTTATAACAAGGAAGCGGATATCCTCTTATCCACGACGATTATCGAGAACGGTATCGATATCCCGAACGCAAACACCCTGATTGTGCTTGACGCGGACAGATTGGGGCTTGCGCAGATGTACCAGCTTAAAGGGAGAGTGGGGCGAAGTACGCGAATCGCATCGGCATACTTTACCTATTTTATGGAAAGCAAAATAACAGGTAATGTGGAAAAAAGGCTGTCCGCCTTGCTTGACAATACCGAACTCGGCAGCGGTTACAGACTTGCTATGATGGACCTTGAGATAAGAGGCGCGGGCAATGTATTGGGGAGAGAACAGCACGGACACGTCGAGCGAATCGGCTACGATATGTACAGTCGGCTTTTGCGGGAGACCGTCGCGGTGTTATCGGGAGAGGCAGTTGCCGCGCATACCGATACCGAGGTGAGCATCAAAGCGGACGCGTATATTAGCGAGACGCTCGTTTTGAGCGAGCGGGAGCGGCTCAAGCTTTACAAGCGTATCGCGGAGATAAAATCTGTCAAGGAACGCGACGCGCTAGAAAAGGATATCGCTGATATGTACGGCAAAGTTGCCGCCCCGATAAAAAACCTTCTCGACATTTCCCTAATAAGGGTTCTCGGCGGGGAGGTAGGAGCGGTCAAAGTCTCCGCTGATGAAACAGTCGCGCGCATCGCTTTTTTGAATAAAGATTACCTAAAAAGTGCCGCCCTTAAGAGCGCGATGCTTTTGACAAGCAAGGATTGCCGCATAAGACAAGGAGAAAAAGAGGTCGAGCTTGTCTTGCCCAATACCGACATTAAAGAAAAAATACGGTATTTAATCAAATTTTTATTGAACGCTAACGGAATTTATAGGTAAATCATAAACAAAATGTTTGCATTTACTTATTGTTCTTATGTATAATAGATAAGTGCGACTTTGTCGTTTAGGAGATTTGTTAATGAGAAGAAAATTAGTAGCATTGGCTTTGGTTGTAATATTCGCGCTTACCCTTGTTTTGTCCGCTTGTGACAACAACGGCATGTTCCGTAAAAATGAGGAAAGGGATATTAAGCAGATTACGGCTACCGCAACATATAACGACAGAATTACTTTGATTAATAAGGGGGAATTGAATTCTTCTATTAATCAATACATCAATACCCTCGTGCAGTATTACAGCTACGGTATCACCGCCGCTCAATACTATTCGGCAATATCGGATATGGCTAAGAACTATGATAGCGCCAACGAGAATCTTGGCAAAAGTGCGCTATTCACCTTATATTGTCTGGACTATCTCGCCGAATCATATAAAGATAACGCGGAAAAGTATGCCGCAATTACCGCCGCTAGCACCAAAGGCAACACTTATAATTTTAAGGATTCCAAGGATAACGCACGATTTTACGCAGACAGGATTGCGGAGATTGAGGCAATACTTACCACCGAGCAACTCAACGATGTCCGCAAAGCGCTTAATGAAGAATTCAAGACGCAGTTCGAAAGTTATCGCGATGAGGTCAAAAAAGAGATAGAGCTAGCGAAAAAGGAGAAAGAAAAGACGGCACCTGAGAACGCTGTCTCAATTAACGTTACTCCTCCCAACAAGCTTATATACGAGGTAGGCGAAGAACCCGACACAAAAGGATTTGCAGTCGAAGCAGTATATGAGGACGGAAGCACTTTCACTTTGACAGAAAAGGATTATACAGTGTCCGGATTTGACAGTGAGAAAGTTGCCGCTTCGGTCGAGTTAACCGTTGCTTACGGCGACCTTACTGCAAGCTTTGAGATAGAGGTAATAGAAGCGCGCCCCACAAGACCCAAGAAAGAGGCAGAGGAGGAGGAAGAAGAGCCGTATCCCGTCGACGACGACAACAAAATGATTCTTTTGGACAAATTTGACTTTTCGATTAACCGCGGTGACTACGAGGATAGGGCGGAATACTCCATTGATGTTGAGGCGATGAGAAGGGTAACAGAAGACCTCAAAAAGGGGTATAAGGATTATGATTATTACTATTATAAGCAACTCAATTCCAAGGTTGTCGATGTATGTCAGGAATTGATTCAATCCGCAGTTAAGGTCAAGCAAAGCGATATGCAAAGCTTTTATGACACCGAGCTTAACCAACAAAAAGAAGGCTATTTTTCCAAAGAGTACGAGGCAAGTACGCTTGAGAGCGCTCCGTACAACACCATTGTCCACACGGTTTCGGACAATGGCAAGGGATATTTCTATGTAAAGCACATTCTGTTCAAATTCAACACCGCTCAATCGGACGAACTCACTCGTTATACTAGCGAAAAGACGGGCAACGATGAAGCACTCAAAGCGCTTAGAGAGCGGCTTGCAAGATATATCGGGGTATGGCTGTCCAATCCTATATACGATGCAGAAGCAGATTCGGAGGACGAGGATTTTGTCGTGGATTCAGATAAAAAATATTTGAACGATGAAGCGATTAACGTGCTTGCGGTTATTGCCGATATTGAGAACGATTTGGACGCTATAAGAACTAGTCCCGAATTTGCCGACGAAGCCGAGCGCAACAGAGCGCTTGTCGAGAAGTTCGACGAGTGGATATACAAGGCAAACGAGGACGACGGCATGTTCGACACGCTCGAAAAGGGCGGCTTAGGCTATCTTGTGCCTCCCGAGGGCATTGATTCGGGCTATGTTCCTGAGTTCGAAAAGCTTTGCCATGCTCTCGTCGCGCAAGGAGTCGGCGCGGGAGATTGGTGCGTTACCGAATACGGAATACACTATATTGTGCTGACTGGTTTCGCAAGCGATGTGGCGCATGACGCCGAGGCGGAATATGTCGAGTTGCCTTTTGACTATGTAGTCAACGGATTGACTTATGAGAAGATTACAAGCGGCGACGATTATAAAGTATATACGAACGATACAAACTTCTATTATATTGACAAGGGCACCTTAGCGCAATATATTTATGATACGGTATCTTCGAATATGAAAAGCGATGTTTTTGCTTCCTTCCAAAAAGAATTCTACAACGAATACACAAGCACCAATATAGACTATTATCCCAAGACTTATAAGAATACGGTCAAGGAAGTGCAAAAAAACTTAAATAAATAATTATTGTAACAACTTAAGTAATTATCGTAAAAATCATATTAATCAATTTAATCAATATCAAAGGACTCGGCGACTCGCCGAGTTCTTTGATATAAAAATCCCTCAACAACCGAAATCG
>CAYOYS010000032.1:0-13202 GCA_964408255.1 uncultured Christensenellaceae bacterium | reverse complement strand
TCGTGCTGAATGCGGATAGATTTTTGAGGCAGGTTTCGCGGCTTTTGGAAGGCAAAAAGCAGAAGTGAAAAATGTCAATAACCGTTTTTATGTAATTAATATGGCAAAAGATATAAGTTTATGTTAAACTGTCTATAATGACACGCCTTTGGGCGCTTATGAGGTTATTATGAAATTTGAAATGACAAAACTAGAAAGAAATTGGGTTCTGTACGATGTGGGTAACTCGGCGTTCGTTATGATGATTTGTTCGCTATTGCCGATATATTACAACACTCTTGCCAAAGCTCAAGGTTATAGCGACGTTCGAATAACCGCGATATTCGGCACTCTTTTATCGCTGTCGGCGCTTGTTATCGCCCTTCTCAATCCCGTGTTCGGCGCGATTGCCGACAACAAAGGCATGAAAAAGAAAATGTTCTTGATATTCCTAATAGTCGGCGTTGTGGGCTGTTTTTTGGTCGGAATCAGCAAAAGTATACCGTATCTTGCCGCAGTCATTATTATGGCGCGTATAGGAATGAGCAGCTCGATTGTATTCTATGACGCGATGCTAGTCGATATTACGTCGGATAGCCGAATGGACAATGTTTCCTCGCGCGGCTTTGCTTGGGGATACATCGGAAGTTGTATTCCGTTCGTATTATGCCTAGGGCTTTATGTGTTAGCGACAATGCCAAAAGATAATCCGATTATCGGAATCGGAGAGGGCAATTCGATAATAATCGGAATGGCGATAACAGGTGTGTGGTGGTTTGTGCTTTCCATTCCCTTGCTCCGTACTTATAAGCAAGTTCACGGAGTCGAGCCGTCCAAAAACCAAATACGCGACGCCTTCCGTAAGCTCGGTACAACTTTCAGAAATCTCCGCGAATACAAAGCGGCGTTTATGTTCGTTATCGCCTTCTTCTTTTACATAAACGGCGTGGGCACGATAATCGGAATGAGCGTGGTATACGCCCAACAGGTGCTTGGCGATATCAACGCGGTATACCTTGTTATCGCGCTGCTTATGACTCAGGTCGTTGCTTGGCCTTGCGCCTTGCTCTTCGGCAAGGGCGCGGACAAGGTGAGTCCAAGAATACTCATACTAATTAGTATCGCGGGCTACATAGGAATTACCATATTCGGCGCATTTCTGCACAATATCGTTGAGTTTTTCATTATGGCGTTTTTCGTAGGCATTTTCCAAGGCGGGATACAGGCGCTTTCACGCTCGTATTTTGCGAAGCTGGTGCCCAAAGAAAAATCCAATGAATTCTTCGGATTATACGACATTTGCGGCAAAGGCGCGGCAGTACTCGGGCCGGCATTAATGAGCGCCGCGACCGCGCTTACCGGAAGTCCGCGTATCGGCGTTACCTCTTTGATTCTTTTCTTTATCATCGGCGGCGTAATTTTATTGGTTTTGCCGAAGAATAGAGCGGACTTGCCAAGTAATAAATTGACGGAGGACGAAGCCGAAGAAGCCATAACGGAGAGCGCGGTTTGAAACAGAACGCAGTAATGGAAAGGGTTTATAATTTTAGAGACCTTGGCGGGATAAAAACGGACAACGCAAGCGTAGTAAAGCGCGGCTTGTTTTTTCGAAGCGCGATGCTCAACGACGCGACACCCCACGATATCGAGTATCTTAAAAGTCTTAACCTCAAAGTGATTTTCGATTATCGGGACACCGACGAGCTTACGATAGTAAAGACCAACCCTTATAAAGAGCTATCCGCCGCTCACCGCAACTACCCAACCGATATGCAGAATAAGCAGCTTTATAAGTTGAAAAAAGCGCCTGCCTTTTTCAAGGCGTTCCATAAAGTGACTTTTGAGGACATAAAGTCCACTTACAAAAGTATCCCATTCGATAACGTTGGCTACCGAAAGATGACCGAAGCGTTGGTCAATGGCGAGGTGCCATTCCTTCAGCATTGCACGGCGGGCAAGGACCGCGCAGGAATGGGCTCAGCTATACTTTTGGCGATACTTGGTGTTCCGTACAACGAAATTTTGAAAGATTATATGAAAAGCCTCGAGATAAAAGAATATATCGAAGCAACGGTCGCTCGCTTTATTCCCAAACTTTTAAGGACAAGAATGCTTAGGCGCTACGAACCGCTGTTCGTCGTCCACGAATGTCTGCTCGATGCCGCTTTCGCCGAAATACTGTCCCGTTATCAAACGATTGAGAATTATTTGTATCAAGAATTCGGTCTTGACGAAAAAAAGCTATCTCGCATTCGAGAGCTTTACACGGAAAAACTCGCCGAATAACCAAAACCGACTGTGGCGGCTTAATATCAAGGAAGCGTCCACTAAAGCGGCATTAATGTTTTATTGCAAAAAACTGCGAAAATATCGGCAACTTTTATTTTGTGCGTAATTTGTCGGATAAAGCGTTATGCAATCTGCGCCGTAATTTGTTATAATAATAACAACAAAGAAAGCGCTTCGCATAACGTTTTGCATTGGCTATCCCATGCGAGCTCTTATCCAAGGCTTACTTTAGACACCATATCTTTATCGGAGGACATCATGTTATCATCGGCGGAAATTATCGCAAAAACTGAAAAATACGGAGCGCAAAACTATACCCCAAAACCCGTAGTTATCGAACGCGCAAAAGGCGCGTTTGCCTACAGCCCCGAGGGGAAAAGATATTTTGATATGTTGAGCGCATATTCTGCTCTCAACCTCGGTCATTGTCATCCCGAGATTGTGCAGACCGCTAAGGAACAGCTTGACAAGGTAACTTTGACCTCTCGCGCGTTTCACAACGCGCTACTCGGAGATTTTTACGAAAAGGTTTCGCAAATTACCGGTAAAGAAATGGCGCTGCCAATGAATACGGGCGCGGAAGCGGTAGAGACCGCAATCAAGGCGGCAAGGCGTTGGGGCAACTTAGTCAAGCACATTCCCGACGGCGAACAAGAAATCATCGTTTGCGAAAGAAATTTTCACGGGAGAACGACGACAATTATATCGTTTAGCTCCGATTCCGTTGCGCGGCGCGGTTTCGCGCCTTTCACTCCCGGCTTCAAGCTGATTCCATTCGGAGACGCTCAAGCGCTTGACGCGGCAATTACCGATAAAACCGCGGGCTTTTTGGTCGAGCCTATTCAGGGCGAAGCGGGGGTAATCGTACCGCCTAAAGGCTACCTCAAAGCAGTGCGCGATATCTGCACAAGGCGCAATGTGCTGCTACTTGCGGACGAGGTTCAGACCGGCTTCGCGCGAACGGGCAAGATGTTCGCTTGCAACCACGAGAGTATCGAGCCCGATATATACATATTGGGCAAAGCGCTCGGCGGCGGGATTCTGCCCGTTTCGGCAATCACCGCGAACAAAGATATACTCGGACTTTTTGACAGCGGCTCGCATGGCTCTACGTTCGGCGGCAATCCGCTAGCCGCCGCGGTAGCGACTAAGACAATCGATATACTTGTACGCGGCGACTTTCCCAAGCTCGCTAAGGAGAAAGGCGAATATTTCATTGACAAGCTAAAATCGATTGACAATCCCGATATCAAAGAGGTGCGCGGCAAGGGACTGCTTGTCGGGGTAGAATTCAAGCAAGATGCCGCGTGTTATGTCAAAAAGCTTATAGACTGTGGTGTGCTCGCAAAAGAAACCAATAAATATACTGTACGCTTTGCCCCTCCCCTTATCATAACGCACGAAGAACTTCAAGAAGCGACGGCGATAATACGCAAAGCGTTTTCCAAATAAAAGCAACACCCATAAATATTGTTTTATCTTTCCAATATAAAGATTGGTTAACAACTTTTTTGATGTAAAGATTGATTACAACTTTTTCGATATAAAAATTGTTTAATAGCTTTTTTGATATAAAGATTGTTCGCCGAATAAAACCATTCGGCGGACAAAATATACTCTGTGCTTTTTTGTGTCTGATTCTGCGCTTTTCTGTGTCTGATTCTGCGCTTTTCTGTGTCTGATTCTGTGCTTTGTGTTGCTTTCGACGCTTTTGGTTATTGCTTACTTTCCTTAATATCCGTGTAAGATAATACTTTGCAGCCTTGCTTTTCGAGTTTGGCAATAACTCTCGCTTTTGCCCCCGACTTACCGCTCCCCGACACAAAATGCATCTCGACCTCTGTCCCTTTGGGTAGTGCCTCTACTACGCTATTGAACGCGGGCGCGGGCGCTCCCGCCCATATCGGAGCGCAAAGTATTACTTTGTCGTACTTATCATATTCGACAAAATAAGGCTTTATTTTGACGCTTTTAAGTCTAAGCGCAGCAAGACAACCCGAGGTATACGCGCTTAATACGCTTCTATTTTTTGATTCTCTTATCTCTACAATGTCCGCCGAAAGCTCTTCCGCTTTCTTTTTTGCGAATGCTTTCGTATGCCCCTTAAAGGAATAATAAATCACTATTGATTTCATAACGCCTCCATATCTTTAATATATTTCTAATTATATACTATACGGTATAATATTGCAATATCATGAATATATCCGAATGGTGAAAAAGATGTGTTTATCGCACTATTGCCAATTTTGCGCACTGTCAAATAATTATATCCACGCAAGGCATACTAAGCACATGAAACGTTCTTTTTTTTGTACACCGTCCATGCTAACCAAGTTTTTTTTCGTGATATTTCTGTTGTTGCAAGTTTTTTTCGCGAATGGCGCCACCTCTTGCCTTGCCGAGCCTAACGGCTATCAAAAATACACGGGTAAGGTATATCATGTCTTTTTTCATAGCCTTATTATCGATACTGATGCGGCGTTCTCGGGTTCGGACAAGCACAAGTACGACGATTGGATGACTACGCGCTCAGAATTTAATGCAATGCTCGAAAAACTTTACGCGAACGGGTTCGTGCTCATCGACTTGACCTCTTTAGCGGAGGTGGACAAAGAGGGACGCATAATAAAAAAAGAGTTGTTATTGCCACCCGGCAAAAAGCCGCTAGTCATGAGCTTTGACGACGTGAACTATTACGAGTATATGAAAGGCGCGGGCTTTGCCGAACGGCTCGCGCTCGACCAAAACGGCAACATTACAACAATCGTGTTAAAAGACGGAGTTGAGGTGTTCGATTGCGAGGGCGACGCGGCGCCTATACTCGATGCGTTCGTTATGGCACATCCCGATTTTTCCCCGTATGGGGCGAAAGGCATTCTCGCAGTAACGGGATTCGAGGGGGTATTCGGATATCGGGTCACCTCCTTAACGGGTGCGGCGAAAGACAAAGCTTGCGCCGATGCAAAAGCGGTCGCGGATAGGCTCAAGGCTACGGGGTGGCGGATTGCCTGTCACAGCTATACGCACAGTTCGAAGTTCCGCGACCGCAGTATCACTCTCGATGCGCTTAAGCGCGACACTGCCAAATGGAAAGACAATCTTTCGGCGATTGTCGGCGAAACTTCGATATACGTTACTCCGTTCGGCTGCTCTTTTGCCGAAAAGGATATGCGAACTACTCACCTTATCTCGGAAGGCTTCCGTTTTATTTGCCCCGTATGCAAGGAAATGACTCTCGAATACCATAAAAATTATGTACTGCACGGTAGGCTTAACTTAGACGGTCTGACAATGCGACGCTATCCCGAGCGAATCCAAAAGTATTTTTTCAACCCCTCGACAGTACTCGACCCCTCGCGCCCGCCCTTAAATTAAGAAAACAATAAACAAATATGTTGTTTCGTTATGTCTTAAATATATGAACTTTGCGCCCGCAGTACTCGCCGCCGTGCGCCTTAGCATTAAAGAATTATTATAAATTATTACTTCGATAACCTCCTTTTTGTTCAAATATCCCAAAAATGTGGTAAAATGGCGGTATCAACACAAATTGGGGAGCTTATGTACACAAAAGATAAATTTCAAAAGTTCGAACGCCGCCTTGAAAAGTTTTTTCATTCAAACTTATACATACTGTTTATGGCGGCGCTTACTTTGCTCGGGTGGAAACTTAATACGCAGTATGCGCTAGCGGTTATGATTTTGACGACTTCGGTTATGTTCTTGACATGCCGTGACATCACACCCTTTCTCGCATTACATTGGTTCTATTTTATCTCGTTCCGCGACGGTCAATACGGACTCGACTTTGCAGGCTGGAAAATTATACTTCCAATCTTGCTTGTCTTATCCCTTATCGTCAATATCGTTCGCTTCAAGCCCGATTTCAAGGGCGCGCTGTCGCCAAAGTCAATTAAGCGCACAACGCTTTCGATGTTTTTGCTGATAATACCCATGAGTCTTGGCGGAATAATGCTCGCCGATAGGCACGTGTTCGTAGTCGTCGAGGTCGTAGTGCTGTTCGTCTGTCTCGCCCTTGCTTTCGCGTATTATATGGCGATAGGCCGCAAAAACATAGTCGACAAGACGGCGCCGTTAAGGTATGTTATCAAAATGATGCTTGCGGTCGGTATTCTCTGCTCGCTCCAGATAATAATATCCGTTCTTGAAGCGGGCAGCGCGGACGCGATGCAAGCTATGCTTACGAACAAAAGAATCTATCTCGGTTGGGGAGGCGCCAACCATGTCGGCGCGCTACTCGGACTATGTATCCCCGCGTCATTCTACTATATGATAAAAAGCAAAAAGTTCGGCTTTGTGTTCGTCATTCTTACCTTCTTTGAGTTTTGCATACTCGTAGTTACTCAATCACGCGGAGCGATAATGTTCACTGCCGCCGCGCTTCCTTTCTTGTTCGCGTACGTTATCGCAACGTCGCCGAATAAGCGCTCGATTGCAATAACCGCGGCAACGCTTATCGCTACGGCTGTTACTCTTATGGTGATATTCCGCGGTACGCTAACCGAGGTCGTCAACAAGTTGTTGGATAAGGGATTCGACGATTCGGGGCGCTTTCGACTTTATAAAGAGGCGGTAGAACTATTCAAGAATAACCCCATATTCGGGGGCGGCTGGGACTATAAGGCGAAACGGGACGAATTGAGCTTCACCCCGCTTGCGTTCCATTCAATGCTGCTTCAAGTGCTTGCATGCTCGGGTATAATAGGGTTGATATTCTATACCTATTATTATTGGGCGAGGTACTCTACCTTCTTTAAGGTCAAAACACCCGAAAGCCGAATCGTACTTGCGGGAATGTTGATACTAGAGGGCTATGGAATGATAGACCCTATCTCTTTCTTCCCTATTACCTATTTCATCGTTCTAATGACGATGTCGCTTGCCGCAGAACAAGCGTTGCCCGACAATCTCGGTCATCCGCTGCCTTTTATTAAGCGACGAGATATGCGGCTTCGCGGCAAAATGCCCGCGCAATAATACGCGCAATAACATATAATCTACATAAGAATTAAGCAGTGCAACAGTCTATAATAAACGCAGAACAACAGTATAGTAATATATAAGATAACGCAGAACAACAGTATAGTAATATAAAAAGATAAAACAGTACAATAGTCCTATAATATATAAGATAAAGCAGTGCAACGATTCAAAGACGCAAGCAGTGCGACAGTATGTATTTTCTTGTATTCGGGTATACGACGCCCTTTTTTTTCGAAATGTCGTAAGCTAGATTATTCCAAAATATTCGTAGTGATGTAATCGACTCCCCATGCGGCAAGGCGCTCTGCCGCCCTTTTTGAGTTGACCGTCCAGCAATTAATCTTGATACCCTTGTCGTGCAGCGCGTTTATCCGCGCCAAATTAAGTTCTCTGTAATATATGTCGAGGTCAAGTTTGTGTTCGGTAAGTGTGTCTATCAAGTCGGCGTTATAGCGACAAGTCAAAAATTGCGCCTCTTGCTCGGGATATGTGCGGCGAAGACTTATTAGATTGCTCAAGTCGAAGGATATAAAAGTCGTATTATCAAGGTAGCCTTCTTTTTCGATGATTTTTGCAATTTCAATAATATCCGACTCTTCGAAGTGGTTCTTCAGCTCGAGAACACATACCTTGCCGTACTCCTTGCATACCCTTACATATTCTTCAAGAAACGGGATATAGTATTCTTCCGAATCGCTTCCGTAAGGACTGTTTAGCTTTACTTTTTTCAAAACCTCTGACACCGTCTTTTCTACTGCAAAATTGGCAAGCGAAACGCGCGCGGTCGTGTCGTCGTGAATGACTATGTATTTGCCGTCGGCGGTTCTATGCACATCTGTCTCGATACCGTAGTAGCTGTGCTTGCCGGCAAGTGTGAATGCCGGAACGGTATTCTCTAGCTCGATACCGCTAAGTCCTCTATGTGCGATGACTTTCGCATCCTTTTTATCAAAAAGTATCGTCTTTTTATACGGTCTGTTGTGGCGCGCTATGTAATACGCCGCCTCTTTCAAAATATGCCTAAACGCAATATTGGTTTTACTCATAAAGCCCTCACATAATCTTTGGCATGTCAATTATATCAAAAAAGCATGCGTTAATCCGACTATAATAATGACACTTCCCGCTAACTCTTTTGTGCAATTTCTTTGCCCAACTCCACTGCGGCACCCTTTGCCTTCTCGTCCGGTTGCCACGATGCGCGATACCCCTCGCTTATAGCCTCAAAACCTGCCTCAATCATAAGGTTATTAAGCACTTTGACCGACTCTCCGCTCCAACCATAACAGCCAAAAGCTGCAAACTTTTTATTCTTAAACTTTAATCCCTTCATCAAATGGATAAACCCTGCCACCGAATGAAGTATACTGTTAGAGATAGTAGGAGAACCCACAACAACCGTCTTGGACTTAAAGACCTCGGTTATAACGTCATTCATATCACTTTTTGCAATGTTAAACTGTTTTATCACCACATCTTTATCCGCCTGTGATATACCCTCTGCTATCTTTTCCGCCAGCGCCTTTGTACCATTCCACATGGTGTCATAGACAAGCGTGATTTGGTTTTCTTGATAATCGTCCGCCCAATCGGCATACTTTTGCACTATCTGCATAGGATTATCGCGCCAAATCGCGCCATGGCTTGTAGCTATTATGTCTATGGGCAAGTTAAGCGCGATTATCTCGCTTAGTTTTTTCCTCAATATGGCATTAAACGGTGTTAAGATATTAGCATAATACTTAATCGCCTCTTGGTATAACTCGCATCCATCTATCAAGTCATTGTACAAATTTTCGGTAGCGTAGTGTTGCCCAAAAGCATCATTGCTAAACAATACATTGTCCCCTGTCAAATATGTCGCCATGCTGTCAGGCCAATGCAACATCGCCATTTCCACGAACACAAGTTGTTTGCCATTGCCGATATCCAATGAATCGCCGGTTTTGACCGTCTTAAAGTTCCAATCTTGGTGATATTGCCCCTTAAGTGACCTAACGGCGTTAGCAGTGCAATATATGGGTGTATCGGGTATATGCTTCATAAGGTAGGGCAAAGCGCCGCTATGGTCGACTTCGCCATGGTTGATAACGATATAATCAATCTCATTAAAAGGTATTTCTTTTGCCAAGTTCTCTACGAACTCTTTTGCAAAAGGAGTCCAAACAGTATCAATTAACACATTTTTCCCCTCTTTAATCAAGTAAGAATTATAAGTTGAACCTCTATGGGTCGATAATTCTTCGCCATGGAACGTTCTCAGCTCCCAATCCGCCTTGCCCACATAATAAACATTGCCTTTGATGATTTTTTGCATAATTTTTCTCCTATTTTTGTATAATTTTATATATAATTTGAGATTAGTTAGCTGATTAGTTTACCAATAGTTATAAGAATTTGAGCGGATTTTTGATGTGTATGCCTTGAAAAGGTTATTTTTGATAGCAATGCTGTCAAAAACGATTCTTTCGGGGCATAGGCGCAAAAAACACCGAATTCTTTAGCTAAATGTAGACTAATTAGCTATAGTACCATTATAGCATAATTTACCATATATTCGCTACCCCGTCCATACTCTTTTTG
Source organism: uncultured Christensenellaceae bacterium (assembly GCA_964408255.1). GTDB lineage: Bacteria > Bacillota > Clostridia > Christensenellales > CAG-1252 > SACC01. The sequence goes on along the minus strand of CAYOYS010000032.1, from coordinate 3,344 downwards.
CAATTATTCTATTTTTAATATTACTTCATAACCATAATTTAGCGGATTTTGCGCTAAATATTGATAGCGCATATTCCGCTATGCTACTATTTTTAAGACGAGGTAAAATATGTATAAACGGATAAAAGAATTGAGAGTTGATAAGGATTTAACGCAAACACAGCTCGCCAAAGTGCTTGGTTGCAGTCAAAGGGTATATAGCAATTACGAGCGTGGAGAGCTTGATATCCCTACCGAGATACTAATCAAATTGGCAAAGTATCATTCGGTAAGCGTGGATTATATATTAGATTTATCAGATAATTGATATGAAAATTTTAATCGCGGATAGGATTGCAGAATTAATGAAATCAGAAAAGCTGACTCAAACCGAGCTATCAAAAAGGTTGCATGTCGGACAAAGCTCCATTAGCGAATGGCTTTCGGGCAAAAAGGAGCCGAGTGTCGCAAGTCTTTGGCTGCTTGCCGATTATTTTGATACGGATATAGATTATTTGGTCGGACGCAAAGAATATTAGAATAAATAAATGGATAAAAGGAATGCTTGCCGCGGTCAAAGCGCAGGGATAGAGGCGGACGAAACTACGCTGAAAAAGTCCGCCCACGGGTCGGGCTCGTGTATACGGGCAAGCGCCGCTTGCATATCCACGCCGTTCGGCGCAATCTGCGCGAGCTCGTCCCACGCTATCGGCATCGAGACCGTAGCGCTTGAGCTTGCCCTCAACGAATAAGGCGCCACGCTTGTCGCGCCTCGCCCGTTCCTTATCCAATCGATGAATATTTTGCCCTCTCTTTTGACTTTTCTCATGTTAGAGGTGTAGCAATCGGGCCATTTTTGCTCCATTACCTCAGCGACGCGCCGCGCGAAGTCACCGAATTCTGCCCAGCTTACGGACGGCTTGAACGGAACGACCACATGATAACCTTTGCCGCCGCTTGTCTTAAGAAAAGACGGAAGCGACAGTTCGTCCAACAAGCTTTTCAAATCCCTAACCCCACGCCGCACCGAGTCAAGCTCCATTCCCTCGTCGGGGTCGAGGTCGAATACCATAAAATCGGGCTTGTCGATATTATCCACAGTACTGCCCCAAATATGGAACTCAAGGCTCCCCATTTGCGCTTCCGCTAACAATCCCCCCTTGCTTTCGATATAAAAATAATCTTCGGTAACGTTGCCATTTGCAATCGGGAAGGTCACTATCCCTTTGCCTCCGCTTGTGCCCGGATGTTTTTTATAAAAGCAGGCTTCGGACACCCCTTTTGGGCAGCGCACAAGGCTTAATATTCTCCGCTCGATGTACGGAAGCATACGGAAAGCAACGCTGTCGTAATAGCGCACAATCTCCGCTTTGGTTATTCTCGGCGCGTTATAGATAATCTTATCGGGATTGGTTATCTTAATCCCTTCAAACAGCTTGTCATTGCCAATGGTTACCCCCACTTTCTCGTTATTATCGGGTTTGGCAATGTCTTTTGCGCTCTCTTTTTTTATGTCTTTTACATCCTTATCCGTTCTCAATCCCTTATAGCTTGCCTGTCTCAATAAATTTTCCTCCGTCCATTCGGCGAACTTGACCTCGGCGATAAGCGCGGGAGTAAGCCAGAACACCATTTCGTCCTTTCTGCGCTCAACCTTGTTCGCAAAAGGAGACTCCTTGCGTAAATAGGGCGCGAATCTCTCCTCAAGTTCTTTTGCCTCGCGCTCGGTTATTCCCGTTCCCGCTCTTCCGACGCATATTAGCTCGTCATTTTCGTATACACCGAGAAGGATTGCGCTTACACTTCGGGTTCGCTTGTCGGATTGAGTATAACCGCCTATTACGAATTCCTGTCTGTTGTCGCACTTTAACTTTATCCAATCGCCGTTTCTTGTTCCAAAATATCGGGAATTCTCTCGCTTTGCGACGATTCCCTCCATGCCCGCTTTGCATGCGGCGGCAAAGCTCTCAAGTCCTCTATCCTTGACATGAGGACTGTAATATAGATTTTTCGGCGCACCGCTCATAACCGATTCGAGCACGGCTTTTCTTTCTACAAGCTTTTTATCTCTCAAATCCTCGCCCTCGAGCGCAAGTATATCGAATACGGCGTAGGCAAGCCCCTTATCCTTTGGGTTTTTGATATAACTTTGCAGCGCCTGAAAATCCGTTCTGCCATATTCATCCGCGATTACCGCTTCGCCGTCCAACACCATCGCTCTACCCGCCGCAAGCGCAATTACGGAAACCGCTATGTCCTTGAACTTTTCGGTATAATCGTTGCCGTTCCTTGAGATTAGCCGTACCGAGCCCGCTTCCGCGTAGGCGAGTATCCTATAACCGTCGTACTTGACTTCGTACAGCCATTCCTTACCTTTCGGGACATTATCCGATAAGCTCGCTAACTGAACCCCCGTTCTTGAAAACGGATTTTTTTTGAACGTCTTATCCCTACCCGATTCTATCTCGGCTAAAGTTCGTCCCGTCCTTATGCTTGTCGCGTTTTCATCGATACCGTCGTCCGTCTTTGCGTAGTCGTCCTTTTCCTTAATGAGCAACCAATTCTCTTTCGACTCGCCCGCAGTGTTCATTCTGACAAGCGCCCAGCTGCCTTTGAGCCTTTTGCCGTTAAGTCCGAACTTCAACGCGCCCGCTTGCAGCCCGTCTTTTACATCCGAGTAAGGCTCCCAAAAGCCCTCATCGAACAGCATCACCACGCCGCCGCCGTATTCGCCTTTGGGAATAGTGCCCTCAAAGTTTCTATACTCGAGCGGATGGTCCTCAACTCTTACCGCAAGCCGCTTTTCGTGAGGATTATAGGACGGTCCTTTCGGCACCGCCCAGCTTAGCAGCGCTCCATTCCACTCCAAACGGAAGTCATAATGGTCCTTTCTCGCAATGTGCCGCTGCACAACAAAGCGCGGCGCGGCATCGGCGCTTTCCCTTGTGCCCAAAGGCTCCGTCGTTTTCTTAAAATCCCTTTTTCGGTTATATACCTCAAGCCCGTTATCCATTCTCAGATTATTCCCCGACGCGGATTACAATATTCTTAATTACTCTATTTTGTGTGGTAAAAACATTATACAGCGGTTTTATAGTTAATGGGGATAACTCGGTCTTTTTCTATGTAAATTCCCGTATGCAACAGCGTTCTTCTATGCTTAAGATGTAAATAGTTCATAATTTTCCGCTAAACCGCAACGGAACGGAAAGTATTGAAGATAATTGTTTGTATGGGGTTCGTTTTTGGACAAGAACAATGCGTGGATTAATAAACGAACAATTATGATTCTCTATTTTTTGATATGTTCCCCGTACGTCTTTGCCGCCAAGGGCAAGCTCTTCTGTATCCTCAAGGACAACGGT
>CAYOYS010000031.1:0-13250 GCA_964408255.1 uncultured Christensenellaceae bacterium | reverse complement strand
ATTGATTGATAACTATGTAAAATGGCGCGAAATTAATTGATAACTATGTAAAATGGCGCGAAATTGATTGATAACTATGTAAAATGGCGCGAAATTAATTGATAACTATGTAAAATGACGCAAAATATCAATCGGCACATATGCCGTAGTGCGAGCAATTTTCTTCAAGAGGTGGCGCGGTGCGATTCAAGCAATCGATAACTGATTTTATAGAGGAAGGAGCAAAGGCGGCGGGCATGAACCGTTCGACGGTTGCTATGACCTTTCAAGGATTATCTGTTACTTATGGCAGATTTTTTGACGATGTTGACAAGTTCGCCGCATACCTTGCGCATATCGGTGTAAAAAAAGGGGATAGCGTAGGGCTTTGTCTGCCGAACTTCCCGAGCGCGGTTGTAGCGTTCTATGCAATCGGCAAGCTTGGCGCAATCGCTAGCGTACTGCATCCCCTTATGCCGGCGGAGGGGCTTATTAAGGCGCTCAATCGTACGCACACCAAAATTTTGATTTATTTTGATAGATTTTATTTCAAATGCCGCGATAAGCTGCAAGAGAACAATATCAGAGTAATACTTGCCTCGGCGACTGATTACCTTAGCGGTATACAGCTGTTAGGAATGAGGATTTATAATCTTGCTAACGACAGACGCATTGCCGCGCTCCCCGAATGTTCAAAAGATATGCCCACGACCAAGTTTTATCGAAAGGTAATCAAGCGCGCCTATCCCCAAGCGCAAAAAGCGCGTACCGACGGGAGCGAGGTATGCTTGTATCTTCCTAGCGGAGGGACCTCGGGCGAGCCAAAAATCGTCGAGATAACCGCTTCCGCGCTTAATTCGATTGCGTCAAAAATCTTTGGACTAACTAGCGGTACCGAGCTTAACAAGGACTCTATGCTTATGGTTTTGCCTATTTTTCACGGCTTCGGCATTGCGGTCTGCATGCATACTGTGCTATCGCACGGCTTACGCATCGTACTTGTCCCCGCGTTCCGTCCGGAAAGTATCAACCGCATAATAAAAAGGGATAAGGTTACACACCTTGCGGGAGTGCCGGCGATGTATGACAAGTTGATGAAGTGCGGAAATTTTGCGGGAAATTATCTCAAAAATATAAAAAATGCCTATTGCGGCGGCGATGTGCTACCCGAAGAAATCAAAGAGAGGTACGATTCGGCGATAGCCCGTTACGGCGGCAAAGGCAGGCTATATCAAGGCTACGGGCTTGCGGAAGCGATTGCGGTTTGCTGTTCCAACAGTTCAAAAGGTGAAAAGTCAGGCTCGATAGGCAGACCTATGGAAGGCATACGGATAAAGGCGGTCGGCGAGGACGGGCGCACACTTGCGCCGAACCAAAAGGGCGAACTGTGCGTTGCGGGCGATACCTTAATGAAAGGCTACTACGGCGAAGAAAAATCCGAGTGTCTGATAGATACGGACGGGACGAGGTGGCTTGCAACAGGCGATTATGGTTATATTGACGAAGACGGGTACGTATTTTTTTCGGGGAGAAAGAAGCGTATTATAATTGTGTCGGGCATCAATGTCTTTCCGCTTGAAATCGAAAAGGAAGTCAATGCAATGGAGGAAATTGGTTGTTCGCTTGCTTCACGCATGCGCTTAAACGGCAAAAGTGCGGTAAGGTTGTACATCGAATTAAAAGAGGGCTTTTCGCTTGATGACAAGCTCAAGGCGAAAATCGTCGCCGCGCTGAAAAACAAATTTATAAAATATTATAACCCGCACGAAATCCTTGAAACAAAGCTTCCGCGTACCCCGATAGGCAAAATCGATTATCTCAAGCTTTGGGAGGATTAATCCGTTTATTCGCTCAACAAAGATAAAATACTATACCTTTACTGCCATTTACTAAAACAGTTTACTGCTTTTATAAGAAATGACAGTGTACACAAGGTATCAAATATTTATTATTGCAATTCAATATTAATTAAGAGGGAATCTATACCGCTTGTAAAAGTTGTAATTCTTATCATTATTAACAAGAAATAATCACATATCGCATAGGGTGTTAAATATTTATTGTTGCGATTCAATACAAGAGGTAAATTATCCGTCTCTATTTGATATTGACATATTACTATTAATAGAGGTATAATATTTATATTATTCGGATAAGCGGAGTGTATATGCGAGCAAGACAATTGAAAAGAATCCGTGAAAAATTGCAGTTGAGGTTCTCGGACAAGGTGCGCGCCGAGTTGCATCGCGGCTGTCTGCGGCTTAGCGGCGAATTAAAGGATTGGGAGGACATAGTCGAAGCGGGGCAGCTTGCTGTTAGCCGTTCGCACGGCGGCGTACTTAACGATATTACATTAAAAGGATTTGTGCCCAAGACGCGCACTCCCTCAATAGAGGACAAACTGCTCGAGGGCAAGACCCCCGATGTGCTGATTATCGGCGCGGGTGTCGTCGGGGCGGCGATTGCGCGCGAGCTTTCCAAACTTAAGCTCGATACCTATCTTATCGACAAGGAGAACGATGTGGCGGTTGCCGCGTCCTCTCGCAACGACGGCGACGTTCACGTCGGAATCGATTTACATAAAAACCAGCAAAAACATTACTACAACAGCCGCGGCAATCCGATGTTTGAGAAGCTGTCCGAGGAATTGGATTTTGTATTCCAACGCACGGGTCACGCGGTACTTTTTTCGACGCAATGGGAAAAGATATTGATTGCTCCTCTTATGAGACTAAAAGCGAAGAGTCTTGGCATAAAGGGAACAAGGTGTCTGAACCCCCAAAAGATTAAAAAATATGAGCCGGGCATACCCTCGTGGTGTACGGGAGCTTTTTATATGCCCTCGGGCGGCGAGGTTTCGCCTTATAAATTTACCGTGGCACTTGCTGAAAACGCGGTGGCGAACGGAGTCAAAATATTCCTAAACACTATTGTTAAGGGCATGAGCCTTGACAACGGGCGCATTGTCGCGGTTCAAACTAACCGCGGGACACTGTATCCTAAGCTTGTAATCAACGCGGCGGGCGTATTCTCGGATATAATCGCAGATATGGCGGGTGATAGGACATTTACCATACATCCGCGCAAGGGTACCAATATCATACTCGACAAAAAGGTCAAGTGTTTTGCCGCGACTTCCATGAACAAATCACCTTTTGCCAAGGACAAGGATATAGAGGTTGCCGACGCCAAAAAGCATACCAAGGGCGGAGGTGTCGCGCATACCGTAGACGACAACGTATTGATAGGGCCGAACGCGGTCGAGACTCCCGAACGCGAGGATTTTTCCACATCTAAAAGCTGTATCGATGAGGTTTTTGACAAGCAAAAGAAGGTCGTCGAGAAGATGACAAGAGCGGATGTTATTACCTATTATTCGGGTGTGCGCGCCTCGACGTACGAAGAGGATTTTGTTGTCCGCAAGGGTATATTTACCGAGAATATTATCGAGGCGGCGGGCATACAGTCGCCCGGACTTACCGCGGCGCCAGCCATTGCCGTAGATGTTGCGGCATGGGCAAAAGAGATGCTTGACGCAAAGGAGAACATAGAATTTAACCCATATCGGATTGGCACTCCTGAGCTAAATAAGCTGTCCGATGCGGAAAGAGATAGGCTTATTAAGAAAAATCCCGATTACGGCGTAATTGTTTGCCGTTGCGAGGAGATAAGCAAAGGCGAGATACTCGATGCGCTTAATGCGCCTTTTGTCGTTCCGACGGTGGACGGAATCAAGCGCCGCGTTCGTCCCGGTATGGGCAGATGCCAAGGAGGCTTTTGTTCCCCTTTGGTCATCGAGATAATTGCGGAAAGATTCGGAATCCCCGTTGAAGAGGTCAAAAAGTCGGGTACAGAAAGCGTTATATTGTACAACGATACCAAGGAGGGCGCTCGTGGATTATGATGTAGTGGTAATTGGCGGCGGTCCTGCGGGAACGGCCGCGGCGGCGCAAGCGGCGCGCGACGGGGCGAAGGTCTTTTTGATTGAGAGGGAAAAGCGACTTGGCGGCATACTCAAACAGTGTATACACGACGGTTTTGGCGTAGTGCGGTTCAAAGAAAAGCTTTCGGGTCCCGAATACACCGAGCGTTTTATCGATATGCTTAGCAAGACTGACGCAAAGTATTCGGTACAAACTTTTGTCACAAGAATCGAAAAACGGGACGGGGGCTTCGACATCCATTTTGTGAATACCTCGGGCGTTTGCGCGATTTCTACTAGAACCATTGTGCTTGCCACAGGTTGCAGAGAGCGTACCGCGCGGCAGGTGTTCATTGCGGGCGACAGACCGAGCGGGATATTCACCGCGGGCACTGCGCAATACTTCGTCAACATTATGGGCAAGCTGCCTACCAAGCGTTGCGTAATACTCGGCAGTGGCGATATAGGTCTTATTATGGCGCGGCGGCTTACGCTTGAAGGCGCGGAGGTAGTCGCGGTGTTCGAGATAAAATCTACACCCTCGGGACTTAACCGCAACATTTCGCAATGCTTGAAAGACTTTGATATACCGCTTTATCTTTCGCACACCGTGACAAGGGTCATCGGCGCGCAAAGGGTGGAAGCGGTCGAGGTCGCTAAGGTGGACGCGAGAATGAATCCCATTGCGGGAACGGAGCGGATTATCCCATGTGATGCCTTGATTCTTTCGGTCGGACTTATTCCCGAGAACGAAGTTGCGGGCGATTTGGGCGTTGTACTTGACAACCGTACCAAGGGCGCGAGCGTGGACCAGAATCTTATGACCTCTATCGAGGGGGTGTATTGCTGCGGCAACGCTCTTCACGTCAACGACCTCGTCGACTATGTAAGCGAAAGCGCCGAGACGGCGGGCATTGCGGCAAGCCGTTTTAAGGGTGAAAAAAGACGGCTTGTCGACATCGGTATCGGAAAGGGCTTTCTTTATCTGTTGCCCGAAAAGCTCGACCTTAACTCGGATATGAGCGCGGTGGTGTTTTATTTTCGCTCTGTTTGCGATATGGACAATGCCGAATTATCGCTGACAGTTGACAACAAGGTGGTCTTTACGCGCCGATTTGCGCATCTTAGACCGCCCGAGATGGAACGGTTGGTACTCGATATGACCAAATATGGCATTACCGAAGCGAGCAAGGTTATGTTTGAGCTTACCTATAAAGAATAAGGAGCGTTATGGAAATTACATGTATTGTTTGCCCGAACGGCTGCTTGCTAAGGGTGGAAAAAAATGGCGAAGAGATTAGCGTTGAAGGGGCAAAATGCAAGCGTGGCATAGATTATGCTAAGACCGAGCTTACCGCTCCCAAGCGTAGTTTGACGAGTACTGTAAGGACGGTATTCGCGGATATGCCCGTTCTGCCGGTCAGAACGGCGGGCGAAATCGATAAAGGCGCAATCTTCGATGTAATGCAAGAGATTAACAAAGTAACTTTGACCGAGCGTGTTAGACGGGAGGCGGTAATTATTGCAAACGTATTAGGTAGCGGGGTGGATATTATAGGTACAAGCGATATGCTAAGAGGTGATAAAAATGAAAAAGGATTTGATTCTGTCGATTGATTGCGGAACACAGAGTTCGCGCGCGATGCTTTTTGACGACAAGGGAAATTTGCTGTCCAAGGTAAAGAACGCCTTTGAAAAACCGTATTTTTCCGAAAAGCCGGGCTATGCCGAGCAACATGCGGATTTTTATTGGAACGCGCTTTGCGGCTGTACGCAAGGACTGAAGCAAGAATCCCCCGAGTTATGGCAAAGAATTGCCGCGGTGACGGTAACTACTATACGCGACAGCTATGTCTGTGTGGACAAAGATTATAAGCCGCTAAGACCAATGATTCTATGGCTCGACCAGCGCAAAGCGCCGATTGACCCGCATAAAGATTTACCCGCGGTACCCAAGGCAATATTTAAGCTTGTCGGCATGTTCGACGCGGTAGTCAAGCAGATGCAGCGCGGCAGTTGCAATTGGATAATGAAGAACGAGCCGGAGATTTGGCAAAAGACCCATAAATATATCGCTTACAGTTCGTATATGAATTATCTTCTGTGCGGCTCAACGAAAGACGCAGTCGCTTCACAAATCGGACATGTTCCTCTCAATTACAAGAAACAAGAGTGGTTGGGAGCAAAAGAGCTTAACCGTCCCATGTTTGACATTCCTACCGAGAAGTTGTCCGAGCTCGTTCCGTCGGGGACATTGCTTGGTGTAATCACCCCCGAGGCGGAGCAAGCGACGGGGATAAAAGCGGGAACCAAGGTCATCGCTTCGGGCTCGGATAAGGCATGCGAGACGCTTGGAGTAGGTTGCATCAACGACTGCTGTGCCTCGCTTTCTTTCGGCACGACCGCGACAATACAGACGACTACCGAAAAATACGTCGAGCCGATTACCTTTATGCCCGCCTATCCCGCGGTTGTAAAAGGCAGATATAACCCCGAGGTGCAAATATTTCGGGGCTATTGGATGATAAGTTGGTTCAAGGAGCAATTTGCAAAACATGAAGAATCGCTTGCCAAGGAAAGAGGGGTACCGCTTGAGGTGATTTTTGACGAACGGCTCGAGACCGTACCCGCGGGTTGCAACGGACTACTGCTTCAAGCATTCTGGACGCCGGGTCTTAAAGAGCCTGAGGGCAAAGGCGCGATAATAGGCTTTACGGACGTTCATGATAAGGAGCATATCTACCGCGCGATAATCGAGGGTATCGGGTTCGGCTTGATGGAAGGGCTAAGAGCTATGGAAAAAAAGAGCAAAAGACCCGTCAAGTACCTTACCGTCTCGGGAGGAGGCTCGGCAAGCAATATAATTTGTCAAATTACTGCCGATATGTTCGGGATTCCCGTTAAGAGAGTGCAGACCTACGAGACGAGCGGCTTAGGCTCGGCAATGGCGGCGTTCTTGGGACTCGGCGTGTTCAATACCGTAGAAGAAGCGGTGCATAATATGGTTCATTTTACCGACTGCTTCGAGCCGAATATGGAGACGCACAAACTTTACAAAGAGATTTTTGAAAAAATATACTGCAAGATGTACAAGCGCGTCAAGCCTTTGTATCTTGCAATACGCGATATAATAAAAATTTAAGGAGGCATTTTATGTCAACAAAACCCTATAAGGATTTTTCGCCCGATTGGTACCGCGAGACGCCGCCCAAGGGCTCGTACCGCTCTATATTCAAGTGGGGCGACCCCAATTACCATAAAATTCCCAGAGAAAAGCTATTCAAGCTCGTCAAAGAAGAATTCAACATTTCAGACGACATGTTCAAGGAGAGGACGGAGCTTGGCTTGGAGCAAGTCAAATACGATATACCTTGCAAGCTTCTCAAAGCGCAGCTTGACGCATTAAAGAAAATCGTTGGCGATAAAAATCTTTCGATTGACGATTACGACAGACTGCAAGTTGCCTACGGTCAGACCATGCTCGATTTAATGCGGCTAAGGAAAGGGATAGTGGAGAACGTTCCGGACGTAGTACTTTATCCCGAGTCAAAGGAGCAGATTGAAGCGATTGTTGCATATTGCTCCGAACAAAAGATACCCTTGTATGTCTATGCAGGCGGCTCGAGCGTTACCCGAGGCACCGAGTGCGTGAAAGGAGGCGTTTCGCTCCACATTCAGCGCAACTTCAACAAGGTAATCGAGTTCAACGAAATCAATCAGACTATCACCGTGGAGTCGGGCATGATGGGGCCGGAGCTTGAAGAGGCTCTCAACAACGCGGTAGAGCGCTTCAACGCGAAGCAAGCGTATACTTGCGGTCACTTTCCTCAATCTTTTGAGTATTCCGCAGTCGGGGGCTGGGTGGTAACACGGGGCGCGGGGCAGAACTCGACCTATTACGGTAAAATCGAAGATATAGTCCTTTATCAAGAATATGCTACGCCGATAGGCAATATCAAGACCGACCGCACCCCAAGAAGCGCTTGCGGTCCCTCGCTCGACCAGATTATGATGGGCAGCGAAGGCGCGTTCGGCGTACTTACTCATGTGACCCTTAGGATATTCAAGCATCTGCCCGACAACAGAATCCGCTTTAGTTATATGTTCAAGACTTGGGACGATGCGATGACTGCGGTTAGGGAAGTTATGCAGGGCGAATTCGGTTTTCCGTCGGTATTCCGCGTATCCGACCAAGAAGAAACGCAGATGATGATGCGCATGTACGGAATAGCCGATACTCCGTTCGATAAGCTGTTAAAGCTAAAGGGCTTCAAAGATTATGAAAAATGCTTGTTGCTCGGCTTTACGGACGGCGAAAGGCAATTCGGTAAAAACATTGCGAAAAAAGTAAGACGAATTTGCAAAAAGTACGGCGCGATGTCCCTTACCGGACTTGTCACAAAGACATGGGAGCATGGTCGCTTTACCGACCCGTATTTAAGGGATAGCATGCAGGACTTCGGGATAATGATTGATACGCTTGAATGCTCGGTCAATTGGGATAATATGGAGCAAGTTCATGTGGACGTACGCAAGTACTGCAAGTCAAGACCCAACACAATTTGCATGACGCATATTTCGCATATGTATCCGCAGGGCGCGAATCTGTATTTTATCTTTATTACCCCGCTTACCGACCTTGAGGAGTTCAAGGCGTATCATAGAGGGATACTCGACGCGATACAGTTGTCCGGCGCGGCAATTTCGCATCACCACGGCATCGGCAAGTTTTTTGCACCTTGGCTTGAGGGCTATATCGGCAAAAAGGAGATGGGAGCAATCATGGCGCTCAAAAACTATTTTGACCCCGATAATCTTATGAATCCGGGCGGCACACTCGGCTTGGACCTTACCGAAAGCGAAAAGGTGTTCGTAAAATAACAGAATCGGCTAAAATTCATCTAGGCATCGACGGGAAGAAGCGCATACAATAATACAAAATATTAAGGATAGATGATATAAATTTACTGCACAAAGCGTCGCGGATATTCCGCGGCGCTTTTACATGTGGACAGATTACGGACTAAGAACGCACATAATTTATTAGCCGCCAATAATGCATAATTATTAGCCGCCAATAATGCATAGTTATACCCGCCAATAATGCATAGTTATTACCCGCCAATAATGCATAATTTTTACTCGCCAATAATGCATAAAAGGGATAAAAATTCCATTCATTATCAAAAACAATTCGCAAAATGTCGTTTTGCAAGCAACTTGTTATGCATATTTGGATATAAGATAGCGTATTAACCTCAAATTTAATATTTAGGTTTACAATAAATTTTGAACAAAAATGGGATTTTTATGAACTCAATGGGCTTAATTAGCCCGAAATGTAATGGGTATTGACAATATTTCCAAAATATGTTAAAATTTCTTATAACACACGAGGATGGTGCTATATGGAGATTACAGATGTAAGGGTCAGACTCGCAAAAACCGACGGGGGGAAGTTAAAGGCTGTCGCTTCGATTACCATAGACGGGTGCTTCGCAGTGCACGATATTAAGATAATCGATGGCAATTCGGGTCCATTTATCGCTATGCCCAGCAGAAAAACACCGGAAGGAGAATTCAAGGATGTTGCGCATCCTATCAATCCGGACACTAGAGCGTACATATCCCAGATGGTTTTGGAGGCTTACGAGAAGCTTTTATGATTCATTGATTGATTGAATACTTGGACAACCGGCGAATTCTTGAGACTTTGCCGTTATTTTTCTATGCCCTATGAGGGGCATTTTTTTGCGTTTTATGTATTAGCATATCACGCATGTTGTCGATGTTGCCTGCGCCGAGCAACAGTACGATATTGCCTGCCCGCGCAATGTTTTTGATAAGCGCGGCGCATTGCGCATAGTCGTTCAAATAATATTTTTCTTTATGCATCAACTCAAAATACAACTTTTCCGAGTCGACCCCTTTTTCGGGGTTCTCGCGCGCGGAGTATGTCGGCAATATTATTACCGTGTCGGCTTCCGAAAAGGCGTTCGCGAATTCGTTCAAAAGCGATGCGGTTCTCGAGTATGTATGCGGCTCAAAGACCGCGATAACATGGTCGCTTTCATGCTTCGCGGTATTGATGACGGCGCGTATTTCGCTCGGATGATGAGCATAATCCGATATTATCCTGCATCCGTCGGGAGTGCCCACGGTCTCGTAACGCCGCGCGACACCTTTGAACTTTGCCAAGCCCTCTATAACGGCATCTTTACTTATCCCTTGATATAGTGCAATCACTGCTGCTAAGGAAGCGTTCGTTATATTATGTAAACCTTTTATAGAAAGTGAAATATCGAGAATATCGCCGTTATAATTCAAGGTGAAGCGGTCGTTAGCTTGATTGATTGAAGATATACTAAAGTCCTCGCCAAGACTTATAGTCGTGATATGCGCGCAATCCTTTGGATTAAGCATGCGGCGTACCCCCTCGCCAAGCACTGCAACACCCTTGGGCTTGGTGTTTGCGACAAGCTGAGAAAAAGTGTCGCAAAGCGTAGCCAAGCTCGGATAACAGTCGGGGTGGTCATATTCGATATTGAGTATCAAGGTGATATCCGGATTAAGGGTAAGAAAGCTCTTTCGGTATTCGCAAGCCTCGGTTAAGAATAACTTATCTCCCGTTCTTACTAAGTTGGAGCAAAAATTCCGACATATGCCGCCTATATGCGCGGTGAATTTTTTGTCCGCCGCCTTATAGATAGACGCAAGCATGCAAGTAGCAGTAGTCTTGCCGTGTGTGCCGGACACCGCAATTACCTCGGGAAAAAGCTTGGAAATCTCCCCAAGAAAGACAAAGCGCTCAATAGGTTCGGCGGCAATCACTCTTTCCACGTCGTTTTTGGGTATCGCGGAGGAGAATACCACAATGTCCGCTTGTTTGGGCGGGTCAAGGTCACTGCCGACATATACTTTTGCGCCGAGAGAAGCGAGCTTTGAGATAGCGGGAGAATAAGCGCGGTCGCTTCCCGACACCCTCGCGCCAAGCGCGATACTAAGCTCTGCAAGCGCGGACATACTTATTCCGCCTACTCCGATAAAATGGATTTTTTTGTCCTTGATGTCCATAACAAAGTTTATGATTATCTCTTGTAAAAGTTTACTTTTCGTAATAATCGGGGCGAAGTGTGCAAAGACTAAAGACGGAGGAATAGTAATGAAAAAAGTTGCGTTAATATTCGGAGCGTCCTCGGGAATCGGTTATTGTGCTTCCACGATGCTCGCCGATAAGGACTATAAAATTTATAACTGCTCCCGCCGCGTAAGCCGCGATAAGCGAGTAGAAAATTTATTGTGTGATACCTCAAAGAAAGAGGATATAGACGGGACAGTCAGCCGCTTTGTCGAAAGGGAAAAGCGGCTTGACGCGTTGGTTTATTGCTCGGGAACAAGCATGGCGGCGCCCTTTCAATATACCAAAGAAGAGGATTATAGATACCTTTTTGAGGTCAATTTTTTTGGCATGGTGCAAGCCGTACAACTTTTGCTCCCCATGCTTATCCGCTCGAGAGGTAGAATAGTCTTAGTAAGCTCAATGGCGGCGGTAATGCCAATACCTTACGATATATTTTATAGTTGTTCCAAAGCATGCATGAACATCTTTGCAATGGGGCTTACCGCGGAACTTGACGAAAGCGGCGTTAAGACGATAAGCGTCATGCCGGGCGGAACTCGTACCGACTTTACCGAAAAGCGCTTAGTGTACGATGAAGAGCGATGCGGCGCTTATGCCGAGGCGTTGGGCGGAGCGGTCAGTGGTCGTAAAGAGATTGAGCAGGAAGACGGAATATGTCCGGAAAGGGTCGCCGAGGTCATTGTCGAGGCAATCGAACATAAGACACCCCCGCTATGCATCGCCGCAGGTGCCAAAAATAAGTTTTATAACCAAGGCGCAAAGCTTATGCCTAAGCGATTGACGCTTGAGATAATAAAATCAAAATACAATATCAATGCCTAATTATTAATACAATATCAACGCCTAAAGTCATTAATAAAAAACATTAACTAAATTAATGGAGAAACATTAAATTTAAGGAAACAATGCATAAAGACTCATGCTGTTTTTTCAATATATTTGTTTATTGTATCTTTAACTTTGTATTTGTTATTTGTCAATCGTTTCGGCGGCTATCTCGCGTATCGCGCGAACAAGAGTCTTTGCCTCACGCATAGTGTTGTTGTAGCCCACGCTGATTCGTGTCAATCCTGTGGAGAATGTGTTCAGCGATTTGTGCATTAAAGGGGCGCAATGCAGTCCGCTTCTTACCGCGATACCGTAGCGGTCATTGAGAATATCCGATATTTGCGACGATGAGCAGCCGCCGACTCGAAGGGAGATTACGCCCAAATTGCTTTGGCAGAATAGCTCGACTTCGGGAATTCTCTTTAATTCTTCTGTAATGTAAGCGCATAGCGTTTGTATTTTTGAATTAATTTTTTCAAAATTATTTAGCGTCCAATTGATTCCTGCGCCGAGCGCGGCGATGCCCGGTGTGTTAACCGTGCCACTTTCTAGGCTTTCGGGCGGCGTCTTGGGTTGGTAAGTGCTTTCGCTTTCCGTACCCGTGCCGCCGAAGAAAATAGGGCGGATTTTAAGACGCTTGTTATAGCACAAAAACCCCGTGCCTTGAGCGCCGTGCAACCCCTTATGCCCAGCCGAGGCAATAATATCTGCGCCGAGCGAACGCATGTCGAATGCGATGTGTCCAAGCGACTGAGCACCGTCTACAAGTAAGATTATTCCTTGTTTGGAGATGATTTTGCCTATTTCGGCGATATCGTTAATTGCGCCCGTTACATTGGAAGCATGGTTTATCGCTACCATATATGTGTCGGGACAAATTTTTCTTTCAACAGTCGAAGGCTTGATTGTTCCACTTTCCGTATCGAGTACGGTAAGCCTTATTGTCCCCGCTCGTTGCAGTTCAAAAAGCGGTCTTAGTACCGAATTATGCTCGGTTACGGTGGTGATAACATGACCTTGACGCGCTGTGCCGAGAATGGCAAGATTGAGTGCCTCGGTACAATTTTTTGTGAATACTACCTCTGCGTCGGGATTGTTGACAAGCCTTTTTACGGCTTCGCGCGCACTATGCACGGTAAGCGCGGCATTAACCGCGTCATAATGACCGCTCCTTCCGGGATTCGCGGGACACGCGAAAGCGTTAACCGCCGCATCGATTACACACTTGGGTCGGTATTGACTTGTCGCTGCATTATCAAAATATATCATAGCATCTCTTATTAGTATGCCTTTTGAATTTAACCGTACATGTGGTTAGGGCATAAGGTCATCATATATGTTGTTATTACTTAGTTTGTGTTGCCCGCTTCGGGTTGCCAC
>CAYOYS010000030.1:0-13518 GCA_964408255.1 uncultured Christensenellaceae bacterium | reverse complement strand
CATCAAGCACGGGCAGAATGCAACAGCTGCCAATTTGTTTTCAGGGAAAAATAACTTAAAATTTCTTACTCATAAAGACGGTTTGTTTTATATGTTAGGTTTCAACAAGGGTGTTATATCTTCTTATAAGATTTTTCAAAAAGCAGATGTAGCAAAAGTTGAGGCAAAAGATAGCTTATTAACAAAAACATTTAAGGTTGTGTTGAAAGATAAAACCACTTATACCGTAGATGTAAAAGAGAATAAGGATAAAACCAAACAGTTAAACAATATACTCTTATAAGGCTAGCATATCTATTCTTGCTTATGTCGCTCAAATAAAAAACCACGCCTGCAACCCCTTTAACGAAGATATATCTTGTTTCGTGAGGTTTCAAGCGCGGTTTATTTTGGCGGAGAGTTAGGGATTCGAACCCCAGTTAGCTTTCGCTAAAACGGTTTTCAAGACCGCCGCTTTCGACCGCTCAGCCAACTCTCCACACTTGGAGTTAAAGTATAACAAAATCAAGTTGAAAGTGTCAATCTTTTATATGCAAACCGTCTTAAATATTGTTCTAATCCTTGCATATAATCTTTGCATCGGCATAAGGATAAGAATCAAAGGCGAACCGTTGAATTATTGTATACATTTCTTGTATTTGTATTGTGTTGAGTATTGAAAAAGAAAATGGATTATGATATAATCCTTAATAAGGAGATTATAATTATGGCAAGTAGTTACGGCGCATACACGGGGAAAATTCTTAAAATAGATTTGACGAAACGGGAACATTCCGAGTATCCATTATCGGATAAGGATAGAAAACTTTTTCTCGGCGGTAAAGTTTTAGCGGCTCGCATACTTAATGATTTTATCAAAGGACCGATTGACCCGCTTGGCGCGGAAAACGTGCTTGTAGTGTCAACGGGACCTCTCACTGGCACGGGGTGTCCGAGTAGCTCGAGATTCAATGTAAGTACCATTTCGCCGCTTACCGGCATACTCACATCCTCAAATTGTGGCGGCGGTTTTGGCGTAATGCTTAAGCGCGCGGGCTACGACGCGGTGATTATCACGGGCAAAAGCGAAGAGTTCATTCGGATTGATATCACCCCGGACAAGGTAGAGTATGTCAATGCGGACAATCTGCGGAACATGCTTGCAGGGGAGACGCAAGAGGCTATCGGGGGCAGAAGCGGCAAGCTAGTTATCGGCCCTGCGGGCGAGCATCTTGTGCGTTATGCTTGCGCGATAAGCGACGACCGTGCGGCGGGTCGCGGCGGGATAGGCGCAGTCATGGGCAGCAAAAACATCAAGGCGATTACAGCTTTTGGCGTAATGCAGCAAGAGCCTTTTAACAAGAAAAAGCTAGATAAGTTGAAGAAAAAATGGACTACGCTATTAAAGGCGCATCCACTTACCGGCACACAGTTGCCAAAGCTCGGTACTGCCGCGCTTCTTTCGGCGATGCAGCAGAAAAGGTTGCTCGCTACCAAGAACTTTTCGGCGGGCAGGTTTGACGGCTTTCGCTCAATATCGGGTGAGGAGCTTGCGGAAAAGTATCTCATTAAGAACAAGGGTTGTATAACCTGTCCAATACAATGCGCGCGCGTTGTCGAAGTCGAAGGTAAGCATGTCAAGGGACCCGAAGTCGAAGTAATGGGACTGCTCGGCGCGAACATACTCAATGACAACCTTAAAGAAATCATTCAGTGGAATTACGAACTTGACGAATTGGGAATGGATACGATATCGGTGGCGGGAACGATAGCGTTCGCAATGGAGCTTAACGAAAAGGGGCTTTGGGACAGCGGGCTTGAGTTCGGTAAAATCCATAATATATCCGAAACATTAAGAAAAATAGCCTTTCGTGAGGGCGAAATCGGCGATGCGCTCGCCGACGGCTCGAGAGCGTTAATGAAAAAGTTCGGCGGCGAGGAGTTCTGCAATCAGGTTAAAGGTATGGAGCTTGCGGCGTACGAGCCGCGCGGCGCGGTGGGGCAAGGACTCGGCTACTCGGTCGGCAACCGCGGAGGCTGTCATTTGAATGCCGGCTATATGGTGGTCATCGAAGGACTCGGGCTTACTATCAATCCGTATACGACATTAGGCAAGGCGAATCTTTCGATAATGTTCCAAAATCTCATGGAAGCGGTCTCGGCGGGCGGAAGCTGCCTATTCACTACCTATGCGTTCTTCCCCCCGTTTTTGTTCCGCAAACCCAACAGCGCAATATCGCGTATCGTCAACTTTGTGCTTCCTTTTACCGGTCCGATTATTGCGATTGCCAACAAATTGCCGGGGATTTTGGCGGTTAATATTCCCTTTATGCTGCCTCACCCCGTAGCAATCGGCGCGGCAACCGGTATAAAGCTGACAATGGGCTCAATGATGAAGATAGGAGCAAGAGGGTTTAATCTTGAGCGAATGATTAACAATCGATTGGGGATATCGAAAGCGGACGATAAATTGCCGTCAAGGTTGACTACCGTTAATCAAATCGAAGGCGATAATAGGACGAAAGTGCCAATGGAGAAGCTACGCAAGCAGTATTATCGCGCAAGAGGCTGGACAAAGGACGGAAAACTCGGACGATTTACCATGTACTATTATGGGCTTAACAAGCTAGACAACATAAGTGAAAGAGGATAAGCATATGGCAACGGTGGAGTTTTTTGGGTTATACAGATTAGACTTCGGGGTTGCGGCTATCGAGACGGAAGCGTCCTCGATTGAGGAGTTGTTAGAGCAACTTGAGAAGCGGTTCAAAGTACATACCGCGAAGGACTTGCGCAATTCAATTATAATAGTTAACGATGTCAGCTTTCTAAAACTGAAAAAATACAAAACAAGATTAGAAAAAGGCGATAGAGTGTTTATCATGTCTCCTGCGTCGGGCGGCTAATCTCGCTCAAACATACCAAATATGAAAGATTATGCCCAAACAGCGACTTATTGTCCAATTTTGGTCGCTATATTGACTGAAAATGAGCCTATCTTGGCGAGTTTTAAGTTGTTTTTTGGCTAAGTATGAATTATTCGTTGAGCCTTAGGTCGCTATGTTGACTAAAAAATGAGTTATTTGCCGGACTTAAGTCGCGGCATTGATTGAATTCCCGGTGTTAACTGAAGTTGTGGTTTTAACCGAAGCACCAAGTTATTTATAGTGCAATTCTTTGACTAAGTATGAGTTATTCGTCGAGTTTTAGGTCGCGGTTTTTGATAGAATAGAACAAGTTCAAGCGACGCCAAACAGCAATTAAGCGAAGCAATGTCGTGAATGCTGCCGCGCCGTACAGCGCCGCTTGATGCACGGTATATTTGTTGAGAAAAAAGAACAGAATCGCTCCCGCTATCGCCGCAACTGCATATATCTCGCGGCGCATAACCATGGGTTTGCGGCTTGCCAAAAGGTCTCGAAGCACTCCTCCACCTATTGCGGTAATCAGTCCCACAAAGGTAATAAGCAAAAAGTTGTCGCCGTAACCGCGGCTTACCGCGATACTACAGCCGACGGAAGTAAAGATGCCTAGCCCAAAAGCATCAAAAATATTGATTGCCGCTTTAAGCTTGCGGATATTGCGTATCTCGAGTTTTGTATCGAGCAACTTGAATATAATCAAAGCGACGATTGCGACGACGACCGATGCGCTTATGTATACCGGATTGGTAAAAGCATAAGGCGGAGTAATCCCCACGACTAAGTCGCGAATGACACCTCCTGCTACGCAACTTGAAACCGCCGCGACAAGAATCCCGAACAAATCAAGCTCGTATTCTATGCCGACTAGCACTCCGGCTATCGCGAAAGCGGCGATACCTATAATTTCGATATAAAACGACAATTCCACAACCGCATTATAGTATTGCAAGTTATAAAAAGCAACCGTTTTTCATTGTTATAATTTTTATTAAAATTCTAAATTGATTTTGTCAAAAATATCGTAAAGAGCTTTGTCAGAACCTCAAGACAACATTCGCGCCAAATAAAAACTTAGCTCGATTGAATTCTCAAATTACATTCATAATCGTTGAAAATCTTGTCCAAATTAGTGAAAACTAATATATGCGCTTAGTCGGGATACCTTACAATAACTCCGCCTCCGGACCGCAATGGATATGTCTTGCGTCGTACACTTTGAAGCCTTGCGCACGGCGCGAAAAACAGCGCAACCCATAACGAATCCCCTGAATATTCAAGTATAGTTTAAGCATTTTTAGATAATATGCGCCCTCCGTTGTCGTTTGGGGGAATTGGCTTGCATGCTTTTTTATTGCTTCAATCGCAGTCTTAACCGTCTTTGTCACCCTTACATAGCGGTTGGGGCGCGCCGTATAATAGAACGCGATTGCCTTGACTCCATGAGCTTCGAGTCCTTGCTCTTTCATAAATCTGGGAGTATCGCTCAAAATTAACGAATGACTTGCCGCTTCGCCCGTATTGATGTGGTCAAGATGCATTTCGCTTGGCAGTTTTGGGTCGGGCGCTATCACCATATCGGGCTTTATTCGCGCGATTTCTTTCGCAATAGCAAGCGTCATTTCCCCTTTGTCGTATTGACCGCCGTCGCGGAAGGGGAGAAAAACCACATCTTTGACACCGAGTGCCGCGGCTCCTTCCACTGCTTCATTTTGTCGAATTCTGACGAGGTCTTCCAATTCGATATTATCATCGCGAGTGCCGTATCTTCCGTCTGTTGCTATCAAAAAGGTGACTTTTTTGCCCATTTCAACAAGTTTTGCGGCGGTTGCCCCCGCGCCTATCTCGATATCGTCGGGATGCGGACCGATGAACAAGTAACTATCGTAGTTCTCGATTCGAGGTTTGGGTATCGCTATACTGAAAATTAACTTGAATAACATATTATTCACCTTATAATAATTTTTATAATTATAGCACACGAACGCGATAAATGTAAACGGTGCAAAGCTTTGGGTGTGTTTTTGATAAATAGCCAACGCCGCCTTTCGGCTAAGCGGTTTTTTGGCGAATAAAAAAACATAGGAGTGAATAAAAATAAAAAAGCTATTGACAATGGCATTATTTGCCGTTATAATGAACCCATGGACAAAAAACTTATTAATGCAAGATATTTTTACTTTTTTAAGGGCTATTATTTTGGTAGCTCTACTCTTAATATGCGGTTAAGCTGATGTTCATAATTTTATTATAGTATGCTGAGTTGACCGCTTGACGAGCGGTCAATTTTTATAAAAGCCGATAAGGAGTTCGTTATGATTATCGTAATAAAAAATAACACGGAAGAAAGACAACTTAATAATTTGACCAAATGGATTAAAAGCTTAGGACTTGGAATACACCTAAGCTGTGGGGAAAACACCACGATTCTCGGGCTTGTGGGCGACACCTCGCTTGTGGACATTGACTTATTGCGCTCGCTTGACATAGTGGAGCGGGTGCAACGGATTCAAGAGCCATATAAGAATGCCAATCGTAAGTTCCACCCCGACGACACTCATGTTAAAGTGGGCGGACACAAGTTCGGGGGAAAATACTTTCAGATAATTGCGGGACCTTGCTCGGTCGAATCCGAAAAGCAGATAATCGCGGTCGCCGAAGCGGTCAAAGAGTCGGGCGCGACACTACTTCGCGGAGGCGCATTTAAGCCGAGGACGTCGCCCTATTCTTTCCAAGGTCTAAGGGAAAGCGGAATTACGTTGTTGCTTAAGGCGAAAGAGGCAACCGGACTTCCGATTGTGACGGAGTTAATGAGCGTCAAGCATATTGACGCGTTCAAGGACGTCGACGTAGTGCAAATAGGCGCGAGAAATATGCAGAACTTCGAACTTTTGAAGGAAGTGGGCAAGCTGCGAAAGCCCGTATTATTGAAGCGCGGGCTTGCCGCGACCATAGAAGAATGGCTGATGAGCGCCGAATATATAATGAGCGAGGGTAACGGAGAAGTGATTCTGTGCGAAAGAGGGATACGAACTTTCGAGACCTATACTCGGAACACCCTCGACCTTTCGGCAATCCCCTTGCTCAAAGAGCTTACGCATTTGCCGATTATCGTAGACCCTTCACACGCTTCGGGATTGTCCCGCCTTGTCGAGCCGTTATCATTAGCCTCAGTCGGAGCGGGCTGCGACGGACTAATTATCGAGGTTCACAACAACCCCCAATGCGCACTTTGCGACGGCGCGCAATCGCTTAGACCCGAAGCGTTCGCAGCGCTTACCGACAAGATAGATAAGATGCTACCGCTAGTCGGCAAGGAATGGGATTGATATGAATATTGGCATTGTCGGCTTAGGCTTAATAGGTGCATCGTTAGGACGAGCAATTATCAAAAAAACCGCGCATAAAGTTTATGCGTACGATATTTCGCCCGAAGTAATGCTCAAGGCGGCTATGCTTGACGCGTATCACGGCGAGCTTAACGACGACAACATAAAAAGCATTGATATATTGATTGTCGCCTTATATCCGCGCATAACGGAAAGTTATGTTAATGAATATGCGGCTAAGCTCAATCGCGGCGCGGTAATTGTCGACTGTTGCGGCATTAAGCGCAAGATAGTCGGGGCAATGAAGGAAGCCGCCGAGCGCTTCCCCGAGATTTCCTTTATCGGCGGTCACCCGATGGCAGGACGCGAATACAGCGGAGCGAGCCATTCAACGGCGGGACTTTTTGACAAGGCGTCCATGATACTTGTGCCGGTCAAAGCGGAGATTGAAACGCGCAAAATGGTTAAAGAGTTTTTTTACGAATTGGGCTTCGGCACCGTTGTATCTACGACTGCCGACAACCATGACGCAATGATTGCATATACCTCGCAGCTTGCGCATATCATCTCTTCGGCATATATCAAGAGTCCTGCCGCGACTATGCATTTTGGCTATTCTGCGGGTAGCTTCCGCGACCTTACAAGGGTAGCCAAGCTGAACCCCGAGATGTGGACCGAGCTTATGACGGACAACAGAGATTGTTTGATTGAGGAGATTGAGATACTCGAAAAAAATCTCAAAAAGTACCGCATGGCGCTCGCAAATAAAGACGAAGCCGAACTGAAAGAACTATTAAGCGAGGGCAACGAGCTTAAAGAAAATATCGAAAGAGAATTGAGGAAGATAAGATGAGAACAGTTACGATAAACGCATCACGAAAGTATGAGGTCAACATTGGCAAGGGACTCCTTGACCGTTGTGCCGAATATCTTTCGACAGTGCTTGCACCCTCAAAAATTGCATTGATTACCGATGCCACGGTTAACAAATTGTATGCCGAAAGAGCAGAACGCTCGCTGATTGCGGGAGGCTATACGGTAGTGCGCTATGTTATGAAAAGTGGTGAAACAAGCAAAAGTACGGAGAATTATATTAATATTCTACGGTTTTTGGCACAGAACGGCATTACCAAAAGCGACGGTATCGTAGCGATTGGCGGGGGTGTTGTGGGCGACATTGCGGGTTTTGCGGCAAGTACATATATGCGCGGAATTGCCTATATTCAGATGCCTACTACCCTGCTTGCGGCAATCGATTCTTCGGTCGGCGGAAAGACCGCGATAGACCTTCCCGAAGGCAAAAATCTTGCGGGAGCGTTCTACCAACCTTATAAGGTAATCTGTGATATCGATACGCTGTCGAGCTTGTCGGAGGATGTATGGAAGGACGGATTGGCAGAGGGTATCAAATACGGGCTTCTCGAGGGAGGCGCACTTTGGTCACTTATTGAAAAAGGCGTAAAAGAGGATATCGGAGCATTTATCGAACGCTGCATCACCGCAAAAAAATGGTATGTTGAAAACGACGAAACGGATGCGGGCATCAGGATGCATCTTAATCTTGGTCACACTCTAGGACACGCAATCGAAAAATTAAGCGGATACAGCATATCTCACGGCTTTGCAGTCGCGAAAGGTTTGGCGCTGATTGCGGGAATTTCCAACAAAAGAGGACTGCTTGCCGATACGGAATATCGCTCAATTATCAACGTATTGGCGGGTTACGGGTTTGATATAAGTTGCGGCTATTCTTCCGGCGTACTGTACAACGCTATCGCCGCAGACAAAAAAATCTTAAGCGGAGCGATTCATCTTATATTACTACGCGCCATAGGGGACGCGTTCATCGAGCGTGTACCGCTTAAAAATTTGGAGGAATATTTTAATGTATGCTGCGATTGACAGATGCGAATTAAAAGGAATAATCAACGCGATACCCTCCAAATCTTTTGCGCATCGTATCCTTATATGCGCGGCGTTTGCAAAGGATGAAACTCGGGTAATCGGCAAGCTCGATTCGGACGATTTTAAGGCGACTAAAGGCTGTCTTGAGAAGCTCGGGGCAAGGTTTGAGGAGAAAGAAGACGGCTATATTGTCACACCCTCGCGCAGTTATCGCAGCAACACGATTCTCGATTGCGGCGAGAGCGGCTCGACGTTTAGGTTTTTGCTTCCGGTTGTCGCAGCGCTCGGAGTCTCCGCGACCTTTGAGGGCAAGGGCAGGCTTGCCGAGCGCCCTATGGGCGAGCTAATTGACGTAATACGGGCTTCGGGCGTCAGCGTTTCTGCCGACAAACTTCCACTTAATGTTTCGGGAAATATTGTCGCTAATCATTTTGCGATAAGAGGGGATATAAGTTCTCAATATATAAGCGGTCTATTGCTTGCAACGCCCCTTTTGAACGCGGATTCTGAGATTGAGATTATCGGCGAACTTAGCTCCGAAGGCTATATCGACATCACGATAGAAGTTATGAAAAACTTCGGCGTAACCGTAACAAAAACGAATAAGGGCTACAGTGTCGCGGGTGGGCAAAGCTACAAATCACCGCTAACTATAAAGGTAGAGGGGGACTGGTCTAACGCCGCGTGTTGGATTGTCGCGGGGGCGCTTTGCGGCGACATTACAGTCAAGGGGCTCAATATGGAATCGGCGCAGGGCGATAAGCTTGTTATGGAGCTTCTTAAGGATATGAACGCAACGCTATATACCACAAACGATGCGGTGCGAACGGTAAAAAGCAAACTCAAAGCCATAGAATTCAATGCGGATAACACCCCCGATTTAGTACCTGTTATATCGGTTGCGGCGGCTGCCGCCGAGGGGATTTCCGTTATCAAGGGAGTGGAAAGACTGAGGCTAAAAGAAAGCGACCGCTTAGCGGCGATAATAGATATGTTGAAGCGCTTGAGCGTCAAGGCTATATACGACGGCGCGCTAAAAATCAAGGGCGGCAGTCTTAGCGGTGGAAATATCCTTTATGGCTACAACGACCACCGTCTTGTCATGGCGGCGGCGATAGCGGGCGCCGTTTGCGGCGAGACTGTGTTAATGGGCACTGAGGCAATCAATAAGTCATATCCCGAATTTTTTAAGGATTATTCGGAATTGGGAGGGAAATTCGATGTCTTGTTTGGGTAAAATCTTAAGACTTGAGATTTTTGGCGCTTCGCATGCGTCCTCAATCGGAATGAGTCTTGAAGGAATCAATGCGGGCGAAAGTATCGACCTTAAAGAGCTGCAAGCCTTTGTTGACAGACGCTCTGCGGTCAACGCAATATATTCCACAGCGCGCGCCGAGCCCGATAAAATTGATATTCTATCGGGAATAGAGAATGGCATCACGAACGGCAAGGCGATAAGCGCGAGAATTCTCAATGTCAATCAAAAAAGCGGGGATTACGATAAGCTAAAAAGCACTCCGCGTCCCTCGCATGCAGACTATGTTGCGCGGATTAAATACGCGGGCAAAGAGGATATATGCGGCGGCGGAAGGTTTTCGGGTCGAATGACCGCGCCGATGTGCATAGCGGGAGGCATCGCGTTGCAAATACTCGCAAAAAGCGGAGTTAAACTGTTCGCGTATATCTCTAAGATAGGCAAGGTTGAGGGCGCAAGCTACAAAACCAAAGAAGTGGATGAAAATTTGGCAGCGAAAACGATGAATAGCCGTTTTCCTCTTCTTGATACATCGCACGAAGCGGCTATGCTTGATGAAATCGCAAAGGCAAAGAATTCGGGCGATTCGGTCGGGGGGGTGATAGAGTGTATCGCCTTTAATTTGCCTGTCGGATTGGGCGATGCGATGTTCGAGGGCTTAGAAAGCAGGTTATCATATGCGCTGTTCGGTATACCCGCGGTCAAGGGCATCGAATTCGGTAGCGGGTTTTCCTTTGCCGAAATGCGGGGTAGCACGGCGAACGATATATTTTATTACGACAAAGGTATTGTCAAGACACTTACAAATCATAACGGAGGTATCAACGGCGGCATATCGAATGGCATGCCCCTGACGTTTAGAGTGGCATTCAAGCCCACTCCCTCTATCGCGATGCCGCAAAAGACAATCGACTTAACAACCAACGAGCTAGCGACGATTCAAATTGGAGGCAGGCACGACGCTTGCATTGTACCAAGGGCAGTTCCGGTAGTGGAAGCGGTTGCGGCGCTAAGCCTTTTGGATAGTTTGCTCGAGGCAAGACCGTAATGGTACATTGACTTAAACAGCATGCAAAAGACAAACAATAAGAATTAGACACTTCGTATGCTCAAGAGATAAGAAGTAAGCGAGATAGGATTGCTCGATATAAGACCGTAAGGTTATCGGGGTTAGAGCGCTTGTACACATTAAGCAATAAAAATTAAACAATATGCTCAAGAAGTAATAAGAGTTTTATAGTGAGGAAGAATTATGAATAATATTGAGAAAGCAAGAGGCAAAATCGACGAATTGGACGACAAAATCGCGATGCTGTATGACGAAAGAATGGCACTTGCCAAGCTTATCGGATTGGAAAAAAACAAATTAAGTAGCGTCGTTCAGGACAATAATAGGGAAAAAGCGATTATCAACCGTGTCACAAAGCGCGTCAATCCCGAAATAATGGTGTATACAAAACAGCTTTTTAACGCTTTATTCGACACAAGCAAGGCGTATCAGGCACAGTATATGAAACTTAGTTCCAATGTGGCGGACGAACTAAAAAGGGTACTACTCAAAGGGCGAAGCACTTTCCCGGTAAGCGCCGCGGTGGCATGTCAAGGAGTCGAGGGAGCGTTCTCCTCTCTTGCCGCCGAAAAGCTGTTTGAGCTTTCGGATATCACGTATTTTCGCAATTTTGAAGGCGTATTCAGCTCGATTGAAAAAGGGCTTTGCGAGTTCGGGATACTGCCGATTGAGAACAGTACTGTCGGCTCGGTCAACGCGGTGTACGACTTAATGAGAGAACACAAGTTCTACATTGTCAGAAGCATTAAGCTTCCGGTACAGCATAGCTTGCTCGCAAAGAGGGGGGCGCGCCTTAGCGATATTCGCGAAATCGTGTCGCACGAGCATGCAATCAATCAATGTGGCGAACTACTCAAAAGGATTAAGGACGTTGCGGTTACGATGTGCGAAAACACCGCAGTTGCCGCGCAGACTGTCGCACAAAGCGAAAGGACGGATATAGCGGCGATAGCCTCGAGAGAGTGCGCGGAGCTCTACGGTCTATCGGTGATAGAGAACAACGTTCAAACAAGCGGCAACAACTACACGCGGTTTATTTGTATATCCAAGAACTTAACGTTGTACCCCGCCTCCAACAAAATCAGCATAATGGTCAACTTGCCTCATGCATCGGGAAGCCTTAATAAGACGCTTTCCAAGTTCTCGACACTCGGACTCAACCTCACCAAGCTTGAGTCGCGCCCATTGCCCAATACCGACTTCGAATTCGCGTTCTATTTTGACTTCGAAGGCGATATCGCTAAGCCTGAGGTGCTCAACCTGATTGCAGAGCTTGACAGCGGCTCGGACCGCTTCGACTTTTTGGGCAGTTATCTCGAGGTAATATAAATGAAATTTGGTCTAATCGGCGAAAAGTTGTCGCACAGCTATTCGGCGTTAGTTCATAGGGAATTCGGCTACGAATATCGGCTCAAGGAGCTTAAACTCAATGAGTTGGAAAGCTTTGTAAGAAGTGGGGAGTTCGATGCCTTTAATGTAACGATTCCCTACAAAAAAGAGATACTCGCCTACCTCGACCGACTCGACCCGCTTGCCGAGTCGCTTCAATCCGTCAATACGGTAGTCAACGAGAACGGATTGCTCAAAGGCTACAACACCGATTATCGCGGTATGGAATACACGCTAAAGAGGGCAAACATTTCGCTTCGTGGCAAAAAGGTTATGGTATTGGGAAGCGGAGGAACTTCGAGCATGGTTTGCGCGCTTGCAAAGGACTCGGAAGCGCGCGATATTGTAGTTGTCAGTCGAACGGGACGCGTTGATTATACCAATTATCACATCTTGCACAAAGACGCCGAAATAATCATTAACACCACGCCGGTAGGGATGTTTCCCGACAATGGCAAAAGCATTATCGACTTAACGCTTTTGCCCGCCATAGAGGGTGTCGTAGAGGTAATATACAACCCGTTGAGAACGGCTCTTGCTATGCAGGCAGAGCATAGAGGGATTCGCACAGCAAAGGGACTTAGGTTACTTGTGGCACAGGCGAAATATGCAAGGGATTTGTTCTTCAATGAGTGGATAAATGACGACATTATCGAGAATGTATTCCTCAAACTCAAAAAAAACATAAGCAATCTCGTCTTAATAGGAATGCCCTCGTCGGGCAAATCGACAAAGGGCAGACTGCTTGCTTCCCGAACTAATCGAAAGTTCGTTGATACGGACAGACTTATTACAGAGCATATGGGCAAAAGCATAGAGGAGATATTCTATACCGAGGGCGAGGAATACTTTAGGACACTCGAAAGCAAGATAATAGCCGACTTGGGGCAAGCGACGGGACAAGTGATTGCAACGGGAGGGGGCGCGGTGCTGAAAGCAGAAAACCGCAACGCGCTTAGGCAAAACGGGCTGATTATATATGTCAAAAGAAAGCTTGAGAATCTTGAGTCGAGGGGGCGGCCGTTATCCAAGGATATCACCGCGCTCAAAAAAATGTACGAGGTCAGAAAACCGATATACGAAAGTTTTGCCAACATAACGGTATCTGAGGAAAACATTGAGGAATGTGTTAACCAAATTGAGGAGAAAATCAATGAATATTTTAGTTATTAACGGGCCGAACCTTAATATGCTTGGGATTAGAGAGCAAAATTTGTATGGGGAAAAGACCTATAAAGATTTAATAAAATACATCAAAGAATATGCGGCAAAAGCAAATGTTTTCGTCAAGATTGTGCAGTTTAATCACGAAGGCAAAATAATCGATGCGATACAGGCGGCGTATAAGCGCTTTGACGGCATTATCCTTAACGCTGCCGCATATACGCATACGAGCATTGCGATTCTCGACGCGCTTAAGGCGGTCAATCTGCCCACTGTCGAAGTACATCTTACAGACATCGAAAATAGAGAGGAGTACCGTAAAAAGAGTTTTGTCGGCGAGTACGCTTTTAAGCGCGTATGCGGCATGGGCTTCGAAGGATATGGCGAAGCGTTGTCGGCTTTAGCCGAGCTTTTGTCAATGCCCAAAAATACCAAATAAGAATAACACAAACCGTGGTATGTCCTTGCGAATACGCTGAAAGAACGCAATAATATTACAGATAAATT